>JAEYAR010000066.1 GCA_023404715.1 Bacillota bacterium | reverse complement strand
CACCATCAGTTGGTGTTCCCCCGCCTCATCGACGAAATGCTCCGCGATTATCGTACGATCGCTCGGCAAACATCCAGCCACTTCAAGTTGCCGCTTTACGTGCCGCGCCGCATTCGTCGCCGTATCTGCGTTCATGTGTAAGTTCCTCAATGCCAGCGGCAGACGACCGCCCCTGTACGCCTCTTCCAACGCGCGCATCATCTTACCAAAAAGAACGCCCGTCTCATAGGCGCGCCCTTGACCGTCCCCCTTCCAAAATGGCGACTGCGCCCCCTCCATATTCGCCGAGACGACGACGACCCGGTCCTTCCTGATCTCTACAATCCGCCAAGCAAAAGCGCCGAGTAAAAACTTATCGCCAACGCGCGCCTCAAAGACAAACTCCTCGTCCAACTCGCCCAGGCGCGTCCCATCCGCAAGCATGACAGGAAACCAGCCACGGTCCGGGATCGTCCCTCCCGCCGATACGGCCAGCATGCGCGTATACGCATCCCCGGAAACGGTACCGTGAATGCGATCGTAAAGCAGGCGCGGTCTCACAGGTCGGTCTAACGCGTGTTCAAAGTCCCCGGCGAGCATGCGCAATACGGATTCAATCTGCCCGCGCGAAATTTCCCTGAAGCTATGTGCGTCCCGAACGATCGCCAGCGCCTCGTCTACCGTATAGGTCCCCGTTACGGCCATGGAGACGAGGTGTTGGGCGAGTACGTCCAGGCAATGTTCAGGCGGACGTGCGGGCTCGATCGCCCCCTCCATCGCCGCAGTCGCCGTGAAACCGCAGGAAAGCGCCTCTGCTGCCGTACGCGGAAAGAGGCGCATTACGCTCACGCGTCCCGGGTTGTGACCCGCGCGACCCAAGCGCTGCAGCGCGCCTGAAACCGTCCCCGGGCAGCCGATCTGCACGACCTTGTCTACCTCGCCCACGTCAATGCCCAATTCCATAGACGACGTTGCGCACAACAGCCGCAGTTGCCCGCTTCGCAGCTGCTGTTCTGCCTCCAAACGCTGTTCTTTGGATACGCATCCGTGGTGTGTGCGCGCAAATCCATCGCCCATCAGTGCATTGACGCCGTGCGCGAGGCGCTCCGCCTGTGCCCTCCCTTCTAAAAAGGCGATCACCGTGCGCATGCCCGTGCATTCCTCGACAACCGCCCGCGCCAGTTCTGGCCAAATCGTACCTTCGGGCAACACGCGCATGTCGGATACGGGGCATGTCACTTCCATATCCGACGCCTTTTTCATAGACGGGGCGATTACGCGGACCGAAGGCGCGAGATAATTCGCCGCTGCTTGAAGCGGATGAACCGTCGCAGAGAGGCCTATGCGCTGCACCGCGTGCCCGCATAGCGCATCCAGCCTCGCCAGAGAGAGCATAAGATGCGCCCCGCGCTTGCCACCGATGAGCGCATGCAGTTCGTCCACGACGACAGCGCGCGCGGTCGATAGCATGCGCCTGCCGCCGGAGGAGGTCAGCAGCAAATAGAGCGATTCAGGCGTCGTAATCAAAATATGGGGCGGCCTGCGCTGCATACGGGTTCTCTCAGCCTGAGGCGTATCGCCTGTACGTACGGCCGTTCGGATGCCAGAAGCGCCCTCAATCCCAGCGATCGGTCGCTTTAGGTTTTCGTTGATGTCATTCCCCAGCGCTTTCAGCGGAGAGATGTATATCACTTGGAGTGCATCCATGGGCTCGACGTGCTTGGCTTGCACCATCAGCTGATCGATAAACCACAGAAAGGCGGAAAGCGTCTTGCCTGTACCCGTCGGTGCGCTAACAAGCACATGCTGCCCGGACGCGATCGCGGGCCAGCTTTCGCGTTGTACGTCTGTAGGACGGCCAACTGCGCTTTCAAACCATGCCGACGTCTCCTGAGAAAAGAGCGCGAGCGCTTCATCCATGATCATCCCTCCTCGCAATGGTCTTATTGTACCATGCTCGTTGTAGTTTGTCATGTATAAGCGTTACGTACACTGCATGCCCCGTATCGTGTTGCGCTTGCGTATCCTATTCCGCCGAACAACACCCACGCCAATTCACTCGCTCCATGCGGAGCGAGACATTATAATCCATGTTCAACAATCGACGCATTGTTATTTCAATCCACTCGCTCCGTGCGGAGCGAGACTGCCAAAAGATTACGGCATCTGCGTCACTCGTCGATTTCAATCCACTAGCTCCGTGCGGAGCGAGACTGCCCTGACAGGGCGCATCAAAGGTGCGCGATGATTTCAATCCACTCGCTCCGTGCGGAGCGAGACGATATCCAGCGCGCCGAACAACCATGATTTATAGCCATTTCAATCCACTCGCTCCGTGCGGAGCGAGACGTTTACGTTTCGCCAGATCATGGAGGCGAACCGATTTCAATCCACTCGCTCCGTGCGGAGCGAGACGCGAAACATGACCTCGTTATCATCATAGTAGGAAATTTCAATCCACTCGCTCCGTGCGGAGCGAGACCGGGTTAGATACCTCATCAGCGTGCGCATGCTCATTTCAATCCACTCGCTCCGTGCGGAGCGAGACTCTATATAGCGTCACGACGCCCACGACACAAGAAATTTCAATCCACTCGCTCCGTGCGGAGCGAGACCGCAAAACCAAATCATTGATTAGTATAAATTTCTATCCAATTGCATAGAATCCTGCTTCAAAGTCATTATTTTTCATTTTGTCCTTCAGTAATGATCAAAACAACCCCCCAGAATGAACAATATGCTGGTGCGAACCTCCCCGGAAAACGTATACTGCTTGTACTTCGCACCTGACTAGGTAAGCCCCCGAGGGGTGCAATGCACTTCTTCGGGGGCTATGGAGATTTTATCTACGGCAAGTGTTACAGCCGCAGCCAGTGTTACAATTGCAGTTGGACTGGCCGAGCGTGTTGCAGGTATTGCATGCACAATTCGTTGCAACAGTGCTTTCATCACAAAGAGCCGGCGGGAACAACGGTAAGCTAAAGAACTCATCGCAAACGTTTTCAGCAAATTCTTCGCAAGGCGGGATCGGGCAGAAACCATAGGAAGGAACAAGAATTTCGACTTTTGCTAGAACCTTGAGTACCACCGTAACGCAAATCGTCAGACGGAAAACGTTGTTGCCACGATAGGTCCCGGAAACACAAATTGCGCTAACCATGGACTCCAGAGTGTAAGGCACAATGGATTCATCGGGGATAGATAGCAAAACATCTTTGTTGACCGTAACAACGCCACGGCCGATGTACTCGCGACAATTCGCATCTGTAAACAGGATGTCGATTGGCACGTCGATCTTACAGCGCACACGGGCGAAGCAAGGACGGTCGCACAGACGATCGATTGTCAAGTCGCGGATCGTACCTTCAGTAGAGGTGGAACGGCAGCTCTCGAAGGTGATAGGCATAACGGGTTGCGTGTTCTCGTTATTCTCGTTGTTGCCGCATCCGCAAGAAGGAACCAAACCATAGCTGCAAAGCGTTACATCCACATCTTCCTTTTGCTCCTGCTGAAGGCATGAATCATACACGCGCTGCACCTGAATGCAAATTTTTTCATTCAGGCCATTAAGTACATCGTTTCCTACCATACCAGGACAACAGGATGTATTAGCGTTTTTAAAGGAGTAGAAGCTCATTTTATTGTACCCCCTCGATTTTCTTGGTGAGGTTGCCCTCACGCTAATATCGTATGTCAGTGGCAAAAAGGGGTGCAAAAGAACAAGTCCATTTTTTACTTCTGCAAAACGAGACGGCACGCGGATCGCCGACGCGACGTCGGATCAAATTCAATCCACTCGCTCCGTGCGGAGCGAGACGTGCGCTGTCTCCATATCTGAGTTCAACGTCAGGAAATATTTCAATCCACTCGCTCCGGGCGGAGCGAGGCCCCCACGGCAGGGGTCATTCGCGGCGCGCTGAGCATTTCAATCCACTCGCTCCGTGCGGAGCGAGGCCAACCAGAGCGCGGCCATGATGGTGCGCACACTCATTTCAATCCACTCGCTCCGTGCGGAGCGAGACTACCGTGACGGGCTTATGCACGTCGATCATCCGCATTTCAATCCACTCGCTCCGTGCGGAGCGAGACGAAATGGGCCATGGCCGCCTTGCGCTCCTCGACATTTCAATCCACTCGCTCCGTGCGGAGCGAGACGGTCCGGCAGGTGAGCTATGCCGAAGAGCTCACAATTTCAATCCACTCGCTCCGTGCGGAGCGAGACCACGATGACCTATCCCGAGTGGCGCAAGATGCAGATTTCAATCCACTCGCTCCGTGCGGAGCGAGACAGAGAGGCGCGCCTCTCACTGCCTGGAGCATCGATTTCAATCCACTCGCTCCGTGCGGAGCGAGACCTGATCGCCCGAAAAATCGGGTAGAATTGTTGTGATTTCAATCCACTCGCTCCGTGCGGAGCGAGACGACGCATTTATCGTCGACCTCGCTGGCTGGGTGAATTTCAATCCACTCGCTCCGTGCGGAGCGAGACAGCATTCCTGCCCATTTCGTTTGTTCTTTTTCTACACGACCTGCACAACTTCCTATTACAGAAAGATGCAGGCACAAACAGAAATATCTTTCTTTCATCATCTCATTTATAACTATGTGTAAATTCAGTGCGAACCTCCCAGGGAATTACCCATCGCTTCCACTTCGCACTTATAAGCCTTTCCTTGCAACCTACTTTCGAACTGAGCTGCGTGCGCTCTACACCTCCCTTACCTGCTTTTATATTTTAAAGCTATACGGCCTGCCGAACAGAAAATAATTCAATTCCAGCGATATGGGTCTAGCCGACGCCGTTTGCGCGTCCATTTTGCATAGCACCGTAGCGCTGAGATTGGCCCTACTAAGCCCCGGCAGCTTTTGCGCGTCACCGGTCGAAATTTGAGCGATATCCTCTTCCTGCGGCGTCACCACCAACTCAATCCACTCGGCGCTCAGGAGATTCATGTTCTTCACAGGCACGGTATACGTAACAAATACGTATTCCTCAGCATTGCCAATCGCCTCCTGCCTAAACACACGTCCAGTAAGGGAGTCATTGTCCATGCCGCTGCGCATGCTTTCAAAGAGCGTCTGATTTTGCGAGGCCGGGGTCACCGTCACCTGTACCGCCTCTGTACCCAATTTAAGCGTCGCCAGTTCATACCCTGCCACGCCCAAAACCAGGACGGTAATGACCACCATCACCCAAGCAAAAATCCGCATATGCTCCTCCATCCTTTATGATAACGGGCAGATACCCGCTTTTCATTCCGCCGCTTCCAGAATGCGGCTCATCTCGTCGATCATCTCCGCATCCTTGAGGCGGAACTTGAATTCTACACGGCGCGATGCGTCCTTGTTGATCGTTCCGTCCTCGTAGTAGACGGGATCCACCCAAGAGCGCCCATTCGCCGTCATGATCGAGCGCAGCTGTTCTTTTTCGGCGTAGGTCAACCCACCAAAAGCGTCCGATAGACAATAGGTAACGACCGACAGTGCGCGTTGCTGAGACAGGTTCAAATTGCTCAGGTAATCGCCGTCAGTATCCGTGTGGCCCTCGATGATGATTTCCGCCACGTACTCGCTGTTTTCAGCCGAGAGCAGCGTGCGCACGTAGACCGGTAAGAAGCTGTCCAGCAGCGCCATACCCGAAGGCTTCAAGTCCGACTTCCCGGAATCGAAGAGAACCGAACCCGTGAACACGATCGCCCCGGTCTGACGGTCTACGACGGTATTGAGGTTCGCGCCGAGCATCTCGTCGCGCAGGTCCTCAATGATGCGCGAACGCACGCCGACCAAGTTGTCGATCTTCGTCTGCTGAGCGGAGAGCAGCGCCTCCTGCTCGTCCATACGCAGCTGCTGCGCCGCCATGTTCTCTTGAGCGAGCGCGATCTTTTTGCGCGCCTCGTCCAATTCTACGCTTTGCGCATCGAACGCGGTCTGCTTTTCCTCCAATTGGGCTGTCGAAAGCGCCAGCAGTGCCGCCTGATCGTCGAGCGTCTTCTGTTGCTCATCCAATAGCAGCGTCGATGCCGCCAGCTGTGCTTCCTTATCCTGCAGTTCCGCCTCTTGGTCGAGCAGTATACTCTGCTGCTGTGTCAATTGCGCTTCTTTGGTTTCCAATTCAGCCGTCTTTGTTTCCTGCAATTCGACGAGCTGATAGATGCTGAAGAAGAGGATGAGCGCAAACACAAACAGCATGCCGGCCATGAGATCGGAGAAGGATATCCAATAGGAACCCGTATCCCCTCTCGGCCTCCTCTGGCTGTGTGTGCGCATATCAACTTACCTCCCTTTTGGTCTGTTCCCGGGAGGCTTCCTCCGCTGCTTGCGCCGTACGCTCCATCGCGCGCTGCAGCTGCTGCAGCGCCGCAACAAACTGCTCTACCTGTGCGCCGTACTTGCGCGCGCTGCTCGACAGCAGGTTCGGCAGCGAATCCGTCGTCTGGCGAATGCCCGCCAGCGTCGTGCCCAGTTGCTTCGTCGTCGTCGTCACGTTTTCATCCAGCAGCGCCAGCCCCTTGCTGAGCCCTTCCTCAAGCTGTTCGCAGAAGGACAGGTATGCGCTGTTGAGCAGCGCCGCGCTGTCCTTGATGGAGCTGCTTACGCGCTCTAGCTCCTTGGCGGTCGTCAAGCTTTGGGATTGCGCGCTGCTCAAGAATTTGTCCGTCCAAGCTGTGTATTGCTGCTGGTTTGCAAGCACGGCCGCCTGATATTCCTGCAGCTTAGCGAGGTAACGCGCCTGCTGCGTGGATGTCTGGCCGAGCGTCTCCATCACCTTTGAAAGCGCCGCCTCCGCCTCTTCTACCATGCGGGCGCAACGCACCGCGCTCTCCTGAACGCTTTGCTTGTCCTGCGAAATATCCGTGACGTAGGTTTGAAACTGATCGAGCACGGTCTGAGAGAGCTGATGCATATTGATGACATCCTGCGTCATGGTCGCGATCGCCTCGGCGGCATTTTTCATGTCCGTCTGCGTCGCCTGATTGATTCCCGCCATTTCGTCCAGCTTGCCCGATAGCTGGCTCAGCCTTCCCGCCATCGCTTCGTCCATGCGTTCCACAAATCGTGTGGCCACCCGGTCAATCCCCTCCACCTGCTCGCGCGTCGCCGCGACGATGAAGTTATCCATCGAACGCTGCACAGGTAAAAGGGCCCGCAAAATGCTCTGCTCGATCTGCGTGATCATGCGGGCGGAAACCTCTTCCACCGCAGTGCGCAAGTAGGCCGTCTGCTCCTGCTGCAGGGTAATCAGCTGCGTGCGGTCGTCCACAGGCTTGGGCATACCGTACTGCTCAAACGCGTCCACAAAATGCGCCAGCGCCCGCTGCGCTCTACCCAGGTTATACCGGTTTAAGAAATTGAAGATGAGCGAGGCGATAACGCCGAAGATCGATGTTAAAAAGGCCGTGCTCATCCCCGCGATCAGCTGCTCGATGGCCGTGAGCATGACCGACGTATCGTCCGTCAGCACCAGGCCCGAAAGGCCGGTCACCAAACCGAGAAATGTGCCCAGAATGCCCAGGGAGACCATGACGCCCGGAATCATCTCGCTCAGTTGCGGATTGCCTGCGTCGTAAACGGCCGAATCTTCATTGATGTAATCCTCGACGTCGCAGGATGTGCCGTGCGCGTCGCGTGATTGCGCGTTTTGCAAAAAGCGCGCCCACTCGTCCTGCAAGCCCTTGCCTAGAAAATCGAGGTCGTTCCAAGAGGGGACGCTCACCCCCCGCTTCCCCTCGTCGATCAGCCTGCGGGCCGCCTTACGCAAGGCGGATGCATTTTTCGTTATCGGGACGAAACACTTGATCGCCGCAACGATAAAGATGATCACGATCGCCGCATAGATCAACAGCGCCACCGAGCCGCCCAATATGTATTGCAAGATATTCTGCGCCATCCCAAGCACCTGCCGTTTCTAAAGCTTATATTTCAGTTCATTGTAACCGATTTTGGCCTGCATGTAAATGCCGTAAAGCGCACTGCGAAAGCCACTTGGACCGTATTGTTAAATCCGTTCTGTATAAGAACGAATTCTAGCCAAACACTCTTCCCAATTTGTCCGCAGTTTTCCTAAAAATCTTTTTTTCGTTCATTCGGTGCGGAAAAAGCCTTGAAGTTTCCGAAAAAATCGTATACAATCATACACGTTTACGTCCGGGATAACCGTTATATAAAGTATTATTTTGAATGAGAAGAAAGCAGGAGATTTGACCCATGCCAAAAAAACGCGTCATTGACCCGCAGATGATCGATAAAGTCGCGCAGAACATGTTCCACGCGCTTCCGCTGCTCAAAAAGCGCCTGTTGCACATGGATCTTGTGCAGGCTGAGCACGGGATACCCCTCTCTCACGTACAGGTGCTCGCCATGCTGCAGGATTCGGGCACGATGTCCGTCTCGGAAATTTCGCGTCGGTTGGGGATCGCCAAGCCGAACATTACGCCGCTCGTCGACCGCCTTCTTGAAAGCGGCCTCGTCGACCGCAAACGCGACCAAAACGACCGGCGCGTCGTCAACATCGTGATTCTGCCGGCCGGTTCCGAGAAGCTGGCCGACATCCGCAAAACCATCGCGGGCCAGGTGCAGCAGCAGGTCGAAAATCTTTCTGTCTCTGAATTCAAAGAGCTCGCCGACGCGCTCGATTCCATTACGCGTATCCTCGCCGAAATCTGATGCCTCGCCTCACCCTATCCATATTCTATTCATGTATGCGTGCACTTAATACCGGTGCACGTTTTTTCTTTTGCATTTTGCAATTTCATGCGCTATAATAGATTCAGCCAAACAGCAGCGCGGGAAGGCTATATTCCCGACGCAACCCCGTTTCCCCCGGGAACGGGCAAATACAAGGAGGGTTTTAATATGAAGCTCTGTGTTCTTACGGTACCGCTTTACGGCATGAGCCTCGACGATGCCTGCAAATACTTAGCGGATTCCGGCGTGCAAGCCCTGGAAATCGGCTGCGGCGGCTCGCCCGGAAAGGGTCACTGCGACCCGGATGTGCTGCTGCACGACGACGCGAAGCTCAAAGCATTTGTAGATACCATCAAGAAGCACGGCCTTGAAATCGCGGCGCTCAGCTGCCACGGCAACGGCGTGCATCCCGATCCCCAAATCGCAGCGCGCGATCATCGCGACTTTGAAAACGCTTGCTTGCTCGCCGAAAAGCTCGGCGTCAAGACGATCGTCACCTTCTCTGGCTGCCCCGGCGGCAGTGCGGAGGATAAGACGCCCAACTGGATCACCTGCCCCTGGCCGACCGACTTCTCCGATGCGCTCGTCTATCAGTGGGATGTGCTCGTGAAGTATTGGAAGGAAGCGTCTGCGTTTGCCAAGGCGCACGGCGTCGAGCGCATCGCGCTGGAGATGCATCCGGGCTTCTGCGTCTATAATCCGGAGACGATGCTCAAGCTACGTGAGGCTGTGGGCCCGATCATGGGCGCGAACTTCGATCCCAGCCACCTGTTCTGGCAGGGCTGCGATCCGGTAGAATCCATCCGCAAGCTCGGCGAGGCCGGCGCGATCTATCACTTCCACGCGAAGGATACGAAGATCGACGCTACCAATACGGCCGTCAACGGCGTGCTGGATAACAAGCATTACGGCGATACGCTGCACCGCTCCTGGGTATTCCGCTCCGTCGGCTACGGCCACGACTATCAGCTGTGGAAGGACATCGTCTCCATGCTGGTCAAGGTCGGCTATGACGGCCCGATCTCTATCGAGCACGAGGACGCGCTCATGAGCGTCAACGAGGGCCTGCAGAAGGCCATCTCCTTCCTCAAAGAGGTCATGGTCTTTGAGGACAGGGCCGAAATGTGGTGGGCGTAACAATCCAATAATTGCATTCTTCGCTGGAATGCGCTATAATGCATGCGGGCATGATGATATTGCCCGCATGCTTTTTGCATGCACCAAATAACATAACCGGAGGATACATCATGGCAAGACTATTCGGAACAGACGGTGTGCGCGGTGTGGCCAACGCGGAGCTGACCTGTGAACTGGCCTTCAAATTGGGCCAGGCAGGCGCTGCCGTGCTCGCATCCAACGTACGCCGCCCCACGATCCTGGTCGGACGCGATACCCGTATTTCCGGCGAAATGCTCGAATCCGCACTCGTCGCAGGCATCTGCTCGGTCGGCGCGCGCGCCGTGCTGTTGGGTGTCCTGCCCACGCCCGGCATCGCCTACCTGACGCGCTTCTACGAAGCCGACGCGGGCGTCGTCATCTCCGCATCGCACAACACGGTCGAGTACAACGGCATCAAGTTCTTTGACCGCAGCGGCTGCAAGCTGCCGGACGCCATCGAAGACCGCATCGAGGACATCATCCAGGGCCGCGCCCCCCTGCCTGAGCTGCCAACGGGCGTCTCCGTCGGCCGCCCTGTGAAGCAGGTAAACGCGCAGCGTCAGTACATCGAGTTTCTCAAGAGCACCACCACGGTGCGCTTTGACGGGCTCAACGTCGTGCTCGACTGCGCGCACGGCGCCTCTTCCTCCGTCGCCCCGCGCGCGCTGCGCGAACTGGGCGCACAGGTCAACGCCTACTACCACGAGCCTGACGGCACGAACATCAACGAATACTGCGGTTCTACTCACCCCAAGCGCCTGCAGGAGCTCGTCAGCGAGCTCGGCGCGGACATCGGTCTGGCCTTTGACGGCGATGCCGACCGCCTGATCGCCGTGGACGACCGCGGACAGATCGTGGACGGAGACAAGATCATGGCGATCTGCGCGCTGCATCTCAAAAAGAAGGGCCGCCTCGCGAAGAATACGCTCGTGGGAACCATCATGAGCAACATGGGCCTGGACATCGCGATGAAGGAGAACAAGGTCGAGTTGGTCAAAACGCGCGTCGGCGACCGTTATGTGCTCGAGGAGATGCTCGCAAGTGGATACAACCTGGGCGGCGAGCAGTCCGGCCACGTCATCTTTCTGGATCACAATACCACGGGCGACGGCATCGTAACCGCGATACAAATCCTCACCGTGATGGCGGAGACCAAGCAATCCCTCTCGCAGCTGGCCAAGGTCATGCACGTGCTGCCCCAGGCGCAGGTTGGCGCTAAGGTGCCGGATAGCCGTAAGGAGGAGTACAAGGAGGATGCGGAGGTGCAATCCGCGATCGCCAAGCTGGAGCAAAAGTACGCCGGCAAAGGCCGCGTGCTCATCCGCCCCTCCGGCACCGAGCCGCTGGTGCGCGTGATGATCGAGGGCCCCGACCAGGCGCAGATCGACCAAGACGTATATGAGCTGGCGATGATGATCCAAAAAAAGTTCGGAAAGAGCGAATAAAGCGAAGAAAAGGGGTCTGCCAAAGCGCGTATTTCAACGCGCCGGCAGACCTTTTTTATTGCGCTTGCGATAAAGTAAAGTTGATCTGATGCATCTGCGTATCCACGCTCTCCACCCGCACGCGCACCCGCTCGCCGATCCGATATTTTACGCCCGTTCGCTCGCCGATGAGACATTGGCTGCGCTCGCTGAAGGAGAAATAATCCGGTAGCGTGCGCACGTGCACAAGGCCCTCCACGGTGTTTTGCAGCGTCGCGAAGAAGCCCCATTCTACGACGCCCGTGATAACCGCGTCGTAGTCCTCGCCGATATGGCGGGTCATGTAGCGCGCCATCATCATGCGATCTGCCTCGCGCTCAGCCTCCATCGCGTTCTTTTCCCGCTCCGACGCCTGGGCGGCAGCCCCCGCGGCAGCCTGCTGCATCTGGCCCGCCGCCGCGTCCCCGGACACAAACGTCAGCGCCAGCACGCGGTGAACGAACAAATCCGGATAGCGCCTGATGGGCGACGTAAAGTGACAATAATCCGCTGCGGCGAGGCCAAAATGGCCGAGTGGCCGCGGGTCGTAGCGCGCCTTTTGCATGCTGCGCAGCAGCAACCGGGCGATGACCGGATACTCAGACCGCTCCTCAACAGAGACGAGCAGGCGCTGTAACGCCCCGGGCGTCACCGCATCCAGCTCTCCCGGCAAACGTAAGCCCAGGCCGCCCAGGAACATCGCAAACGACTCCAGCCGCTCCGGATCCGGCGCCTCGTGTACGCGGTAGAGGAACGGCAGCTCGTGCGCCTTGGCGTGCCTCGCGACCGTCTCGTTCGCCGTCAGCATGAAGTCTTCGATCATCTTGTGCGATACGCCGCGTTCGCGCGCGCGAATCTGCGTCGGCTCCCCGTCCTCGCCTACGTCGATCTGGGCCTCCTCCAGCTCGAAATCCACGCTGCCCCGCGATTTACGGCGGCTACGGATCACCTGCGAAAGGCGCGCCATCTCGACGAGGTCCTCCTTAAGCTTAGCGTAGCGCTCGTCCGGCGCTTGGCCTGTTTCAAGCATACGGTTTACGTCCTCGTAGACGAGCCGCGCGCAGGAGCGGATGACCGCGCGCCGCAAGCTGTAATCGCGCACATTGCCTGCGGCGTCGATCTCCATGATCGCGGAGAGCGTCAGGCGGTCGACGTCAGGGTTCAGCGAGCAGCTTCCGTTGGATAGCGCCTCGGGCAGCATCGGCAGCACGAGGCCCGGCAAATACACGCTCGTCCCCCGCGCATAAGCATCCCGCTCCAGCGCGGTGCCCGGGCGTACGTAGAAGCTCACGTCCGCGATATGCACGCCCAATCGCCAGCCGTCCGCCAGCCGCTCGATGGATACCGCGTCGTCGAAGTCCTTCGCGTCCGCCCCGTCGATCGTGAAGACGCGCTGGCCGCGCAGGTCCATGCGCCGCGCCGCCTCGGCGCCGATGTCCTGCGCGGCCGAGGCTTCCGCCTCCTGCAATACCTCTAGCGCAAACCCGCGTTTTAACCCAAACATGTGCAATATTGCGCTCATCTCACTGCGTACGTCGCCGAAGCGGCCCAGGCGCTCCTCTACCTGCGCCTGCAGGCCGCCTTCGTCCGGCCAGCGGATGACGCGCGCGGCGATCAGGTCGCCCGCCACCGCGCCTCCCAATTCGCCTGCCAGCGGTACCTGCTCAGGCAACCTACGGTCTTTAGGCTCCAGATAGTTCTTGCGTCCCTGCGCCCGCAATGTGCCGACGATCGTCTCGTTTGCATGCGATACGACGCGGACGACCGCCCCTTCCTCCGCTCGCTTCGGCAGCGCCCAGACGGTATCCCCGTGCATCGCGCCGGATAGCGCCGCCTCCTCCGCGCGCAGCTCGGCGCCGTCGTCCGCGATCAGGTATGCGCCGCCGCGCTGCATCTTTTGTACGCGGCAGATCTTGTAACCCAGCGCCTGCGGCGTCGCAAACAGCCCCTGCCGGGTATAGGCGATTTTTCCGTCATATGCGAGCGCGAGCAGCATCTGCTGCGCGATCCCCTCCGCGATCCCGGTTTTCCCGGCAATATCCGCCGGGGCCATCGCCGTCGGGCATCCCCGCATGGCCTGAAGCACCTTATCCTCCAGCGCCGCATCGCGCATGCGCGGCGCGGGCAAAGCGGTTTTCTGCTTTTTCTTCTTCCCTTGCGGCCGCTTGACCGGCAGGCTCCTTTTGGTATAATGGGTATCCCTTCGCATCGATAGGCCCCCTTCCGATTATCGTTATCTTGCCCGGTCTGCGTCGCATTCAGACGAAAAAAGAGCTAAAGCGTCATTCTTTACGCTTTAGCTCTGCACGACAAATCCTCAGCCGATCGTCGCGATCAGCAAGGCCATCACGATAAACACGCCCGCCGCGATCTTGGTCGCAAGCGCGAGCTTGCCTTCCATGGTCTTTGCCTTATTCTTGCCGAAGAACGTCTCTGCGCCGCCGGCAATCGCGCCTAGGCCATTGCTTTCACCGGGCTGAAGCAGTACGGTCGCAATCAGAACAAGCGCCGCTATGACGAGCAGAACGGTGGCGATAACCGATAAAACTCCCATGTAAACACGCCTCCTTGAAATGGAACAACTTTATCATACCATGCCGCGGGCAAAACCGCAAGCAAAATCCGGCCTCTTTCGAAAAAGCCTCCCCTGTGCGGAGAGGCTTGGGAGAATCAGCGCTTCGAGAACTGCGGCGCACGACGCGCAGCCTTAAGGCCGTATTTCTTGCGCTCCTTCATGCGCGGATCGCGCGTGAGGAAGCCGGCCTTCTTGATGGCCGGACGCAGTTCGGGATCAACCTTCACCAGCGCGCGGGCGATGCCGTGGCGAATCGCGCCCGCCTGCCCGGTGAGGCCACCACCGTACACGTTTACCAGCACGTCGAAATTGCCTACGGTCTCCGTCAGCACGAGGGGCTGACGGACGGTCATCTTCAGCGTTTCAAGGCCGAAGTAATTATCGATATCGCGGCGGTTGATGACCACCTTGCCTTC
The DNA here is from genome assembly GCA_023404715.1 of Bacillota bacterium. Lineage (GTDB taxonomy): Bacteria > Bacillota > Clostridia > Christensenellales > Aristaeellaceae > Beduinella. The sequence goes on along the minus strand of JAEYAR010000066.1, from coordinate 16,606 downwards.
GCCCGGAACGAGGCGTACACGGGCAACCGCCTTCTTGCGGCGGCCTACTGCTTGATACTGAGCCTGAGACATTGTTACTCCTCCTTCCGAATCACTTCAGCACGAGCACTTCGGGCTTCTGCGCCTCGTGCTCATGCTCGGTACCGGCGTACACGCGCAGCTTCTTGGCCATCTGGCGCCCGAGCGGACCCTTGGGCAGCATGCCGACGATGGCGTGCTTCACGGCAAACTCGGGCTTCTCGGCGATCAGCTTGCGGTAGACGGTTTCCTTGAGTCCACCCGGATAGCCGGAGTGATGATAATAAACCTTCTGATCGAGCTTCTTGCCGGTCAGAACGATCTTATCGGCGTTCAGGATGATGACATGATCGCCGGTATCCACATGGGGAGTATAGATGGGCTTATGCTTGCCGCGAAGGATATTCGCAACCTGGCTGGCCAGACGGCCGAGCACCATGCCCTGAGCATCGACGACATACCATTTGCGCTCGATGGTTTCGGCTTTCGCCATAAACGTTTTCACGTGTATTCCCTCCTCGGTTATGTACAGGAACTACAAACCGCGCGCTGGTCAGACGCTTGGTCTATTCGCTGTCAACAGTCCCGGGGCTAGTGGGAATCTATCGACGCAACCAATATTCTAACCGATCTTTCCCCTTTTTGTCAAGCGTTTCAACGTTTTTTCACGGCAAAAAATCGACAGGCCGGAGGATCGCGGCCTGCCAGGGCAGGCCGCGCAATTTATTGGGGTTACAGGCCGATTACGGACTTGTCCGGCGCTCCGCAAACATTGCAGGGCTCGAGCTTATTATACGGCGACTTTGTGATGCTGCCAAATTTGAATTCCGTAAGCGGCAAATACTGTGGATCCACGCTGCTGCATTTGGAATCGATATGATACCGCCTTCCGCCGCTCTTGTTGTAGTAAAGCCGCGTGTTCTTCGTCGGCTTGTCCGTCGGGGCCGGGGTGGCCGTGGCCGGCAGCGGACTGTAATCGAGCACCGGCTCCGGCGTCGTGCGTTCGATTTTGACGCCCTCGAGCGAATCGGGATCGACAAACCACTCGCCGTTCTCCTGAATGCATATCGCCTCCGCCTGGAAGGTCTGCAGCTTATTGCTCACGATCGCGTCGTAGATCACCGTCACTGTGCGCGAGGAATCCGCCTCGGTGCCCAGAGGCGTCCCTACAAACTCCCACGATTGAAGCTTTTTGTTCTGAAACTTCCAAAAGAGCGTCTGCGCGGGCGTCGTCTGCCTCGCGCGCCAGCTCGACGACGTCAGCGGCTCCAGATCCGCCATGATGCCGATCTGCCAGCTTTGCATAAACTTGTCGAGCACCTGCTCCGCCTGGCTCTTTACGCCCGAGGGAGCCGCGCCCCCCTCCGGCTCGGCGCTCGCTTGCACGACGGGGACGGCGCCGCCCGTGCCGTCGCTGCCGACGTTTTGCATCGTCGGCACGTTCGTCGTGATCACCGAGGGCGCAGTGTAATTGCTGATCGGGGGTATCGTGGTCATCGGCGGCGCGTTCGTCCTGATTTCCCCTTGCGGGCTCAGGGCCGATACGAGCATGACCACGGTCAGCACGCTGAATAAAAGCGACATCGTCAGCCTGCCGCGGACGTTAAAGCCGTGTTGATACCACATGGCCGCCAACGCCAGAACGGATAGGACGATGAACACCCACTTCATCGGGGTGAAAAACAGCGCGAGCAGCCCGCAAAGCGGCAGCGCGACAAAAAAGAGAAGCAGCAGAATCTGGTTCCAGTTCGCGCGCGGACGTCTGGGCGCAGGTTTGCGGTTGATGACTTCGCTGCGAGCGGGCGTATAGTGATAGCTGGGTCTGTTGCGCATCCGTTTCACCGGTTCCTTTCCTACATAAATGTGCGCGCGCTCGCGCATGCAACGCACGATATCGATGGGGTCCGGGCACCTCAAGCGTGCCCAAATGACCTGTTTTTAGACAACTCCCGCCAAAAGACTAACACTTAGTATAACACATATCCCGCATATGTAAACCCCAAAGCCGTGTGCATTCGCGCGGTCATTCCCGATTTTTCGCCCTAAATCAACCCCAGCAACAGCTCTTTTACGTCTTTTGGAAGCTCCATGGTCCGATATATCAGGCGCTGCAGGCGCTCCTCCCCCATGCCGTCCAGCGCATTTTGCAACAGCGGCGCGACGGATTTTCGCCAGAACACCTTCCCATGCACCCAGGTGCGCAGCGCTTTCCCCTCCGGCATGGCGCATCCCGTCTCTTCATAGGCTCGGTAGTCCTCATAGATCCGCTCCGCATCCAGCAAGCGATCCCAGGATTTTAGGATATCGTAAATCTCATTGTCGCTGGGCACTTCAAAGCGAAGCAGTGCGCCGTTGAAGCCCAGACGCATCAGCTCATCGTAAAGAGGCTGCACCGCGCGCCAAAGGCTTGCATGCCGTATTGCGCCGGGGATCTGCGCGCGGATACACCTAAGCGCATCCGTCAGCGCATCCTTTTGCACAAAACGGCCGGACAAAAAGATCTCTTCCAATACATTGACGTCTATCAAGTAGTTTTCGATGCAATATCTCGGCAAAAAAATTAAATTTTTCAGCTTTTCCGCCTGCGCGGCGCGCGTCTTTTCGCTCCAAGCGTCTCGATCGACGATTCCAACCCAGTCCGGCTCACGCTGCAGTATGCGCAGCACGTTGTCCTTTCCCCCGGCGGCGCCGATCGCGAAGCGAGCGTAAAACCCGACCGATCTGAGCGGCTGCTTGTCGAGCATATAGGTGAGAAAGTCTACGTCTCCCTTGCCCTCCACGATCAGCACCCGCTTATTTCTCGCCGCGGCGGCTTCCTCCCGCAGCGTCCGGTATGCATCTTCAAATCCGCTCATGGCCGCCTCCCAACTCCACGCACATCCCCAAGCTACGGTACCGGTTCCAAACCTGCGGCGCGTGAGAGCTCAGCACGATCTGTCCGTCCGCATCCAGCACCAAGCGCTCCAGGATCTCCAAAAACCCCAAGAGCTGCGCGGGATGCAGGTGCATCTCCGGTTCGTCCAACAGTAGAATACCGCCGGGGCGCAGAGAGCGCACGATGCGGATGAGCAGCGTCAGCGCCCGCAATTCACCCGCCGACAGGCCGGCGAGCGCATGCCTTCCCCCGTCTTCGAGGGAGACGTAGGGCGCGCCCGCCTCTATGCGCAGGCTTTTGCCGACCAAAAAGAGCCCGATGAATGCGATTAGCTGCTCGCAGCGCTCTGGCTCTTCGCGGTACAGGGCGGCAAGCGCCTCCTGCGCCTCCTTAATCGTCATCGCATGCGCGCCATACACGTCGCACAGCAGCGTATTGGGGGTCTTACTTGCGAGCAAATCCTTAGGCCCCAGCTGTTTGCCCGCCGCATCGCCGATCACGACCGCGCCGGGAAACATCGCGCGCACGCGCTTGAGGAACGCGGCGCTACGGCTGCGCATAAGCAGCGTATCGCCCTGTTGGGTCAGGCCGCGCACCAGCAGCGCCACGCTGCCGCGCACGGACGTATGCTTATGCAGCACGACCGCGTCGAACGTATCCTGAATACAGGAAAGCACCGTGCTCTTTCCTGTTCCGCTGATGCCTGTGAGCAGCACGCGCTCGGAGGGCTCTTTCCATTCGTCCAGCATGGATAACGTATAGGGCCGGCCGTCTCGCGTCAGCGGCGGCACGCCCTCAAAGCAGCAGGCACATAGCTTCATTGCGACTCCTCCATTCAAAAATCCCTTATTAGTATACCCTTTTTGCGCCGATCGCGCAATTCCCTTGCACGCATCGCGTCGAAACGGTATAATAGAAGAAGCCTGTTCAGGCGAAGGGAACCTAAGCCGCCTGCGTGAAAGGATGTTTCGCCTATGTTTTATGAGCAGGATACGATCCTCCGGCTGATCGCGCAGCTCGGCGCCGCCTTTCGTCGTGTGATGACGCTCCTTGAAGACGGCGAAGCGGAGCGTGAGCTGGATGAATACTGCCGTACGCTTTGCGGTTTGGAAAGAAACGTCGCCGATCGCATGGATGTGGATTCGCTATGCGAGCTGCTCCCGCCCGACCGGCTCTTCGCGCTCAGCGAGCTGACGCACCTTCGCGCCCAGCGCTTCCAGCACGCGCTCGATACAGATGTGCTCGCCGCCATCGAGCTGCGGGCCCTTCGCTTGCTCGCCCGCGTGGACGACGAGGAGATCGCCCAGCGTCAGATCGACCGCATGCAGGAGCTTAGTGCGCTCGTCGAGGAGGCGCTCACCTGCGCCGATCAGGAAGACATCGTGCGTTTTTTCGTCCGCGCCTGCGCGTACGACCGCGCGGAAGACGCGCTCTTTCATGCGATCGAAAGCTACCCGCTCGCGGAGCAGAGGCAGTCGCTTCTCGCCTTTGGGCGCAGCATGTACGATCGCCTTGCCCGGCTGAGCGCGCAGCGCCTCGTCCTGGGCGGCCTCCCGCCGGATGAAGTGCGGGAGGGGCAAAGGGCTATCGAGCGCATTATCTCAAAAAAGGATTGGAACGCATGATCATTCTCGCGATACAAAACCTCGTCAAGTCCTTCGGCGTCAACGTGGTGCTCAGGGACGTCAACCTTACCCTCCAGCAAGGCGAGCGCATGGGGCTCGTCGGCGTCAATGGAAGCGGTAAATCTACCCTGATGAAGATCATCGCCGGCCTGGACGCGCCCGACAGCGGCAGCCTCAGCCTTTCGCGCGGTCTGCGCATCGGATATCTCGCCCAGCAGGGCATGGTCACGACGGGCAACACGGTCTGGGGGGAACTGGAGCAGGTCTTCGAGCCCGTCTTTCAGATGGAAAAACGCCTTCGCGCGCTAGAGCATGAGATGGCGCAGGCGCACGAGGACGCCTCTGTCTTCGAGCGCCTATCGCGCGAATACGACCGGCTCACCTCCGCTTTTGAGGATGCCAACGGTTACGGCTGGAAGAGCGCCGTCGCCGGCGTCCTCACAGGCCTGGGGTTCGACGCGGGCCAGTATGCGCAAAGCGTAGAATCCCTCAGCGGCGGCGAGCGTACGCGCCTTTCGCTCGCCCGTATGCTGCTGCAGCGGCCGGATCTGCTGCTCCTGGACGAGCCTACAAACCATCTCGATCTGGAGACGACGCAGTGGCTGGAGACGTACCTGCAAACCTACAAGGGCTCCGTACTCGTCATCTCGCACGACCGCTATTTCATGGACAAGATCTGCACCTGCATGGCGGAGCTGCTCATGGGCACGATCGAGCAATACGACGGCAACTACACGCGCTATATGCAAAGCCGTGAGGAACGCTTTGAGGCGCGCATTCGCGCCTATGCGCTACAGCAAAAGGAGATCGAGCGCCAACAGGCGATTATCGCGCGCTATCGCATGTTTAACCGTGAAAAGTCCATCCGCGCCGCCGAAAGCCGCGAAAAAGCGCTGGAACGCATGGAGAAGCTGGACAAGCCCGTGGACGAGCGGGCGATCCGCTTCCGCTTCCGCGCGCGCCGGCGCACAGGCGAGGATGTGCTCTTCTTGTCCGACCTGGCGAAGGGCTTTGACGGCAAGCGCCTGTTTGAGCACCTAAATATGCACGTGCGCACGGGCGACCGCGTCGCGCTCATCGGGCCCAACGGCGTGGGCAAGTCCACCCTGCTGCGCCTGCTGGTCGGCGAAGAGACGCCCGACACGGGCACGATCCGCTTCGGTTCCAACGTGGATATCGGCTACTACGACCAGCATCAATCCTCTTTGCACGAAGAAAAGACGGTGCTCGACGAAATCTGGGATCGCTTTCCTCGTATGGAACAATCCGATGTGCGCGGGGCACTGGGCCTTTTCCTCTTCAGCGGCGACGACGTATTTCAACCCATCCGCACGCTTTCCGGCGGTGAAAAAGGGCGCGTCGCCTTGACGGCGCTGATGCTGCGCGAGGATAACCTGCTGCTGTTGGATGAGCCGACGAACCACCTGGATATGGATTCTCGCGAGGTGCTCGAAAATGCGCTCGCCGACTTCCCCGGCACCATCCTGACCATTTCGCACGACCGTTACTTCATCAACCGCATCGCCGACCGGGTGATCGAGATGCAGCCGGGCGGCGTCACGGAGTATCTGGGCAACTACGACGACTACGTCGAAAAGAAAAACCGCCCCGCAGCGCCCGCAGACGCCGTAGCCGGCAAGACGCGCACAGAGCTCGACAAAGAAAAGAAGCGCGACCGTCAGAGCAAGCTGCTGCTAAAGCAATTGCGCCAGCGCGCGCAGGAGGCGGAGGCTGCCGTCGCCAGGCAGGAGGCCCTGATCGCCGATCTGGAAGAAAGGATGAGCGATCCGGCGCTTTACGCGGATCCGGAGCGCGCCGCACAGACGACGCGCGCCTATCAGCAGGCGCAGGACGCGCTCCCCCGCCTGTACGAGGCGTGGGAAGAGGCCGAGCAAGCCGCCTTGGAGGCGGAATAAACCGGTAGAGGGATAGATCAAACCGACGTCAAAACGAGGAGGGAGCTTAATGTCCAGCTATGCGATCCGCGAGACGCCGGGCGACACGGCGTGGTTCCGTCGTGAGCGCTTCGGCATGTTCATCCACTGGGGGCTGTATGCGCTGCCCGCGCGCCATGAGTGGGTCAAGACGAACGAACGCATTCCCGAGTCCGAATACGACCGCTACTTTCACCGCTTCGATCCCGATCTATACGATCCCCGCGAATGGGCCCGGCAGGCCAAGGCCGCCGGCATGCGCTACGCCGTCTTCACGGCCAAGCATCACGAAGGGTTCTGCATGTGGGATAGCGCCTATACGGACTATAAATGCACCAACACCCCGGCGCAACGCGACCTCGTGCGGGAATATGTGGATGCGTTTCGCGCGGAGGGGCTGCGGGTCGGCTTTTACTATTCGCTGATCGATTGGCATCACCCCGACTTCCCGATCGATATGCTGCATCCTCGCCGCGACGACGAAGACGCCTTAAAGCAAAACGAGGGCCGCGACATGCGGCGCTACGCGCAGTATATGCGCGATCAGGTGACCGAGCTGCTCACCAATTATGGCAAAATTGACATCCTCTGGTTCGACTTTTCCTATAGCGACCGTAAAGGCGAGGGCGACCGGGCCTGGATGCGCGGCAAGGGCGCGAAGGATTGGGAGGCGGAGGCGCTCATCGCTTTGGCCAGGCGGCTGCAGCCGGGCGTCATCATCGACAACCGCACCGAGCTCGATCAGGATATCTGGACGCCAGAGCAATATCAGCCGCTCGCATGGGTCCGCCATCCACAGACGGGCGAATACGTCACCTGGGAAGCCTGCCAGACATTCTCCGGCTCTTGGGGCTATTACCGCGACGAATCGACGTGGAAGTCGCCAGAAATGCTCGTGCGCATGCTCGTCAACACCGTATCGCTCGGCGGCAACCTGCTCATGAACGTCGGCCCGACTGCGCGGGGCTACATCGACAGGCGCGCCGAATCCGCCCTCGGCGTCTATGCGGAGTGGATGCGCTACCACAGCCGCAGCATCTACGGCTGCACGATGGCGGAACCGGACCTTCTGAGGAGCCTGCCCGCCGACTGCCGCTTCACGCAGAGCGAGGACGGGAAACGCCTATACCTGCACCTCTTCGCCTATCCTTACGCGCATGTGCAGCTGCCCGGGCTCGCCGGCAGGGTCGAGTACGCCCAGTTTCTGCACGACGCCAGCGAGCTTCGCTTCACCGAGGGAAAGGTCGACCATTTCAGCATCGGCGCGGCGCAGGAGGACGGCTTGCTTGTCATCGAGCTGCCGCCCGTCAAGCCGGACGTGCTCGTACCGGTCATCGAAATCTTCCTGAAGTGACGCGCCCAACGCATCTTGCCCTATATCGGTATCCTCCCTTAGGCCCCGCGCATAGAATGATGCGCGGGATCTTTTTATCTAAGCGAAATGAGGAGGCAAACAGATGGCATTGACGATGAAGCTTTTCCCCGGCGCAAACACGAGCCAGGGCTTTTATTCCTGCTTTCATAGCGTGATGGATGGTCGGACGCGGCTGTTTTTGCTCAAGGGCGGCCCGGGCGTAGGCAAGAGCAGCATGATGAAGCGCGTCGTCCGCGCGCTTGAAGCCGCAGGGATTGAATACGAACTCTTCCCTTGCTCCAGCGATCCGGATAGCCTGGACGCGGTCTGCGCCCCGGGGCTGGGGCTCACGATGATGGACGCCACCGCGCCGCACCACTACGACCCCGTCGTGCCCGGCGCGCGCGATACGCTGGTGAGCCTAGGCGATTACCTAGACGAAGCGCGGCTGCAGAAGGACCGCGAACATATCGCCGCCCTATTCGATGCGGTCAGCGAGCGCTTTCGCCGCGCGACCTGTTATCTGGCCGCCGCTTCGCAAGCCCGGCGTGCCGCGGTCCCCGGAGGACCGAATCCTCAGGCCTCCGCGCACGCGGCGCTCCGCCTAGCGCAGCGCTATGTGCCGGAGCGGCAGGGAGACGGATGCAGCCGAGACCTTTTCGGCGCGGCCTACACCCCCAAAGGGTATGTGCGGCTGCTGGACCGTCTCCCGCGAGATGAGACCGTGCGGCTCTCTCTCTCCTTCGGCCGCACGGCCGACCCGCTGCTGCGCGCGCTTGAGGCCGAGGCGCTGATGCGCGGCCAAGAGGTGATCGCGCTGCGGGATCCCCTGGAGCCGTCCCAGCTTTCGCACCTCTACTTGCCCTGCTTGCGCCTGCTCTTTACGACGGACGACCTGCCCGGCTGTTCCGAAAGCATCGATGCCGGCGCGCTCTACGCCGGGGCGCCCTCGCCGCAGGCCGAATCCGACGAGGCTGCTTTCCAGCTTCTCACCGCCCGGGCAACGGGGGAGCTCAAAGAGGCCATGAAGCTGCACGACGAGTTGGAGTCCTACTATATCGCCTGCATGGATTTTGGGCTCTGGCAGGAGAAGCTGGAGGGCCTGCTCGCGCAGATCCTCTCGCCTGCACAAAGGACGCATTGAACGCAGCGCAAAGAGCGCTGAACGCATCGAAACCAGATTAAACCAAAGCTGTCTGCAAGACTGGAATCGTATCGACCAGCTTTGTCGACACGCAGCCACCGGCATGCCTAAGAGCATGCCGGTGGCTCGTTATTCGCCCCGCTGCCCCTTTATTTCCCCTTTGTATTGACCCATCCCGGTTTTCATGTTTGATAATTCGCGTTTTTCCTTTTTCTTTTTTGACGTTCATGGTATAATATCGCGTATTGACCTTTCTGTTTAAGCCATGTAAAAAGTCGGCAAAATGCCCTTATGGGTTTACACTCCGTTCATCTTTACCTGGTATGCTGTCCCAGATGGAATACAAAGCGCATACGGCGCGGGAGGAATCATTTTCATGAGCAAGACCATCGGCATCGACCTTGGAACGACCAACAGCTGCGTCGCAGTGATCGAGGGCGGCGACCCCATCGTCATCCCCGGCCCTGAGGGCGGGCGCACGACGCCTTCCGTCGTCGCTTTTGCGAAGGACGGCGGGCGGCTCGTGGGGCAAATCGCCAAGCGTCAGGCCGTTACCAACAGCGAACGCACCATTCAATCCATCAAACGCGAGATGGGCACCGACTATCGCGTCAAAATCGACGGCCACGCCTACACCCCACAGGAAATTTCCGCGATGATCCTGCAAAAACTCAAGGCAGATGCGGAAGACTATCTCGGTGAACCCGTTTCACAGGCGGTCATCACCGTGCCCGCCTACTTTACCGACGCCCAGCGCCAGGCGACGAAGGACGCCGGGCGCATCGCCGGGCTGAACGTCCTGCGCATCATCAACGAGCCGACCGCCGCCGCGCTCGCCTATGGGATGGACAAGGAGGGCTCGCAGAAGGTCATGGTATACGACCTGGGCGGCGGCACGTTCGACGTCTCCGTCCTCGACATCAACCAGGACGTCATCGAGGTTTTGGCTACGGCTGGCAACAACCGTTTAGGCGGCGACGACTTCGACCGCTGCGTCGCCGATTATCTGGTCGCGGAGTTCAAGCGTATCGAGCGCATCGACCTGCGCCGTGATCCCGCGGCCATGCAACGCGTGCGCGAAGCGGCGGAGAAGGCGAAGATCGAGCTATCCGGTATGCAAAGCACGACCGTCAATCTCCCCTTTCTGACTGCCGGCAAGGACGGACCCAAGCATATGGAGCTTACCCTCACGCGCGCGAAGTTTAACGAGCTGACGGCGCACCTGGTCGAGCAGACGATGGGCCCCGTTCGTCAGGCGATGCAGGATGCGAGGCTCTCCGCCGCGGATATCGCCAAGGTGTTGCTTGTCGGCGGCTCCAGCCGCATCCCGGCGGTGCAGGAGGCCGTTCGCCGGTTCATGGGCAAGGACCCCTTTAAAGGCGTCAATCCCGATGAATGCGTCGCCATGGGCGCGGCGATTCAGGGCGGCGTCCTGATCGGCGAGGTCAAAAGCCTGCTGCTGCTGGATGTCACGCCGCTCTCCTTGGGCATCGAGACGGTGGGCGACGTGTTCGCCAAGGTGATCGAGCGCAACACGACGCTGCCCGTCAAGCAAAGCCAGATCTTTACCACCGCCGCGCCCTTTCAATCCTCGGTCGAAATCAACGTGCTGCAGGGCGAGCGCATGATGGCGTCTCAGAACAAATCGCTGGGCAAGTTCAAGCTCACAGGCATTCGCCGCGCGCCGCAAGGCGTGCCCCAGATCGAGGTGACGTTCAGCATCGACGCCAACGGCATCGTCAGCGTCAGCGCGCGGGATATGGGCACCGGTAAGCAACAGGAGATCACCATCACCGGCTCCTCCAACATGAGCGCGGCCGAGATCGACCGAGCCGTCCGCGATGCGCAGGCCTTTGCCGCCGAGGATCAGCGCCGCAAGGAAGAGGCCGAGCGCCAATACCAAAACGGGCAGAAGCATACCGCCTCTGCCGGCGAGCCGGACGGCGCCGATACATCAGCCGACGGCGCGGTCGACGCGGACTACACCCCCACCGGCCGCCCGGATGGCGAGCAAAAGGAGTAACGCATGTTCGGTTATATCGTCATCAACCGCGCAGAACTTTCGGATGCCGATTTTGAGCGCTACCGGACGTATTACTGTGGGCTTTGCCGGGCGCTTTCCAAGCGGCATGGTCCTATCGGTCGCCTGACGCTCACCTACGATATGACGTTCCTGTATTTGCTGCTCAGCTCTCTGTACGAGCCCGAAGAGCGTCTCGTTCCTGCGCGCTGTGCGTTACATCCCGTGAAGCGGCGGGATTACGTCGTCAACGAAACCGCCGCTTACGCCGCGGACATGAACATCGCCCTCGCCTACCACAAGTGCCTGGACAATTGGCAGGACGACCGCAGCCTCCCTTCTGCGGCCAGAGCGCGCATGCTGCGCCAGGCTTACCGCCGTGTAGAGCGCGATTGGCCACAAAAGTGCGCGGTCATCACCCAATGCCTGCAGCGCACATCTTGTCTGGAGCGCGAAAACTCCCGCGACGTGGATGCTCTAGCCAACGAAACGGGCCATATGCTCGGCGAGCTGCTCTGCTATCGGGAGGATCTCTGGGCGCCAACCCTGCGCGCCATGGGCGAGGCGCTTGGCCGTTTCGTCTACCTGATGGATGCCTATGACGACCTGCCCGAGGACGAGCGCAAGAAACGCTATAACCCGCTCACGGACATCCGCAAGCAGGACGATTATGAGGATTTCTGCAAGCAACTATTGACGATGATGATCGCCGATTGCACGCAGGAATTTGAAAAACTCCCCCTCGTACAGGATATCGACATCCTGCGCAATGTACTGTATTCGGGCGTCTTTAGCAAATACGCCTTTATTCAGGAGCGGCGCCGCAGAAAGGAGCAGGAGAACCATGGATGACCCGTACCGCGTACTCGGCGTCCCTTCCACGGCCACAGACGACGAGGTCAAGGCCGCGTACCGCAAACTCGCCCGGAAGTACCATCCCGATTTAAACGGCGGTTCTCCCCAAGCCGAGGCCAAGATGAAGGAGATCAACGAGGCCTATTCCCTGATCACCAAAATGCGCCGCGAAGGCACGAGCTATACCGGCGGTAGCCAAGGATATGGCGGTCAGCAGGGCTACGGCAACCCCTTTGGAGGCGGCTACAACCCGTTTGGAGGGGGCGGCTACCAACAGCAGCAGTCCTCGGAGCTCAACGCCGCACGCAACTATATCCTCTCAGGTTACTATCAGGAGGCGCTAAACGTCCTGGGACAGATCTCCACGCACAACGCGGCCTGGTATTTTCTCAGCGCCCAGGCCAATTACGGCCTGGGCAACCGGGTAGCCGCGCTGAACCATGCGCGTCAGGCTGCGCAGATGGATCCGGGCAATTTCGAATACCGCCAGTTCCTCGCGCAGCTCGAAAACGGCGGCAGCGCCTATCAGGAATACGGCCGGCAGTTCCATATGCCGACGGGGCTGTGCTCCGATCCGTGTATGACCTGCTGCCTGGCAAACATGCTGTGCAACTGCTGCTGCCCCTGCGGCGCGGGCGGATACCGGGGTTTTTATTGTTGAGGCGTCGTCAAAAGACGAGCGATCGGTCCAGGGCCGACAGCTCGTCTTTTTTATTGTGCTTATACGCCCGCAGCGCAGTTTTTGCCCGCGACGTATCCGTAGTATACGCACAGCGAATGGCTGATGCCCCTGAAACAGATCGGATATTCGACCGCATAGCGGCTGCCCTGCACGTTGCCCGTAACGTAAAGACCCGGGATAGGATCGCGCCGGGGCTCGTCCGCCGTTCCGGCAAATGTATGGCAGTCTTCGTCGGACTCCAGGCCGCCGACGCATACGAGCATGATCGTGGGCTTCCACGTGCAGGCGTAGAAGGGACCGCTCTCTACCGGGAACAGGCGCTGCGCATCCTTGCCGAAGTCCGCGTCGTAGCCCGCCTTGCACAGTTGGTTATAGCGCTCGATGCTCGCCTTGGCCGCCTCAAGGGCCTCGCCCTCAAAGCCCAGCTGCGAGAGCAGGCCGTCTATGGTATCGGCCTTGACGGTATAGGCCTGTTCCTTGGCCGAAACCTTGGTATACTGCCGGTCCGTAAAGTTGGGGTTTGATTCGTCCTCGTCCTCCGGGATGATGTAACACAGGCCGCCGTGGTTTGCCGGCATGTACGGGATCTGCTCTGGCCATTTCGAATCGTAGATCTGAAACGAAGTCTGATCGGGCTGCAGCTCGATCTGGTTTTCAAGCTGTTGCCCGGGGATCGATTCGTTCATGAAGCGCAAGCCGTGCTTGTTGATCTGAAGGAACGGGGTGACGCCCATGCCGCTGCCCATGTGGTGCGTCATCGGCGCGTGAAAATCCTGCACCTTTGCGCCGATCCACGCGCCCATGCGCAGGCCGTCGCCGGTCGGGCAGGGGTTGCCTTCGATATCCAGGCCCATCATGCCCATAGCCCCCGCGCTCACGATGCCCTTCTCCGCGATCTCCGGACAAAAATGGCGGATGATCCGCTCGTCGCCGCCGTTGTCGCCCGTCGCCAGTATGACGCCCCGCGCGGCGTTAAATTGCAGATACTTGTCGCCATTCTGCGCGTCGCGTACGATGACGCCGTTCACGCGGCCCGCGTCGTCCCTAAGCAGTTTGACGCCAAAACAGCCGAAGAACGTCTTCGCGCCGCGCTCGACCGCCGCGCTTAGGTTCGCCTCTACGACAAAGCCCTGCTGGTCGGGACGGCTGGAACGAAATTCCATGGAAGAAGGAAATGTCGGGAACTCTTCCTTCTTGTAGTCATAATGCTCCGGCTGCGGCCAGGAGAGCGGCACCAGAATACCCTTCTCAAATTGCTCCTGCGTCACCTCCTGGCGCGTGCTGTCGCAGATGGTCATCTCCGGGCATGCGCCGATGAACCAATCGATCGCCTCGTGCGCGTGGTCGGCCCATTTCTTGAGGATCGAACGTTTGTTGCGGTAGGTGCACTCGCGCATCAGCCGGTTGACGACTACGTCCGTATCTACGATGTTCTCGCGCCCCCAGCGCTTGTTGAGCGCCCCGTTCAGCACGGCATACTCGCCGGAGCGGCAGTTGAACGAGGCGGATTTTTCGATCAGCGCGACCGTCGCGCCCTCCTCCGCCGCCGCGCGCGCCGCACAGACGCCCGATAGCCCCGCGCCGACGACGACAACGTCGAAATCGTAAACCGCATCTACAGGGGGGATCTCGGGCTCGTCGCCCAGCCAGTCGTCTCCGGCGGCCTGCTCCTTCACGCTGCCAGCGTCGACCACCTCGCCCTTCGCCTGCGCGATGCAGGCGTCCGCGGCCTTTAAAATGGCGTTGCTCGTAACCGTCGCGCCGGAAACGACGTCCACCTGTGTCCCTTGCGCTTCTAAAATCTGCTTTGCGAATGCCTCCCCCAGCTCTGCGCCGATCCCGGCGGTCTCTGATGTGGTATCCACGTTCACGGCTGTAATGCTGTTCGCGTCGAACGTCATGCTCACCTTAACTTCGCTCATGCCTGTCGCCGTCGCGGAGTAAGTACCCGGCGTATAGATGCCCTTCTCCTCCGCCAGCGCGGGGATGCCCATGCCGGTCGCCGCAATGCCCAGCGCGCCTGCCATCGCGCCCTTTAGAAATTGCCGTCTGTCTAGTTCCTTGCTCATCTGACGATGCCTCCTTGCTCTTAAGCCACCGCCGGCGTTTTGACGCATACGCCCGCGCGGCATATGCGTCCATTGTATATGCGTCACCATCTGCCGTGTCAAGGCCGAAGTACGGGCTAATCGAAGCGGGCATAAGCTTGAAAAAACACGGCATTCTATGCTATACTGCGATCAAACGCATCCCAAAAAGCAATTAAGTCGTCACCAGGTGACGACCCATAGGAGCGTGCTGCACTTGAGAATCAAAGCTTCCGAGATGGAACAGATGTTCAACCTTTCGGCTAACGGCATTCGGCTTTACGAAAAGTACGGCATCTTGCAGCCCCGGCGCAGCGAGGAGGGAAACTACCGCCTGTATGACCAAAATGAGATGCAGGCCATGGGCTGCAGCCTGCAATACAGGCGCTATGGCTTTACCCTTCAACAGACGGCGGAGCTCTTGACGCATGCGGACGAGCGAGCGCAGATCGATGCGCTGCGCGTGCGTGAAGGCGAAATCGACGCCCAGATCGACCGTCTTTACAAGGTGCGAAAAAGCCTCTCTTTGCACGCGCTGCGCGCAGAGCAGGCGCTCTCGCTGCTGGATCGCTGCACAGTAGAGGAGAAGCCCGCCATGTACTTCCTCGGCTCGCAGCGCGGAGAAAGCTTTTCGACCAAAGCCTCCCCCGTCATGATCGGCGATTGGATCGCGCGCTACGCGCCGCATCTTTCCGCAGCCATGCTGCTCGACGGCTCCTACTTTGTAGACGACGCTTTTGACGCAGAGCCTCTGTTCGGCGTTGCGGTCGATGCAGAGGTCGCCATCGCCCTGGGCCTGCAGCAGTCTGAGTACGTCACCTACCTCCCGCCTAAGGCGTGCGTAGTTACGGCGTTTCGCTGCCGCTCCAGCCGCTTTTCGTTCACCCAGGCGCGCGAGCGTATCGCCGCCTATGCCTCCGCCCATCAGCTGAGCATGCACGGCGGGGGCCTGTGCCGCCTGGTCCTCAGCGCCCGTGAGGACGGCGCGATGACGGATTTGCTGCTCCTGTGGGCGGTCATCAAGCACGACGAACGCCAGTTTGGCGAGATGCGCTGACGCGCACGGTAGAACAGCCCCGCGCGTCCCAAGCGCATCAATCCTTTGCCATTTCTCGCTCCATTAACGCTACGGCGATCTCAAACGCCCGAATTCTGCGAACGGCAAGCGTATGCTGCGGCGTTCCTTCCGCAAAATTGGGCTTCACCTTCTCGATCTGCCGAATAAAGGATAAAGTCGTCTGGATGGCATCCTCCAAATCCGTCAAAGCATAATGAACCGTAATTCCCGCTTCCATTTCCCGCTCGATGAGATCCGCGGCGATGCGCAGCGCCTTCAGCTTTTGCGCCCCCGCCTTCAGCTGCGCCGTGCGCGGTGGCTGCTTTGCGCTCAGCGTCGCCTGTACCCTCTCGCTTTTGTGAATCGTCGACAACACCGCTTTCAAGGCCGCCTCTAATTCAGGCTGTGCAAACATGCGCATATCCTCCGTCTCCCCCACATGACGGACAAAATAAGGCAATCTCCCGCATGCGCTTTACTTGCCCGTACGCGAAAATATAACAAAACCGCCGTTTGTAACAGCGGTTTATCGACCATCCTTACGATGATCAGCTGGAGGCGCCATCCAGACTCGAACTGGAGAATAAAGCTTTTGCAGAGCTTTGCCTTACCACTTGGCTATGGCGCCGGGGTTGGAGCGGTAGACGAGATTCGAACTCGCGACATCCACCTTGGCAAGGTGGCACTCTACCACTGAGCTACTACCGCAAGTGGTGCCTTGGGGCGGAATCGAACCACCGACACGTAGATTTTCAGTCTACTGCTCTACCGACTGAGCTACCAAGGCAAATGGCGACGCGGAAGGGGCTCGAACCCTCGACCTCCAGCGTGACAGGCTGGCATTCTAACCAACTGAACTACCGCGCCATAAAATGGTGGGAACAACAGGGCTCGAACCTGTGACCCTCTGCTTGTAAGGCAGATGCTCTCCCAGCTGAGCTATGCTCCCGAAGTG
>JAEYAR010000065.1 GCA_023404715.1 Bacillota bacterium | reverse complement strand
CAACGCCGACGCCATGAGAAGTGCCAACAGTTTACGCATAAAAGTACCCCTCCTTTTATTTCCCAGATTGGGCAGCGCGCACACAAACGCCCTCTGCGCCAACCGTAGAATCGCACGATCCCTTTTTCTTCATCATCAGTATAAACCCTAAACATACTTGAAGGTCAATCACTTAGGGATAATTATTTAACAAAATCGGCCGCATTTCCCCAATATGCGCCCTCACTTATTCTATCGCTCTCGACAATTGTGAAAACCCATTGACAATCCCCTCCTCGTTTTTTATAATTTCAGAAGAATGGTTTTTACAATTTTTCAATAAAAGGGGGGATGCATATGCGCTATCGCGAGACGGAGGAAAACGACGGTCGGGCGATGCGCCTGACGATCGGTCAGCTATCGCATGCCTTCTGCCTGAGCAACGAGGCGGTGCGCTTTTATGAACGAAAAGGGCTTGTCGTCAGCGCGCGGGATGCGCACAACGGTTACCGCTATTTCGACCAGACCGCCATCCAGCGCATAGGCAATATCAAACGCATGCAAAACCAGTCGTTCACGCTCGAGGAGATCGAGCGCTGCTTCCGCCCCGGTTCGGATGCGGCGCTGTTCGAAACGTTTGAACAAAAGCGCGTGCAGCTTGAGCGCGAAAGCGCCTATGCCGCGCGCATGCTCTCGTTTACGACGGAGCTCGTGCAGCTGCTGAAGCTGCCGCGCTGCCAACCTGTTATGGTACCCGGGCAGGGCGTCTTTCTCAAGTCGTGCGACGACGTCTCCGCCTTTTGGGAAGAGGCGCTGAATGATCCCGCGCTGCGCGCAATTCTCAGCCACATGCCGCTCAGCTCCTTCTCGACGATCGTCGAGCGCGGCAGGCTCACAGAGCGCGGCGCGCCCATCCGCCGAGGCCTGATCGTCGCCTGCGAGGATGCGGATTTGCTGGGCCTTCGCATCCCCGACGGCTTTCGGCAAATTCCCGCAGGCCTCATGCTGCGGGCCGTCTTCCGCATGGAGGAGGGGCGCTTTACGACCGATGAACTCATATCCCCTTTTCTCAAGGCAATGCGCGCGCAGGGGCTTGTGCCGACGGGCGATCTGTTTACGCGCCAGCTCGTCAGCTATACCGCGCAAAACAAGCGTTTTGCGCATATTGTGGCCGCCTACCTGCCTGTGAGACAAATAGCGCTCCGAACTATAGGTACGGAGCATTAGATATTGGGAATCATTTTTTCGCCTACTCATTTTTTTGTTCGCCTTTCCTCGTGATGCCAGATATGATACAATATGTGCATTACGGTTATAAGGAGTCATGGATCATGGCAGGTAAACTCAAAGCGCTCTTTGGCGCGCAGGACATGACCGTGGGGCGCCCATGGGTCAACTTGGCGATGTTCTCCGCCCCGCTGCTCGTGGGCAATCTCGCCCAGCAGTTGTATAACACGGTCGATTCCATCGTCGTAGGCCGTTACGTGGGCGATACGGCGCTCGCCGCGGTCGGCGCCAGCGGACCGGTGCTCAACCTCTTGCTGCTGCTGTTTATGGGCATCTCCACGGGCGCGGGCATCATGGTCTCTCAGTATTTCGGCGCGAAGCAGAAGGACGAGCTCTCGCGCACGATCGGCACGTGCATCATGCTGACGCTGCTCTCGGGCGTCGTCATCATGCTCGTCGGCCCGCTCATTTCCGGGCCGCTCATGTCGCTGCTCAAAACGCCGGACGAGATCTACGGCATGTCGGTATCCTACCTTACGATTATCTTTCTGGGCATCCTCGGGTGCGGGTACTACAACATCCTCTCCGGCGTGCTGCGCGGCATGGGCGATTCGCTGACCCCGCTCCTCTTCCTGCTCGTCGCTTGCTTTCTAAACATCTTTCTGGACATCCTCTTCGTGGCGAAGTATCGCATGGGCGTGGCGGGCGTAGCCTGGGCGACGATCATCGCGCAGGCCGTGTCGGCGGTTCTCTGCTTCCTGCGCCTTTTGCAGATGCGCGATCAAATCACGCTCAGCCGAAAGACGCTGCGTCTCGACCGGGCGATGACATCCCGCACGATTAAGCTGGGGCTCCCCTCCGGCCTGACGCAGGCGATCTTCTCCCTCGCAGCCATCGTCGTGCAGGCGCTGACCAACACGTTTGGCACGAACGTCATCGCCTGTTCCATCGTCGTCATGCGCGTAGACGGGTTCGCGATGATGCCCAACTTCACGTTCGGCATGGCCATGACCACATTCGTAGGGCAAAACGTCGGCGCGGGCCTCATGCACCGGGTGGACGAGGGCACGCGCGACGGGCTCAAGATGGCGCTGGGCGTCTCCTGCGTGCTGACGGCCTGCATCCTGCTGTTCGGGCGCAACCTCATGCAGCTGTTTACCGAGACGGTCGAGGTCGTCGACCTGGGCATGCACATGATGCGCATCCTCGCGGTCGGCTACATCGCCATGGCGGTGACGCAATCGCTCTCCGGCGTCATGCGCGGCGCGGGCGATACCATGACCCCGATGTGGATCTCGATCATCACCACCGTCATCATCCGCGTGCCGATCGCCTACGCCTGGGCCTTCTTCACCCGCACGCCGGATCAGCCCGCAGGTTCGCCCGATTGCATCTTCACCTCCCTGCTCATCTCCTGGGTATTGGGCGCTGTAATCACATTTTTCTTTTATAAACGTGGCGCATGGCGTGGAAAAGGTTTCATACACGCCGCGTAAGCGCAGGCAAATCCATATAAAAGCGCAGGGTTTCTCCTGCGTTTGCGTGTCGACAAAGTGGCGTCTGCCACTTTGTCGAGTTTACGGGTGACTTTTTCCTCCGCAAAATAGCATTTTGCTGCGGAAAAATCCCCGCCCCGCCGGCAAAGCCGGCGGATACGATTACAGTCTTGCAGACGGCCTTTGGTTTGTCTGACTTCGATAGGTTTGTCCACAGTCTGGCGCAGGGTTTCTCCTGCGTTTTCTCTTTCTTTTCATTTGTTGAATATTCGTTGAAATATCGGGGCTATGCTGTGACGGGAGGGATATGATGCAACCGACATTGCTCATCGTGGACGACGAGACGGACATTCTGTCCATGCTCCGCGATTATTTTGAACTGGAGGGTTACCGCGTGATCACCGCGCAAAATGGCGAACAAGCGCTGCAGCGCGCCGCCCAGGGGCCCGATCTCATTTTGCTCGACATCGGCCTGCCCGACATCGACGGGCTGACCATCTGCAAGCGCATCCGCGAGTACGTCTCCTGCCCCATCGTGTTCGTAACCGCGCGCGTCGAGGAGGGAGATATGCTCAGGGGCCTGGGCGTAGGCGGCGACGACTACGTGGTCAAGCCCTTTAGCATTGGGCAGCTCGGCGCGCGCGTGCAGGCCCATCTGCGCCGCGAGGCGCGGCGCGCGCAAAGTACCCGCGTGCGCTTTGACGGCGATCTTACGGTCGATTACGCCAGCCGCAGCGCCTATGTCGGCGGCAAGCCGGTGCCGCTCGCGCGCAAGGAGTTCGACATTCTCGCGCTGCTGACCGAAAATGCGGGCCAAGTCTTCGACCGTGAGCGCATCTACGAGGCCGTCTGGGGCTATGACGCCGAGGGCGACAGCACCGTCATCCCCGAGCACATCCGCAGGCTGCGCCAGAAGCTTTCGCAGGCCGGTTGCACGGCGCGCATCGACACCGTCTGGGGAGTGGGCTACAAGTGGGCAAAATGATCGGGCGAAAAGAGCGCGCAGACAAGGCGGAACGCAAACAGAGCCTCCGCGCGCATAAACGCGAAAAAAAGAGCGCGAAAAAGGCGCAGAGAATGGAACGCAAGGCCGCCCGGCGGGATATACGCCGGGCGCGTACGCCGAAGAGGCGCTTGTCCACGTGGTTCCAGAATCTTTCCGTGCGCAAGGCATTCCCCGCGTACATCCTGTTCTATTTGGCCGTAGGCACAATGGTGTGCCTGTCCTTGTATCTGCTTCTCTCTATGATGTACGATCAGATGCGCCTCAGCTATATGTCTTTTTTCGATCAAGCGCCGGAAGGCGGGAATCTCTATGTTTCCCTCTCCGACGTAGCCGCCTATCAGCGCACAGAGGACGGCGTGCTTCTGCAGGTCATCCCGCTCACCTCAAACGACCGATTTTGGGTGGGCGTCATGAGCGCTCTCCAAATCCTGCTCATCCCGATCTGCCTGCTGGGCTCCGTAGGCGCTTGCAGCTTCTCCTTTTACAAGCGGCGCATGCGAACGCCGATTCAGCTGCTGCTCGGCGCTTCGCGCCAAATTGAAGAAAACAACCTGGATTTTCACATCGAATACGCCCGCCGCGACGAGCTCGGCCAGCTGTGCGCAGCATTTGAACGCATGCGCGGCGCGCTGCTCGAAAACGAGCGCGCCATGTGGCGGGCGATGGAGGAGAGAAAGCGTCTGAACGCGGCGTTCTCGCACGATCTGCGCACGCCGCTCACCGTGCTGCGCGGGCAGACGGACATGCTGCGCGCGTTCCTTCCCAGCGGAAAAATCACGCCGGACAAGGCGCTTGCGACGCTGGGCACCATGAGCGCGCACATTGAACGTCTGGAGGGCTACGTATCTACCATGAACGAGCTGCAGCGTCTGGAGGACATCGAGCCGCATCCGCAGCGCACGACGTGCGAAGCGGTCGCGCACTCCCTACGCGCCTCGGCCGAGGTGCTCTGCCGTGAAAAGGGTCTTGGGTTTACTTTTCTTTGTACGAAGCCTGAAAATGCACTCGACCTGGACGCGGCGCTCATCTCGCGCGTATGCGACAACCTGCTCTCCAACGCGCTGCGCTACGCTTCCTCCGCCGTCCGTTTGCAATGCACGGCGGCGAGCGAAACCTTCCTCCTGTGCGTATCGGACGACGGCCCCGGCTTTTCTCCGGACGCGCTGCGCAATGCGACGCGCCCGTTTTACAGGGGCGACCGGCGGGACGACGCCGCCCATTTCGGATTGGGGCTTAACATCTGCCGGATCCTGTGCGAAAAGCACGGCGGCAGCCTCGTGCTGGCGAACGAGGAGGCCGGAGGCGCTCGAATCAGCGCATTTTTTGAAAGTTTTACAGAATCGAAAAAAAGTTGAACATTTCGGATTACACTCTCCTTACGATCATGGACAAGGAGAGTGTTTTTTTGAATAGGTTTAAGCTGGATCCAGACAAGGTAAAGGGCGTTTGCCTGCTGCTCGCAGGCCTGGCGGCGTTCGCCGCCCTGGCGCTCGCGCTCGCGGGGCCGCTGACGCAGCTGGTGAAGGATCCGCAGGCATTTCGCGATTGGGTCGCGGACAAAGGATTTTGGGGGCAGCTCGCATGCATCGGGCTGATGTTTCTGCAGGTGGTCGTCGCGGTCTTGCCGGGTGAACCGCTGGAGATCGCCGCGGGCTATGCCTTTGGGGCTTGGCAAGGCATGGCGCTTTGCCTCATCGGCGCGCTGCTGGGCTGCGTGCTCGTCGTTCCGCTCACGCGGCGCTTTGGCACGAAGCTCATGCGCCTATTTTTTAAGCAAGAGCAGATCGACTCTCTGGACTTCCTCAAGAACACCAAGCGCCTGCGTCTGCTCGTCTTCGTGATCTTTTTCATCCCCGGTTCGCCGAAGGACCTGCTCAACTATGGCCTGGGCCTGACGCGGCTTCGTATTCCCGACATCCTGTTTCTGACGGGCGTGGCGCGCATCCCTTCCATCGTCACCTCGACCATCGGCGGCAGCGCGCTGGGACAGCAAAACTACCTCTTCGCCGTGCTGGTATTCGTCGTGACGGGCCTCATCAGCGCGGCCGGGCTTTGGTATTATCGCAAGCTCAGCCGGGAAGAGGCTCTGGATGGACCTGCCACCTGATATCTTCGGAATGAAAAGGGCGCGGCTGTCGATGGCAGCCGCGCCCTTTCTCATACCTTTTTATCGAACTTGTGCCCGCACAGCTTGCAGGTGACGGTGATCTCGCCCACGCCTTTGGGCACGCGCAGCTTGCCCCGACACTTAGGGCAGGTCAGGTAAGCGTACTTATCCCTGTTCTTGAACTGGTTGTAACGCTCCGTCGCCTTATGGCGAAGGGGCTGCACCTTCAAGAGAAATTTCTCATTTTCCATGCGCCGCGCGGTAAAATCGCGAGAGAGCATGCGAAACAGCGCCCAGCCGATCAGGCCGTAGGCGATCAACGTAAACAGAAAGAACTGCGGGAAGACGCCCAGCAAAAGAAGCGGCAGCGCGCCGTAGAGCAGCGTGCGCGACAGCGCGTCGGGCCCGCACCGGCCCTGCATAAACTGAGAGAGGCGTTCGCGCAGGTTGTTTAAAAAGTTCATCTTCTTCCCCTCCTTACAGGGCGGCCAGCGCCTTGAAATCTGCGCGCATCGTGCGGTAAAGGCGCTTATACAGGTCAAAATATGGCTGATAGGCGGTATGGGCAGCGGCGTCGGGCTCCTGCGCCCCCGCCCGCTCGACGACGGCGTCCGCCCCCTCCTCCACGCTCGCGTAGACGCCAGCGCCCACGCCCGCGAGGATCGCCGCGCCCAGCGCCGGGCCCTCGTCCACCGCGAGGGTCGACACCGGGCATCCGTACAGGTCGGAGAGCATTTGCCGCCAGAGGGGACTGCGCGCGCCGCCGCCGCAGGCCGTCATGCGCTCGACCGGCACACCCAGCTCGCGGAAGACCTCCACGCACTCCGCCTGCGAATAGGCCACGCCCTCCATCACCGCGCGGATGAGATGCGCGCGCGAATGTATGGCCGACAGGCCGAAGAACACGCCGCGGCAGTTCGGATCGGGGTGCGGGCAGCGCTCGCCCATCAGATAGGGCAGGTAGATCAGCCGGTCCGCGCCGATGGGGATGCAGGAGGCCAGATTGCCCATGAGCACGTAGGGATCGACGCCCTGCTCCGCCGCGCGCTGCACCTCGCCCTCGCAGCAGGTATCCCGCAGCCAGCGCAGCGAAAGGCCCGCGGCCAGCGTGCAGCTCATCGCCGTCCACTTGCCGGGCACGGAGGCGCAAAGCGTGTGGATGCGCCCCTGCGGATCGATGGACACGTCGTCCGCGATCGCATAGACCACGCCGGACGTGCCCAATGTCGTAAACGCCGCGCCCTTTCGCACGACGCCCGTGCCCACCGCCGCGGCGGAGTTGTCCGCCGCGCCGCCCACGACCGGCGTGCCCTTGCGCAGGCCCGTCTCCTCTGCGGCGCGCGCGTGCACGCAGCCTGTCACATCGGGCGATTCGTAGATCGGCGCGAGCAGCGCGCGGTCGATCGAAAGGCGCTCCAGCACCTCGCCGGACCAGCAACGGCGCGCCACATCCATGAGCTGCATGCCCGAGGCGTCGGAGACCTCGGTCGCCCATTCGCCCGTCAGCCGGTAGCGGATGTAATCCTTCGGCAGCAGGATATGCCGGCATCTGGCGTACAATGCGGGCTCGTTCTCCTGCACCCAGAGGATTTTGGCCGCGGTAAAGCCCGTCATCGCCGGGTTCGCCGTAATCTCGATGAGGCGCTTCTCGCCGACGAGCCGCTTCATGCGCTCCGCCTGCGCGCCCGTGCGCTGATCGCACCAGAGGATCGCCGGACGCAGCACATGCCCCGCATCGTCCAGCATCACCAGGCCGTGCATCTGGCCCGAGAGGCCGACGGATACGACGTCCTCCGCTCGCACGCCCGCCCCCGCGATGACAGCCCGGGCTCCCTCGCATACCGCCCGGTACCAATCCTCGGGGTCCTGCTCCGCCCAGCCGTTATGCGGCTGGCGCATTTCATATTCGACCGTGTGGCTCGCCTTCGCACGGCCTGCCTCGTCGAAAAGCACCGTCTTCAATCCGGAGGTTCCAAGATCGACGCCTAATAAATAACGCATGTGGATCCGCCCTTTCGCGATTTCTCCGTACATTTTATCACATCTGCGCGTGAAAGTCATCGATCTTCTTGTCAGAGCGTACCGGTTGCTGTATAATAAATAAACTTGCGGCCTATGTGGTTGCGCATTTCTGTCTTGGGAGGTACGCTATGCTTGATATCCTGCGCGCGCAGATGCGCGCCCACCCCGCGACGCAACCGGCCGACGCCGTAAAGCTATGTTATCAAAGCGCCTTTGCCGGTGGGCACATGATCGAGGATGCGAAAAGGAGCCTGGCCTATTTGAAGGAGGAGCTGGCCGTCGTTCCGCCGCGCGAGGAGCCGCTCTTTGAGCCCATCGGCGGTGGCTACGCGCGGCTCAACCTGTCGCAGACGGCCCGCTTTGGCCTGTCGCCCGAGACGGTGAACGCCCTTTTCGTGCGCTCGGCGGGTCTTTGCCGAGGCACCATGCGGGATTTTGACGAGCGCCTTTCCAAGCTGCGCTCGCTCTGTCTCGCCGGCGGTTGCCCTTTCACCCCCCAGGCGCTCGACGCTTACCTGACGGATTATCAGCTGCGCGGCTGTCCTCCCGTGCATCACAGCGAGGCCTACCGCGCCGCCTACGCGCCCGCCTACCGCGTCGTGCTCGAAGGAGATCTGCGTTTTGTCCCCGCGCTGGCGCTCATCGACGGCAAGCTGCGCAAGGGCGTCCCCGTCACCGTCGCCATCGACGGACGCTGCGGTGCGGGCAAGAGCACGCTGGCGGCGCTGCTCTCTCAGCTATACGGCGCGCCCATCGCTCATATGGACGACTTTTTCCTCCCGCCGGATCGAAAGACCCCCGCGCGCCTCGCCGAGCCGGGCGGGAACGTCGACCGCGAGCGCTTCCAGCGCGAAGTGCTGCCGGGCCTTGCGAGCGGCGAGCCCTTCGACTACCTGCCGTATGACTGCCACGCACAGGCGCCGGCGCAGGAGGCCGTCCATATGCCTGCCGCGCGCGTACGCATCGTCGAGGGCGTATATAGCCTGCATCCCGATCTCGCGGCAGCGTATAACGTCAAGCTGTTTTTAAACGTCTCTCAGCGAACGCAGCGAGGGCGCATCCGGCAGCGCAGCGGGGAAAAAATGCTGGATCGCTTTGAAAAAGAATGGATTCCCCTCGAAGAGCATTATTTTTCGTTTTTTTCAATCGAAGCCGCTTGTGATATAACGCTGCATACGGATTGATTTTCCTGCATACCGCCGCAGCGCGCGCGCAAAGCTATGCCCGAGGTGATGGACATGGCCGAATATACCGATCTATACGACGTGCTGGCCGACGACAAGGAGGCGCGCAGGCTCTTCCGTTCCCTGCCCGATTACGTGCAGGGCGCCGTGCAGCAGCACGCCAGCGACATCCATTCGGGGAAAGAGTTTCGCGACCTCGTACGAAAGCAATATCCGCAGCCGTAAAAAAGCGGGGCTGTGAGAACCTGGCATAACGGACGCAAGCGGCAGGGCGCAAAGCCCGGCCGCCTTGCTTTTGTCGAAAAGCTTCATTTTATCGCGAGGGGCTTCTCAAAGACGATCGACAGCCTTATAATGATGCTACCCAATATAACTGAAAAAGGGGGCGCATAGCCATGGAAGAACGCCATGTCGTCTCTCCCAACGGGAGCACCTATTATTGGATCTCCAAGCCTGCGAACGCACAGGATCGGGCGATCGTCTTTTTGCATGGCCTGACCGCCGACCACCGCCTGTTCGACCAGCAGGTTGAGGATTTTACCGCAGAGTATACCGTCGTCGCATGGGACGCGCCCGGGCATGGTAAATCGAGGCCTTATGCTGATTTCTCATATACCAACCTCGCCGAGGAGTTAAAAACCATCCTGGACGCGCAGTCCATACGCCATGTCGTGCTGGTCGGCCAATCGATGGGCGGCTTTGTCGCGCAATCCTTCCTCTCCAGGTATCCGCTGGCGGTCAAAGGCTTTATCGCCATCGACACCTGCCCATACGGAACGGCCTACTATAGCAAAAGCGACTTCTTCTGGCTCCGGCAGACCGAGTGGATGTTCCGTTGCTTTCCGGACAAACTGCTGCGCGGCACGATGGCGAGGATGTGCGGATCGACGCCGTATGCGCGCGCCCATATGCAAACCATGCTGCAAGCCTATACGAAGGACGAGCTGTGCCGCCTGATGTATATCGGATTTGCCGGCTTCATCCCCGAGGTACATGACCTCGCTATCCCCTGCCCGGTCACACTGATCCTCGGCGCAAACGACAGGACCGGGAGGGTCCGCCGTTATAACCGCCGCTGGCACGAGGCGCAGGGCTATCCGCTGCACGTCATTGCAAACGCGTCTCACAACGCAAACGAGGATGCGCCCGCCCAGGTCAATTCGATACTCCACGATTTTTTGCGGGAGATCGGGTGGCATGCCTGAAGGGTTACCCGCAGAGCAGGTCTGCCCGACCTCATGGCAAAGCGAGGCATTACACTCAATAAACATGTTGCGCCTGCGCAAAAAGCTGTCTGAGGTCGGATTGTCGGGTTAAATCGGAACAAAGCGCGGGTTGGGGTATATAAAATGGACAGATTATCTGACAGATCGCCTATTCCCTTTTTCAGCTTTGCTACTTCCTGTCTGCTTGCGTGGGCTCTGCTTTTGCTCATCCAAACGCCGTCTGTATTCATTGTCAGCCGAGAATCTATCCTATTCGCCGCAGTTTCTTGTAAGCGGTTGGTTTTGAACCGGTACCCCGGACAGATGGAGCGATATGCCCTATCGTATATAAGGACATTCTCTATAAACAAATAAGTTATTACTCTGCATTATGAACATCAACTCTGAAACGCTTCGACCCAAATCCACGCCTTTTGGTCAGCGGCGCGCACAAAGCCTAACTTTTCCGCCACCCTCTGTGATTCTAGGCGATAGGGCCAAGTAGACCAACATGGTATTAGCTTCTGTTCCAGTAGTTTATCGATCAGGCAAAAAGATGCCAGAGTAACATAGCCCTTATTTCGGTATGTCTCATCTGTAAACACATCGATCTCTGCCATCCCGCCGCCTATCATGATGGCGTGGCAATAGGATACGCAATGCCCGTTCAACCAGACTTCCGCCCCCCAAGTATCTATGTGACTGAACGAAAACCACTTGTCTTTCCTCAGCTTCAACTCAACATTCGCAGGAATGTCTGGTCTTTGGACGGTTCGATAGCGTTCCTCAGAAAACACAAAATGCTTACGCATATCCGAAATACCTTTATGGCGGGTAAAGATACCGCCCAGAACGCCATCCCACGCCTTATCCCTAGCGAATATCACCAATTCTTTCTCTTCTTGCCTATCAAGAATCGTTTTAAACAGAAACGTTTCCAGCATGCCCGTATCTACACCTACCGGCAAACCGACTAGATAGTGCATGGTAAAAGGCGTGAAGAGGAAAACCCAATTTGGATGTACAACATGATCAGCATAAAGCGTTCCTTCGTACTGACCCATGAGCACACTAAAAACAATCGCACGATCTAACTCCAGTCCTTCAAAAAAGGATATATAGCGCGGGTAATCGGCCTTATCTATGACAAACATAGCAGCAACTCCTATTTTAGTTGTCATCTCCAACATAGTATGCACATTACATAGCAACTCCATAATTTATATGAAATATACCACGAGCAACTCCGTTTGTCAATTCTGGATTGGAGTGTATCTTACTCCGCTACCTGCTGTGTTTCAACGCAAAGCGACAGACGGCAGCATGTGCGCCAAATTTACGACCTTGACATTGACGTCGCGTCAACCTGTATAATTGTACTCGAAAGGAGGAATTGTTATCGAACTGCGAACCATCAGTCAAGTGTCAAAAGAATTTTCAATCTCAACCCGTACGCTTAGATATTACGAGCAAATCGGATTAATAACGCCTATAAAGAATAAGGATTATGTGTACCGATCGTACGACGCGGAAGCCCTTGCGCGTCTGCGCCAAATTATTGTTTTGCGGAAGCTGCGGATACCGCTCAAGAAGATTGCCGATATTCTTCAGAGCGCGGATGCGCGCGTTGCGGTAGAGGCCTTTGAGCGCAACTTAATCGAGATTGAGGATGAAATGACCGCGCTTTCTACGATTCGTAGCGTCATCAAGGCTTTTTTAGAACACCTCAATATAGTTGACCCCATTTTTGCACTCCCGGATGACGAAAACCTATTGGATATTGTAGACTCGTTGACGATCAGCAAATTCAACTTTAAGGAGGATAAGTCGATGGAACAGCTTACGCAAGCGAGTGAAAAGCTCAGCAAACTGGAGGACAAGGATGTGCGCATTGTTTACCTGCCGCCCATGGTCGTGGCGGCCGCATATGCCTCGGGCGAAGGCTGCGAAGGAAAAGCCGGGATGATGATAAAACAATTCGTAAATGAAAGCGGCTTGCTGAAAATCAAACCCGACGCCAGATGTTTCGGTTTTGACTGTTCGGAAGGGACGGCGGACATCGGTCAGCCCTCGCATGTTTATGAAATGTGGGTGTCTGTTCCGGAGGATATGCAAATCCCTTCGCCGCTCATCAGGCGGGTATTTAAGGGGGGATTGTATGCAGCGCATGTGCTCAGATCGTGGGATTTTGAGGATTGGCGCCTATTGGGCGAATGGGTAAATAAAAGCCAAAAATACGAAAACGATTGGAACGCCCCTCGTTGGACGTCGCTTGAAACCGTCTCGGGGCAAGGTTTTGAGGAGACGCTCGACTTCTATCACTATGTTCAAACCGGACAAATGGAGGATCTGCAGCTTGATCTGCTGTTTCCAATTAAGAAGAAACAAAATGCTATCCTTTTAGATCGACTTTAGATTCTGTTTCAGCATCTGGTAATTTGCATTTATTAAATTCATACAAAACCCAATATTGCCAAATCCCTTCGGATACGTTACAATAGGTCTGAAGGCTTCCCCTACACGCGGGGAAAGGACACGAACGACCAGATGATGAATGGAGATGTGAGCGATGAAAAAAGACGTCTTGGACTATGTGACTGAGAAAACGCATGAGTTAATGAATGCGGCGACTTGCAGCGCCGGTACGAAGGCGGCTGCCCAAAAATGGCTTGAGGCGATAGGCACATCGCTTGAAGCTTGCGAAACGGAGAAATACATCGCCGAGCTGGAGGCCGACATCATGCCGATCGATACCCTGATCGGCTTTGCGGGTTCCGACGAAGGGGCTCAATACTTCGGACCGGACGTCGCAAAGCACGTGCTCGCCCATGCACGGGAAATCAAAGCGGCCGGGGCTGCGTATTGCGACTGCCCGGCCTGCTGCGCCGTCGCGGCGATCCTCGAAAAAAAGAGCGCGATGCTATGAAAATCGAAAAATGATGGCGATCATGCCCAAACGGGGGACGGATTCGTCACAATCTCAAGGCATACGCAAAAGGCGTCTTGGACGGTCATATCCAAGACGCCTTTTAATGAATCGCGTGATGAAGGACCGGCCACGACGCTTCGCTTTCTATCGAACGGCATCTTTTCCTGCTGCGTCCAGCCTGGGATCTGATTCATCCACCCGGTTTTCATGGGCGAAAGCCTCCCGGAGCGCCCCGAGGGCCAATCTCTCCGCCCCGATCTCCTCGGCGGTGCGTACCCCTAAAGCGCGAATCACCGGCAACGGCGGGCACCAGCCTTGCAGCGCGTGTTGTAGAAGGAAAGCGGCGACGCCGCCTGTGAGCCACAGCCAGCGGCGGTCGTGCAGCACGCCGAGCCCCAGGCTGGCGAGCAGTAAGCAAGCGGCGTTGGTTTCCAGCACGCGCTCGGTATCCCATTCTTTGAGCAGACGGCCGTCCTCTTGCTCCATGGTCCCGTCGCGCAGCGCCTGTGAAACACGGTTCAGTGTCTTTTGCCGAATCCGTTCTTGCGCTTTTCTGTTCGTATGCGCCCGCACGCGAAAGGCGGTCAAAGGCAGTTTCATATCCATCTCTTCTTTCCAAGGATTTAAACCGAATACGCCCGGTATAAGCATCGCCTTGAAAAGTAGTATAGCCGGCGCAGAAGCTTAACCCTCTTGTATTATGAGGAAAAGGCGTGGGGATTTGCTTCCTACATGAACTCCGCCTGAACGATCCGCAAGATCTTCGGCAAAAAAATGATGCAGCCTATGACCGCCGCGCCGATTGCGGCGACCAGCACCGCGCCCGCCGCCGTATCCTTGGCCAGCTTGGCCTTGGGATCATACGCTCCCCGAGTGCTCAGATCCACCGCCGCCTCAATCGCCGTATTGATCAGCTCCATCGCCATCACCAACGCAAAGAGCAGGATACAGACGATCCATTCCGCCGTGCTGATATGCAAAATGGCCCCGAAGACGATCACCAGCGACATGACCGCAAAATGAATCAGCATATTGCGCTCAGCCTTGAGCCCGGCGATGATGCCATCGAGCGCATGCGCAAAGCTCATCAGCAGCGTCTCTTTTTTGCCGGGCATCGAATACTGCGGGGCGATGCTGCGCCCCTCGCGAAAATACGTCGTCACCAGGCTTGTAAAGGCGATCAGATAAGCCCCGGAGGCGCAAAAACCGGCGATCACATCGCTGCCGTAATGCGCCCCGAGGTATACGCGGCTCGTGCCGATCAGGACGATCAGCGCGCAAAGCAACGCCGTCAAAGCGTTTTTCATCCGCCTACCCAACCCGGATTGCCGAACCAGATAGATCATGAAGCCGTAAAAGGTCGCCGCCGCCATCGAATGGCCGCTCGGGAAGCTATAGCCCGTCTCCGTAACAAAATGTACTACGTCCGTAGGGCGAGGACGCGTAAAGACCGATTTTAACCCCAGATTGAGCAAAACGGAGAGCGCGAGATTCATGATGATCGGCACCGTATAAGCCCGTTGGCGCACGAGATAGATCGTCGCCAGGCTGACAAGAAGCAATACGGCCGGGTGCACCATCAGCGTGGCGGCCCGGAAGAAACCCGTCATCAAACCGCATTGCAGCAGGGAAACACCGCGATAAATGGCCCCGTCCAGCGGCCCCAAGGCGTCCAGATTCAACGCCAATACAAAAAAGCCGAGCAGCAGCAGCGCCGCCATAACCCATTTTTGATGCTTCCAGACCTTTGCCATGCATATCCTCCTCTATCGAGCGCCCTCTTCTTACGGCCCAGACAAAGCATAGCAAAAAAGCCGCGCGATTGCAAGCCTTTGTCCCGGGCACGCGCACTCATCAAACTCTAAGGAAACGCTCATCTTCTCTTCCTTGTATTCCCCCTTGTCCAGGGCGTATACTGCGCTTACAGACGCAAAGGTTGTTGGTTTACGGCGAAAAAGTGCGGTTTTGCGCGCCTATCCCTTTGTACAAGCGCCCATATCTGATATACTGCACGCTACAGAGGCCGAAAAACGCCAAGCGGACACATGGGAAGGAGAACACGCTATGAACATCGCTGTCAGAGAACGGCACAGTCCTCCGGACGCTACCGAAAGCGCCCGGCCGTTTGCAGAGGGTCTTTGTTTTGCTAAATTGTTTTGGGTCTTCATGATCGGAAGCCTGGCCGGCTTCGTCATCGAAACGGTATGGTGTCTGTGCGTGCACGACAAGCCGGAGCTGCACGTCGGCGTACTCTACGGGCCGCTGATCCCGATCTACGGCGCGGGTTGCGTGCTGCTTACGCTATTTTTGCGGCGGCTCAGGCACAATGCCGCCATCTTTGCGGTAGGCGGCTTGATCGGCGGCGCCTTTGAATTCCTTTGCAGTCTCTTTCAGGAAATCGTATTCGGAACCACATCCTGGGATTACTCCAATTCATGGCTGAATTTCGGCGGGCGTACGAACATCTGGTTTATGCTGCTATGGGGGGCGCTCGGCCTCGTCTGGATCCGCACGCTTTACCCACGTATTTCGCGCCTGATCGAGCGCATGCCGCGATCCTCTGGTCGCGTCTTGACGAACTGCCTCTGTGCCTTCATGGTATACAACCTCCTGATCAGCGCGGCGGCCGTCGCCCGCCAGAGCGACCGAAGGGCTGGCTATGCGCCGACCTCGGCTTTTGAGCGGTATTTGGACATTCACTACGACGATGCCTATCTAAACCGCTTTTTCCCCACCGCCAAAGCCGTTTAGCCCTTTACAGTTCCCCTATAAACGTGTAAAATAATAGAAGGAAAGGATGCCGGGCTTGCATGCCGGCATCCCATTTTATTCCTGGAGGGATGCGCATTGGCTCAGACGCTCGACATGACGCGCGGCGCGCCCGCGCGCCTGATCATCTCGTTTGCATTGCCGTTGATGCTCGGGACCATCTTTCAGCAGCTCTACAGCCTCGTGGACAGCGCCGTCGTCGGCCAGCTGCTCGGCGTAGACGCGTTTGCCGCCGTCGGCGCCGCCAGTTTTTTCGGATGGCTCGCGTTCAGCGTCGTGCTGGGCATGACGCAGGGCTTCGGCGTGCTCTTCGCCCAGCGCTTCGGCGCCAAGGTAGGCCTAAAGCGGGCCGTCGCGATGGCGGTACTGCTGGCGTTCGCGCTGAGCGCGGCGATGACCGCCCTCTTTCTCTTGTGCGTGCGTCCCGTGCTCGTCCTCGTGCGCACGCCGGAGGCGCTGCTTCCCGGCGCGCTCGCCTATCTGCATTGGACGCTGGGCGGGCTGATCGTCACGTTCTTTTACAACACGGCGGCCTCCCTGCTGCGCGCGCTGGGCGACGGGCGCACGCCGCTCGTCGCCGTCATCCTCTCCAGCGTGCTCAACATCGCGCTGGACGTGCTCTTCGTGGCGGCCTTTCATATGGGCATCGGCGGCGTCGCCTGCGCGACATTGATCGCACAGTTCTTTTCCTTCCTATATTGCATAGCGAAGCTGCGCACGTATCAGGTTGCACGTCCCGCGCGCGCTGACTTCATGCCGGAGCCCTCGACGCTCCGCGAACTGATGCGCCTAGGGACGCCGCTCGCCCTTCGCGATGCGATCATCTCTATCGGCGGCCTGTTCGTGCAATCGGTGATCAACGGTTTCGGCGTGCTGTTCGTCGCCGGCACCACCGCCGCCCGGCGCTGCTTCGGCCTCATCGAGATGGCCGGCGCTGCGCTCGACGGGGCGATCGCCACCTACGTAGGGCAAAACTTTGGCGCCGGGGAGCATGCGCGCATCCGCACCGGCGTGCGCACGAGCGCGCGCATCGCCCTCGCCTGCGCTATTGTGATGGCCGCGCTGACGTTCCTGCTTGGGCGGCCGCTTCTCGGCCTGCTCCTCCCCTCCTCCGCAGAGAGCGCGCAGGCGATCGACATCGGCTATGCGAATCTGTGTGCCATCGCGCTATGCCTGCCCGCGCTCTATATGCTTTACATCTACCGCTCCGCCCTACAGGGCATCGGTCGCCCGCTCGCCCCGATGCTATCGGGGTTTGTAGAGCTGCTGCTGCGCATCGCGACCGTCTATCTGCTGCCGCGCATCATGGGGCCATGGGGCGTCTATCTGGCCGATCCCGTCGGGTGGATCGGCGCGGCGCTGCTGCTCGGCGGAAGCTACGCCGTGGCCAATCGCAAAATCCTGCAAGCTGAATCCAAAGAGTGTTGAGCGATATAAAAGCCGGGCGTCATAGCTCGGCTTTTCTCGGATCCTGCCCGGCATCGTTCGATAGGATATCCTGCGCAAACATCTGCGCCATATCCGGGTTCTCCTTCAAGCGTTTGAGCGCCTCGCGGCTCAAGACGCTGCTCGTGCCCAAGCAGGCCGTGCAGCGTCTCTCGCAATCCGGGCACACGCAGCCTACCTGCGCGCCCTCCGCATGCACCATATACGCACCGCAATCGGGGCATCCGCATCGCATGATAAGCCCTTCCTTCCCTTTTGATAGAATGTAAAGAGTGATTCGCCGTCTTTTTGCCGAAAACCTCCCGTATTCCAAAAATGAAATATTAGATTAACGATTATTCAAAATGCATCGAGTATCCGTTTGCCTTTTAAAAGAACGGAAATATTCTGCACATTCTCCTTCCCCAACATGAAATCAATGATTGACAAAGCGCACGAATCAGGGTATAATGCCAATTATTCTACAGGGAATATGAGGAGGGCACTACGATGAAGAAGATCCTTTCCTTGGCGCTCGTGCTTGCGGTGTGTCTATGCGCTGTGGCGGCGTTGGCCGCAGACAAGTACATCATCGCTACGGATACGACGTTTGCACCCTTTGAATTCGAAGACATGGACGGCAACTTCATCGGCATCGACATGGATATTTTGAAGGCCGCCGCAGAAGATCAGGGCTTTGATTACGAGGTGCAGGTGCTCGGCTTCTCCGCCGCCGTACAGGCGCTGGAGGCCAAGCAGGTGGACGGCGTCATCGCCGGTATGTCCATCACCGACGCGCGCAAGGAAAAGTTTGACTTTTCCGACCCGTATTTTGAATCGGGCGTGGTCATGGGCATCGCCGCAAACGACGACGCGATCAAGACCTATGAAGACCTCAAGGGCAAGACGGTCGCGGTCAAAACCGGCACGGTCGGTTCCGCTTTCGCCGAGGGCATCGCGGGCGAATACGGCTTTACCTGCACCTACTTTGACGACAGCGCCAACATGTACGAGGATGTCAAGGCCGGCAACTCCGTCGCCTGCTTTGAGGATTACCCCGTGCTCGGCTACGCCATCACCAAGAACGTCGGCCTGAAGATCGTCACCGAAAAGGAAGGCGCAGACGCATATGGCTTCGCCGTCTCCAAGGGCGAAAACACAGAGCTGCTGGAGATGTTCAACAAAGGTCTGGCGAACATCAAGGCGAGCGGCAAGTACCAGGAAATCCTGGATACCTACATTCAAAAGTAAGCCAAAGACATGCTACATGGGGCGGTGAAGAACCGCCCCTATCCTTGTCTTCAATTGTAATACAGGAGTTGATGCCCGCATGTCGTGGAACGAACTGATCCACCAGAGCATGCCCCGTCTCATGGCTGGCCTGCAGATGACGCTGCAGCTTACGGCGTATTCCCTGCTCATCGCGTTGCTGCTCGGCCTCGTCTTTGGTTTGATGTCCGTCTCTAAAAACCGCATTCTGCGCTTCCTATCCTCCGTCTATGTCGACGTCATCCGCGGAACGCCGCTACTCGTGCAGGCGTTTTTCATCTACTTCGGCCTGCCCAACGCGCTGGGCATCCGGCTGAGCGCGGATACGGCGGGCATCGCCACGCTCGCGCTCAACGCAGGCGCTTATCTGGCCGAGATCGTACGCGGCGGCATTCAATCCGTCAGCAGCGGCCAAATGGAGGCCGCGCGCTCTCTGGGCATGCCCTACGCGAATGCGATGATCAAAATCATCCTGCCCCAGGCCGTGCGCACGATGACGCCCTCGCTCATCAACCAGTTCATCATCACGCTCAAGGATACCTCCATCCTCTCCATCATCGGCCTGCGCGAGTTGACGCAGACCGGAAAAATCATCATCGCCAACAACTTTGAGTCCTTCAAGATGTGGACGTTGGTCGCCCTGATGTATCTCGTGGTCATCACCGTGCTCTCTCGCCTGTCCAAGTATCTCGAGAGGAGGATGAACAATGCCCAAGGTAAGCGTTAAAAACCTTCGCAAGAGCTTCGGCAGCCTGGAGGTCATCAAAGACATGTCCCTCGACGTCGAAGAGGGCGAGGTCGTCTGCCTGATCGGCCCCTCCGGTTCGGGCAAATCGACATTTCTGCGATGCCTGAACGCGCTGGAGACCGCCACATCGGGCGAGATCACGATCGACGGCGAAACGCTCACTTCTCCCGGCGTCAATTTGAACCGCCTGCGCGAGCGCATCGGCATGGTCTTTCAGCAGTTCAACCTCTTCCCGCACGTCACCGTGCTGAAAAACGTAACCCTCGCACCCTTAGACCGGAGAAAGCTGGACAAGGCCGCCGCCAAGCGGCGCGCCATGGAGCTACTCACGCGCGTAGGCCTCGCCGACAAGGCGGACGCGCACCCCATCCAGCTCTCCGGCGGCCAACAGCAGCGCGTCGCCATCGCCCGGGCGCTCGCCATGAACCCGGACATCATGCTCTTTGACGAACCGACGAGCGCCCTGGACCCGGAGATGGTCGGCGAGGTGCTCGAGGTCATGAAGAAGCTGGCGCGGGAGGGCATGACCATGATCGTCGTCACGCACGAGATGGGCTTTGCGCGCGAGGTCGCCGACCGTGTCATCTTCATGGACGGCGGCTACATCGTGGAGCAAGGCCCGCCCGCCGACCTCTTCGGCAACCCGCAAAACGCCCGCACGAAGGACTTTCTCAGCAAGGTACTATGACAGAAGGAGCGCTGCCCTTGATTTCATTCGAACGTCATACCGATGTTAAAGCGCCGGACATGGCGCCGCTGCTCGCGCTGTACCGCGAGAGCTTTCCGTTGCACGAGCAGCGCCTGCCGGCGGATTGGAGCCCCGCCCTGGCGGACGACGCCTTTCACTGCCTGTCCGTGCTACATGACGGCGCATTCGCCGGCCTCCTGTGCGCTTGGTCGCTCGAGAATTGGCGCTATATCGAACATTTCGCCATCCTGCCCGCAATGCGCGGTCAAGGAATGGGCGCGCAGGCGCTCGACGCCTATTGCGCCCGGCATCCGCAGGTCGTGCTGGAGATCGACCCGCCCGTGGACGAGACATCCATCCGCCGCCTTGGCTTCTACGAACGCTGCGGCTTTGTAAGAAACCCTTACGATCACCTGCATCCCGCCTACAGGCCGGGGTATGCGCCGCACGCGCTCGTGCTCATGAGCATTCCTCGCGCGATGCGCGATGCGGAATATGCCGCCTTCGCCCATGCGCTGCGCGTTCGCGTCATGCGCAGCCTCAGCTAAACTCCCCCTGTTTCAAGATAGCGGTGGCGCTCGATTGCAGGACGAATCCGCGCGCGAAGCCCCCGATAAAGAACCTGTTGAAGCAGCACGTACAAGCGTCGTCCCATGCCGCCGGCCCGATGGACCGGCGGCATTTTTTTGCAAGTTCATTGAAGCAAAATTCATTTTAGTTCCATTATTCGATTTGCGTATTCGTTTACGCATGTTACGCACGATAGACGCAAATTCATGCATGCACATTCGAAAAAAACATTCACAATTTCGCCTCTCGATTTTTCACGTTCTTTTCGCCCGGCAAGCGCATTTTTCCCATTCCAAGCTCTTCCTTTTCCTTCAAAATGACGGTCTTTTCCATTCCCTCTTTACAACCCGCCGGGGCTGTGCTATAGTTTGCGCCAAGGACGGGAAGGATGAAAGATCCTGCGTCCTTTGAGATAGAGGGTCCTTACCGACCGACGAAAAGAAAGTAAGAGGTGTTGCAAAATGAAAACCTTTAGCATTAAGCATAACTGGAAGAATGCTGTAAAGCACGTAGGAAACAGCCTGTACTTCGCGCTGCTCCCCTCCGATGCGGGCATGACGAACGGCATGTACTTCTTCCACGACTTCCACTGATTAGACAACCAAATACAAAAAATCCGGGGCTGCTGTGCGGCTCCGGATTTTTAAAATTGCTTTATATAGTTTACAATTATACTTTACCCTGTAGTTCGGCCAACTTTTTGAGCTGTTCTAAAGCACATTCCTGAAATTCAGGTTCCAGCGATCGGAAGATATCAAGCGCCTCATCCAGCCTTGCGTTGCAGTCAGAGCGATCGTTAAACATCTCGCCTTCACCGGTTCTCAGCCAGGCTTCATTGACCCCATATACTTCGCAAATATGATGCAGGATCAAATCCTTGAGCTTAACCCGGCCATATTCAAGATTGCTGATGACATCTCTGCTGACGCCTATTCTTTCACCGAACTCCTTTTGCGATAAATCCAAGGCCTCGCGAGTTGCCTTTATTCGTTCGAACAAGAGACGCTCCTCCATAAAAATAATTCAATCGACCGTCCGCATCAACGCCCCGACCCGGCCGGCGACCTCGCGGTCATCCACGCCCGCAAAATCGGTCGTATCCACCACGATGCGCTCTGCGCTCACGGTAAAATCGAGCATGCCGCGCGCTTGTATGGACGCGGCGAACTGCTCAAACGAAGCCGGCTGGGACGCGGCGCGTTCCCCCTCCGGTTCCGGATAACGGGTGTTCACCACATGGCCACGATGGCGGGATGGATCGCTCTCCCTCGCTGCAAAGCGCGTATATAGCGTACGCAGCTCGCACGAACAGAAGACTTCAATGGGACGGCAGGAATAAGCTGCGAGCAATCGCTCCAGGCCCGGCCTGGAGGCGGATTCAAAGTTGTTTTCCAAAATAAACGGCTGCCCGGCGCGCATCATCGCCTCGGCAAAGGCATACAACATCCGCATCGCGGCCTCGCCCAAGGCGACCTTCTCCGCCCGTGAGGCGAAGCCCACCGTATCAAAAAGAATTTCCTTTACGTCGTCCTTGGACATCATGGGCAGACTCAGCCTCTCGGCGAGCGCCCGGGCAAGCGTGCTTTTGCCGGAAGCCGGCGCGCCGCAGACCAGGATACAACGCATCGCTTTCCCCTCTTTCTTCAGCCCGGCAGGGCTTTTTCACGCCGTTTTTGCGGCAGCTGCGCGAGCACGATGGCCGCAAACATCAGCAGGCAGCCGGTGATTTCGCGCCCGCTCATGCGCTGGCCGAGGAGCACCCACGCCGCGAGCACGGAAATGCTCGATTCCAGGCTGAGGATGAGCGACGCGAC
The DNA here is from genome assembly GCA_023404715.1 of Bacillota bacterium. GTDB lineage: Bacteria > Bacillota > Clostridia > Christensenellales > Aristaeellaceae > Beduinella. Next base: position 20,775 of record JAEYAR010000065.1, on the reverse strand, counting down.
GGTGGGGTTCATCCCCTTCTGCCCTACGATCTGCAGCGTATACCCTACGCCGCTGGAAAGGACGCCCGCATATAAAATCGGCCCCCATGCGGCGAGAACCGAAGAAAGCCTCGGCTGCTCAAAGAGCGCCATGGAGACGGCGCTCAACAAGCCGCAGACGAAAAACTGAATACAGGCCATCTTGACGCCGTCTACCCTTGAAGAAAAGGCGTCGATGACGAGGATATGCACAGAGAACATCACCGCGCATCCCAGCATCAGCAGATCGCCCTTGCCGACGGCGAGCTCGCCGGTCATGCACAGCAAGTAAAGGCCCACGAGCGAGAGCGCGACGGCGATCCACGTAAACAAAGCGCAACGCCTGCCGAAGAAAAGGCCGAAGAGCGGGACGATGATGATATAACAGGCCGTGATGAATCCGGCCTTGCCGACCGTCGTATATTGAATGCCGATCTGCTGCAGGCTGCTGGCCGCAAAAAGCGCGACGCCGCACAGCACGCCGCCGAGCAGCAGCCGCTTGGGATCGCCGCGCTCCGGCTGCGCCGCCGCCTTACGCCGCATGGCGAAGATCAACGGCAGCAGCATGACGCCGCCGATGAAGCTGCGCGCGCAGTTGAACGTAAACGGGCCTACATAGTCCATGCCCACGCTTTGCGCGACAAAGGCGGTTCCCCAGATCGTCGCCGTGAGCAGCAGGAGGAGGGAATTTCGAATCTGTTCTCTTTGCATCGGGCGTGTGGTTCCTTTCTGTGATAGACGTGCTATCCATTATATCATAAAGCCGCTCCGCGCACTATAGAATCCCGCAAATCTCGCGCGACGCGCCGGGCCTATCCAGCGCATGCGCGCACAGGAATCGGCGTGTATAAAATACGCCGCGCACTCTTTACGTGCGCGGCGCAGACTGTTGAAAAACTCCAGTCACTTAGTTGGGGATGCATGAAGGGGAGGACTCCCCTTCATGTGGAATCGTATCGACCGGCTTTGCCTGTTACGCCCCGCGCATGCTGCGCGGGGTACGGCGCTGTGGAGCGCTCCGCGCTGTCCTCGCGCCTAGTCGCTTCGCTCCCTTGTCGGGCGGGGCGTTTTCCGCAGTCAAATTGTAGCATTTGCGGAGGAAAACATCTCCCGTGATCTTCGTGCAAAATGATCCTTCATTTTGCACGAGGCCGTCGACTTTGTCGACGGCCAGCGCCGCGCATTCTTTACGTGCGCGGCGCGGATTCGTTTACTTCTGTTTGCGGTAATGGTTGATCAGGCAGCCATCGAGGATGATCTGCCGCTCGGCGGGCGTCATCTCCGCGATGGAGAGCGTGATCTTCCGGTTTTCATCCCCCAGCACGTAGGCCTCGATGCGCGAAGTATCGCCCTGCACGGCCTCGCGTACGCGGGGAACGAGGATGTAATCGTCCAGCTGGAACGCGGGGGGCTCCGACATGAGGAAAGGAATCATGCCCCAATTCATGAGGTTCGAGCGATAGCGCTTCGTCGCGTACTCGACAGCGATATTGGCCGCGCCGCCCAGCACGCGCTGGCAGCTCGCCGCCTGCTCGCGCGCGGAGCCGTCGCCCGGGCGCACCGCGTAGACGCACGAGCCGATCGTCAGCTCCGATTCCCTCAGCGCTTCGCAGCCCGGCGCCCGGCGCGCCCTTGCCAGCACATCGGCGAGCTCGGGCACGCTGCCCTGCGCGCGGCGCTCCTCCTCGAGCGCGCGGACGGCCTTGGCCCGGCCCACGTAGGCCGGATCCTTGCGCGAGAGGGTGAATTCCGCCAGGCCCAGCGGGTTCGAACGGAACGAGCTCGTCTCGCCCGAGGGGATCAATTCGTCCGTCGTGGTCACCGGGTCCTCGATCAGCGAGGCTATACGCAGCAGCAGGTGCTCGCCCAGCTCGCTCATCTGCGGCCAATCCTTGATGTTCGGCCCGAAAACCAGCTTTTCCTGCTCCCTCGGGCAGCCCCAGCCGCTGTAAATGCGGCTCTTATACGCCGCGTCGTCGAACGCGTACTCCGGCACGCCGTAGGCGACGTCCAGCGCGTCCGCCGGGGTCAGATAGCCGCCCGCCGCGCTCGTAGCGGCGATGGACCGCGCGTCCATCAGCGCGACCGAGGCGATCTGCCCGTTCGCGGGCTTCGAGCCCTCGCGATTGGGGAAATTGCGCGTCGTATGGCGGATGGACAGGCCGCCGTTCATCGGCACGTCGCCCGCCCCGAAGCACGGGCCGCAGAAAGCCGTGCGGATCGTCGCGCCCGCGGCGATCAGGGCGGAGATGTCGCCGATCTCGATCAGGCGCTGCATGACCGGCTGGCTGGACGGGTACACGCTGAGCGCATAGCGCCCGTTGCCGCAGCTCTTTCCGCGCAGAATCGACGCCGCGGCGCACAGGTTCTCATACGTGCCGCCCGCGCAGCCGGCGACGACGCCCTGATCCACGCGAATGCGCCCGCCCTCGATCTTGTCGGTCAGCGTCAGGGTCACGCCCGAGCCCTCCAGCAGCGCTGCGCAGCGCTTCTCCGTCTCTCGCAGGATGTCGCCGGGGTTTTGCAGCAGCGCTTCGATCTCGTAGACGTTGGAGGGATGCATCGGCAGGGCGATCATAGGCTTGACGGTGGAGAGATCCACGTAGACCATGCCGTCGTAATACGCCGTCGCCGCCGGGTTCATCTCCTTGTATTCGTCCGCGCGTCCGTGCACGGAAAGGAAGTTCTTCGTCCGCGCGTCCGTGCGCCAGATCGAGGAGAGGCAGGTCGTCTCCGTCGTCATGACGTCGATGCCGTTTCGGTAGTCCATCGAAAGGTGCTCGATGCCGTCGCCCACGAACTCCATCACGCGGTTCTTGACATAGCCGCGCTCGTACACCGCGCCGATGATCGCCAGGGCCACGTCCTGCGGGCCCACGCCGGGGTTCGGCTTGCCCGTGAGGTAGACCGCCACGACGCCGGGGTAGTCGATATCCCACGTCTTTTGCAGCAGCTGCTTGACCAGCTCGCCGCCGCCCTCGCCCACCGCCATCGTGCCCAGCGCGCCGTAGCGCGTATGGCTGTCGGAGCCCAGGATCATCTTGCCGCAGCCCGCGTACATCTCGCGCATGTACTGATGGATGACCGCGATGTGCGGGGGCACGTAGACGCCCCCGTATTTCTGCGCGGCGCTCAGGCCGAACATGTGGTCGTCCTCGTTGATCGTGCCGCCGACCGCGCACAGGCTGTTGTGGCAGTTGGTGAGCACGTAAGGAATCGGGAACCGCTCGAGCCCCGAGGCGCGCGCCGTCTGGATGATGCCGACGAACGTGATGTCGTGGCTCGCCATCGCATCAAACGAAATCTGTAGCTTCTGCGCGCCGCCGCTGCGGTTGTGCGATTGTAAAATGCCGTAAGCGATCGTGCCCTGGCGGGCCGCCTCGCGGTCGAGCCCCTGGCGCTCGCCCTCCTGCGCCGGGACGATCGTACGGCCGTCCTTCAGGAATACGCCGCCGTCGTAACATTTGACCATGCGCTGTCCCTCACTTTCAAATCTCGACCGGCTTGACCTTGCGCACCACGTCCAAGATGGTGCCGTCGCGCGCCTCCATAATGGCGACGACCTGGTCGTCAAACTCCACCGGATCCGGCCGGCCGACGATGGCGTAGGCGCGCTCTTTCAGCGATTCAATGCTCACGTGCGGGATGCCCGCGTCGTCCAGGCATTTTTCCAGGTCAGGGCGCAAGGGGTTGACGGCGATGCCGTAATCGGTCACCAGCACGTCCACCGTCTCGCCCGGGGTGGTCACGGTCACGACGCGCTCACACACGGTGGGCATGCGCCCGCGCACCAGGGGAGTCACGATGATGCAGCACTTCGCGCCCGCCGCCGCGTCGGGATGGCCGCCCGGCGCGCCGCGCAGCACGCCGTCCGAGCCCGTGATGACGTTGACGTTAAAGTCCGTATCGATCTCGAGCGCCGCGAGGATTACGAAGTCCAGCTTGTTCACGAACGCGCCCTTGTTGGCGGGGTTCGCATACTGGCTGGTCGAGATCTCATAATGGTTCGGGTTCGTATGCACGCTCTGCACGCTGGGCACGTCGAAATCCTGCGCATCCACGATGCAGCCGACGAGCCCCTTTTCCAGCAGCTCCACCGCAGGCTGGGTGATGCCGCCGATGATCCAGCTCAGGCGGATTCCCTGCTCTACGAGCAGGGGCTCGAGGAATCGGTTGGCGGCCAGCGACGGCCCGCCGGCGCCCGTCTGGAACGAGAAGCCGTCTTTAAAGTAAGGCGTGGCGGCCATGACCTTGACGCAATTCTCCGCCATCATCAGATCGCGCGGATCCTGCGACAGGCGCGCCGCTTGCGAGGCGATCTTCTTGGGATTGCCGATCGCATCTACCACGACGACGTAGTCCACGTCCACCGCCTCGATAGAGGGCGGGAAATTCGGGAAATCCACCAGCGTGTCCGTGATGACGACGACCTTGTCCGCATACTTTGCATCCACCATCGCATAGGAGAGCACGCCGCAGTCGCTCTTGCCGCCCTTGCCGCGCGCGTTGCCGTAGCAGTCCGCGGTAGGGGCGCCGATGAAGGCGACGTCGATATGCACCTCGCCCGATTCGATCGCGCGCACGCGCGCGCCGTGGCTGCGCAGGACGGCTGGGGTCCTCAGCTTGCCGTTGGACACCACCTCGCCCATACGCCCGCGAATGCCGCTGGTCTGCAGGCCCGTCACGATGCCCTGCTCGATATAGTCGGCCACAGGGTCGTGCGCCGTGCCCATCGAAGAGGCGGCGATGGTGATATCCTTAATGCCCAGGGCGACGATCTGCTCCATCACCAGGTTCACGACGTAGTCCCCGTCGCGGAAATGATGGTGGAAGGAGATCGTCATGCCGTCCGCCAGGCCGCAGCCTTCAATCGCCTCGCGGATGGATTGAACGACCTTGCTCTCCTGCGGGCGCTCATAGCTGCGCGCCTTGGGGCCGACCTTTTGATATTCCTGGCCGCTCTTTACGTTCGCCCCCTGAAAGACCTCGCGGCCGTTCACGAGCAGCTCGTCCGGGATGTCGCGCTTTACCTTATTTCGCATATCACAGATCCCCCTCATACACGCCGGAAGCCTTCGCCAGCTTGATCGTGCGCTCGGCGCCCTCCAGGAATGCGATGTCGATCATCTTGCCGTCCACCGTAAATACGCCGATGCCCTTCGCTTTGTTCTCATATACCGCGCGGACGATCTTTTCGGCGCGGAGGATCTCCTTTTGCGACGGCGTGAAGATTTCGTGGACGATCTTGATCTGCTTGGGGCTGATCAGCGACTTGCCGTCGAAGCCCATTTCCTTGTTCTGGATGACCTCCTGACGGAAGCCCTCCATGTCGTCCAGGTCGGTAAAGACCGTATCGAAGCACTGCACGCCGGCCGCCCGGGCGGAGATGATCATCTGCGCCCGCCCGCCGAGCATTTCGATGCCGGATTTTGAGACGCCCGTCTGCAGGCACCGGCGGTAATCGCCGCCGGAGATGGCGACGCCGAGCATGCGCTCCGGCGCTGCCTTGCAGATCTCGTAGGAATTGAGGATGCCCAGCGGGCTCTCCAGCGCGGACATGACCAGCGTGGAGCCTATCTCCCTGTCAAATTCCTTTTCGGCCTTTTCGATGTGCTCCACGACGTCCCACACGTCCTGCGCGCGCTCCGTCTTGGCGATGCGGATGCCGTCGCAGCCCGCGGCCACGCATACGCGGATATCCTCGCGCCAATGCGGGGTGTCCAGGCCGTTGATGCGTACGATGCGCTCGGTGTTGCCGTAATCGATCGACTTCAGCGTATGATAGAGCGAGAAGCGCGCCGCGTCCTTCTGGTTTTCCGCGACGGCGTCCTCCAGGTCGAACATCAGGCTGTCGCAGCCGTAGATGTACGCGTCCTTGATAAGGCTGGGCTTTTGCGCGGAGAGGAACATCATCGTACGGCGCAGCCGCCTCAAATTCGGATTTTGTGCCATTACCGGATCGCACCTCCCCATGGATAGCCCTCTGTCACGCCCGCGGCGCGGTAGACCGCGCACTCGACGCGCGCCTTGATCGTGCAGTCGAGCGCCCCCTTGTCCACCACGTCCACGCGCGCGTCCTTCACATCCAATGTTTCAAGGGTTTTCAACACGGTCGCCTTGATCTGGCGTCCGTATTGGTTGATCACGCTCGAGCGCAGCGTCAGCTCGATGCCCGCCTCGCCCGGTTCGATGGAAATCTGAACGTCGCTGGATTCGAGCGTCCCCGCGACCGCCGGTTTGAGTACCTGCATTCCATCAGCCTTCTTTCTCTATATGTCAATCAAAATTTGAAATGAAAGCCCGCATAGCGCATGGCATCGTCCGTTACCTATGCGCCATGCGGGCGAGGGAGGGAGTATGCGGCTGAAAGGGGAGCCCGGGGGCCCGCCCTGAGCCTTTAGATTACATCTTCGCGTTCGTCTGGCCGTTTTTCGCGGCCCTGCGGCGCTTGATCGCCGGAACGACGACCGGCCAGAGCAGCATGACGACGCAGAAGATCATGATCGGGCCGGCGATCGGGCGCAGGAACATCGCGCCCAGGTCGCCGCGCGCCATCGTATAGGCGCGGGAGAAGTTGGATTCGCACATGCTGCCGAGCACCAGGCCGAGCACCAGCGCGGCGCTGTTGAAGTTGCAGATCTTGACGACGATGCCCAGCACGCCGGCGAGCACCATGATTTGAACGTCCGCGATGCTCATCTGGGTCGCATAGGAGCCGATGATCGCCAGCATGATGATGATCGGCCCGAGGAAAGAATAGGGAATCGATAGGATCTGCGCGAACACCTTCGCGATGCCGATGGCCACGAAGACCATGATGATGTTGGTGATGATCATGGAGGCGAACGTCGCAGACAGGTACGTCGGTTGGCTGGTGAGCAGCAGAGGCCCAAGCTGCACGCCCTTGAGGACGAGCGCGGACATCATGACCGCGGCGGCGTTGCCGCCCGGAATGCCCAGCGAGAGCAGCGGAACCATCGCGCCGCCGGTCGCGGCGTTGTTAGCCGCCTCGGAGGCCGCGACGCCGTCGATGATGCCGGTACCGAACTTTTCAGGATGCTTGGAGACCTTGTTTTCCATCGTATAGCACAGGAAGGAGGCGATCGTCGCGCCCGCGCCCGGCAGGATGCCGACCACGGTGCCCACGACGGAGCAGCGCGCCATCAGCCACTTGATGCCCCACAGCTCCTTAAAAGAAGGCATCTTGGTGTTGACCTTGCCGCCGCCGATGCCCTGCTCCGCGCTCAGGCGTTTCTTCTTGTCCGTCTGCTTGAGCACCTCGGTCACGGCGAACAGGCCGATCAGCACGGGGATCATCTCGACGCCCGCGAGCAGCTGCTGGCTGCCGAACGTCATGCGCTGCACGGCGTACATCTTATCCTGGCCGATGCAGGCGAGCAGCAGGCCGAGCAGGCCGGAGATGACGGTGCCCAGCACGTTGTCGCCATCCAGGCAGGTGAGGATCGACAGGCCCATGAACGTCACCGCGAAAAGGTCGCTGGGGCCGAATTGCAGCGCGGCCGCGGTCAGCGGCTGGCTGAGCAGGAACATGCACAGCGCGGAGAACAGGCCGCCGATCGCGGAGGCGATCAGCGCCACGCCCAAGGCCTTGCCGGCCTCGCCGCGTTGGGCCATGGGGTAGCCGTCGAACGTCGTCGGCGCGGACGACGGCACGCCCGGGATCTTGAACAGGATGGCCGTGATCGAGCCGCCCGTGATGGACGAGCAGTAGATCGCGACCAGGAACACGATCGCCGGGATCGGCTCCATGGTATAGGTAAACGTCAGGCCCAGGGCGACCGCCATCGTGGCGCTGACGCCGGGCAGCGCGCCGAAAATCGTGCCCAGCACGACCGCGAGGATGACCATGATGAACATCTGGGGTTGAAAGATGACGCTAAACCCCGAAGCCAGAAGTTCCATCGTACTCATTTTACAATCGCCTCCTTATGGAATCAGCCCTTCGAGGAACAACGCGAAGTTGCGCAGGAAGGGAACGGTGCCGCGCGGCAGGTTGACGCTGAGCAATCCGCTGAATACGATATACAGCACGAGCGTGATGAGCACCGACGCGATGATCAGCCGCACGTACTTGCGATCGCCCAGCAGCAGCCCATAGAAGAAGAGCACCAGCGCGCAGGTCACCATGAAGCCCAGCAGCTCCAGCACCAAAGACGCGATGACCAGGATGACGATGCCCAGGAACATCTTGCTCTTGAAGAAGTTCGGGATGGTCGAAAGGAAAGCCTTGAGCGTGAAGTCTTCCTTGCCCTTGTTCTTCTTGATGATCTTGTAGATGTTGAACGCCAGGCAGATCATTAAAAGGACGATGATGACCTTGGGCCAGATATCGGGCTGCAACGCGTAGGGGTTGTTCGCCACCTTGGCGGGGACGGGGGCTTCCAGCACATGGGTAAAAAACGTGAAGCCCAGGAACAAGAACAGAAGAATGTTGACGATGAGCTCAAACAATGCGCTTCAACTCCCTCTCACAGGGGAAAGAGGGGTAAATTGCCCCTCTTTCCCACTGAAATCGCATACAGATTTTATAAAGATCTCGTTTACTGTGCGTAGTAATCCTTGGTCAGCACGCCCTGCTCCTTCAGATAGTCGGACAGCGCCTTGTACTCGGCCTCGACGAAAGCATCCAGCTCTTCGCCCTCGGCCGGGATCTCACGTTCGTCGTAAGCGGCGGTGTGCAGGAAGTCCTTCCACTCCTGGGTCTCGCGAGCCTGCTGGATCGCTGCGACGAGCGCGTTGCAGGCTTCCTCAGGCGTGCCGGTCTTGGCGAAGATGCCGCGCCACGGGCCCATGTAGGAGTTGATGCCCAGCTCGCCGGAGCACTGCATGTCCGGGAAGACGCTCATGCGGTTCTCGCACAGGGCCAGCAGCGGAACGATGTCGCCGGATTCGATCAGGCCGGAGATTTCGTCGGTGCCGCAGATGGACAGGTCGCAGTGGCCGCCCACGAGCGCGGAGTTGACCTCGGAACCGGAGGCGAAGGAGATCTCGAGCAAGTCCATGCCCTCGATCGCCTGGGCGAGGGACGCGCCGTCGACGCCAGTCGCCGTCAGCATGCCGACAATTACCTTGTAGGGATTGGCTTTGACGTATTCGGAAAGCTCTGCCCAGTTGGTCACGCCGAACTTATCCAGGCTCTTCTTGGAGGCGGCGATGATGTTGATCGAGTGCACCAGCACGCTCAGCGGCTCGAACTCGGTCTTGAAGTCCATGGAGGTCGTACCCTGCATATCCTGCATGAACAGGCTCTGCGTGCCGAGCATGAACGTGTAGCCGTCTGCCGGCTGCTTGTAGGTGTATTCCACACCGTTGACGCCGCCCGCGCCTTCGACATTGACGACCTCGACCGGAACGCCGAGGATGCCGCTGAGCAGCTGCGCCATCGGACGGATGGTGGAGTCAGCGCCGCCGCCTACGCCCCACGGGCACACGATATCGATCTTGCGCTCGAACTTAAAGTCCTCCGCGCCGGCGGCCAGGCACATGGACGCCATCATGACGAGTGCCAAAGCGAGACAAACCAGTTTCTTCATTGAATAGACCCTCCCATAAAATAATTTATCTGGAACCGGCCACTTTTTGCATCCGGACGGGCCGGTCGCCAAAACAACCCTGTACAGCCTATGCATGGCTCACAAAGAATTCTTGTATTTTTTACAGTCTCATGATAATATAGAATTGGCCATAAATCAAATACTCTTTCTGTTATGGTTTGCATAAGCCGATCGTTATAGACACAAAGCGTATTCTATGCGGAAGAAAGTGAGGTCTCTATGAACCTAAAGCATGCATCCTACGTGCTCGCCGTGCTGCGCGAGGGCAGCATCACCGCGGCGGCGAAGAAGCTATACGTCTCTCAGCCGTCGCTCAGCCAGACGATCAAGCAGGTCGAGCAAAACCTCGGCGCGCCGATCTTCGACCGGTCGAGCGACCCGCTCGCGCTGACCTATGCGGGCGAGCTGTACGTCAAGGCGGTACAACAGGTGATGACGATCTCCACCAACCTGCAAAATGAAATCGAGGAGATGAAAAAAGAGACGCACGGGCGCATGCGCCTGGGCATCTCCATCCAGCGCGGGCTTCAATTGCTCCCGCTCGTCATCCCGCCGTTCGCCCGCAAGTATCCGCATGTGAAGATCGATCTGGTCGAGCACGGGTCCGATACGCTCGAGCGCCTGACGATCGAGGGCGAGTGCGACATCGCGCTGATCACGACCAACAAAAAGCCCAGCGCCCTGGAATACATCCTCGTCGAAAACGAGCAGCTCGTGCTCATGGCAGACCGCGCAACGTCCATCGCCCAACGCATCCCGGACGGCACGCCCATCGACATCACAGAGGCGGCCGACGAGCGCTTCGTCTGCCTGTGCCCGGGGCACAGCGTGCGCACCATACAGGACAGGCTCTTCTCTCTCAACCAGATGAAGCCCTTTATCCTGCTCGAGAGCAACAGCCTGGAGGCCTGCAAAAACGTCGCCGCCCGCGCGGGCGCGGTGATGATCTGCCCCTACGTCTACATCGCGGGCTCACGCGACCTGCTCTACCGCGTACACTGCTACCCCATCAAGAACAACGATTATGAGCGCCATTTTTATCTGTGCTACCGCAAAGGGCTGTATTTCACCCGCTTTATGGAGGACTTTCTCGCCATCGTGCGCGAACAGCTGGGGAAGGCGGGGTCGTAAAGCGGGCAGCGCTTTACGGTTTGATCAGGCTGCAATCTATTCTTTAGGCAGGAAGGATCATGACGTTCTTCCTGCTTTTACTTTGCGGCGTAAACTTGCCGCATCACCTCGATCAACGCCTCCTCCTCCGATCGCAAAGCATAGCGATGGCGAAACAAGACGCCTACCGCGCGGCTATACGATCGTTCCTGTACAGAAAGATAAGTAACGGCGTCTTGTAAACGCATGTGTTTGAGCGGAATCGAAGGGACAAACGCAACGCCCGCTCCCTCCGCCACAAAATGCGCAATCGGGCCCGTCAGCGGAAGACGCATGGCAATCTGTGGCGCAATGCCGTGCGCCGCAAAATAATCTATCGCAAACCGGCCGCTGAAAGCGTGCTCCGGCGGCAAGATAAACGGCATGTCCGCCAGATCGCTCGCCTCTACCAGAGGATAGGTGCATACCGCGCTGGGACGGGCAGCCTTTTCAAGCGCATGCCCCTTGGGCACAGCCAGGACCATTTCTTCCTGATCGATCAGGCGATAAGAGAGCGATTTGGCGTATTCTTCTGTTACGATGCCGAGCGCCAATGGCCAGTCCGCCGCCGCCAAATGCTCACGGATACGGCTCTGCGCGGTGATCGACACGCGAAGAGAAACCTCCGGTAGCTTATGATGAAACGCTGGGAAGACGCTGTTGACGAAATAATCCGATCGAATCATAGGGTATGCGATACTAACCTCGCGTACGGGCTGGCGTTTTTCCCGCATATGCTTTTCCAGCTGCGCATTCATCTCTACGATCTGACGCGCCTTCTCGACGTATACGCTGCCGGCCGGCGTCAAAACCATCTCGCGCCCCGTGCGCTCAAACAGCGCGAGCCCCAATTCCGCCTCTACGCTTTGCAAAAGCCTGCTGAGCGCAGGCTGGGAGATATACAGGCTCTGCGTAGCACGTACCATACTTCGTTCCCTCGCAATGGCCAAGATATATTCATACTCGCGAAGCCGCATCAGAAGACCTCCTCCGCCTATACGGTAACATGACAAGCAAAAAACAGTTATCCGTTTATCACTTAAAGCGTAACTGATCCGCATAGATAAGTCAACCGCTTTTCAGTAAAGGAAGCAGTCAATTTTGCTTATTCGCCTCATAAGCCCATATTTATAGTGGGTGTATAACCAAAACGACGGAATCGAATAACAAAACGGCATTGGATTTTATGTGGGTCGCATGATACCATGAGGCCATCGGGGGAAAACGACGATACAAAACATACGAGGAGGATTCGTCCATGAAAAAGGGATTCGCATTGTTCTTAACCTTTGTTCTTTTGCTCAGCCTATCGGGCATCGCTTGCGCATCCAGCATCGTTAACCGCGCCGCGCTGGAGAAGAAAGCCTGGGATGATCCCGACGTGCTCTTAAAGCTCCGCTGGAGCGGCGTGAATTTCTATGAGTTTGTACTGCCAAGCGGTATATCCATCGTGATGGATCCCTACTTCGACGACCCGAACAACGAACACAACGAATATAAATATACGCCGACGGATTTGCCCGCAGGCGAATGGGTTCACGGGGCGGACTACGTCCTGTTGACGCACGGACACGGCGACCACACCGCGGAGCTGCCCTCCATTTTAGATTGCTACCCCGCCGCCCACGTCGTCGCGCCGGAGCACGTTCTGCCCGCACTGATATGGACGTACAAGCTCAACTACACCGGCCACTATTTTGACGAGGCCGCAGCGCTAGACAAGTTCGTCTTCCACGGCTTTACGCTGGAAACCTGCCGCTCCAACCATAACCTGAGCAAGGGCGCCGTCGGCGGCGAGCTCGATGCAGAGAAATACACCAATGAGGACGGCTCGTTCAATTTCTATGAGCTATACCGCATGATCTACGAGCGTGAGATCATGAACATGAAGATTACGACGGACGAAGGGTTCACCATTCTCATTTGGAACTCTGAGATGCAGGCGGACGGGCTCGGCTTTGAGTCTCGTTCCTGGTTCTACAAGGACGCCAAACCCGATCTGTTCATGTATCAGGTCGCCGGGGCCAGCTTCGATTATGACCGGCGTAACCCCAACTGCAAGCATATGGGCGATTGGGTCGCCTCCGTCGGCGCCGGCGTCGCAATCCCCGAGCATCAGCAGCATTTCTCCTATGACGAATTAGACGCTATCGCTGCGGAGTTCACCGCCATTTGCGACGACGCAGGGGTTGACACGGCGTTTGTCACACCTGAGACCGGCGTCTGGTATGGCTTCACAAAGGATTCAAACGGCGCTGTACAGGTCTACCTGCTCGAGGATCCGAAGGCGTAATATTTTTCCAGATATCCATAAAACGGGCTGATGTAGACTTCCCCCCATCTACATCAGCCCCATGTTTTTAAGGTAATTCTTTCATAAGCTCGATCTCGCTGCAAAGCGGTATGCCGTCCAGCCCGATAGCCGGGATGGACGGCTTCAGCTTTCTGGAGACGTCCAGCGAGCGGTAATACAGCGCCGTCATCTCGTAGCCCCGGCGCTGATAAAACCGCAAGGCGCGGATGTTGTCGTTCGTCGTGACGAGGCGAACGCGCCGGCAGCCGTGGCGGCGCGCAGCCTCCTCGGCCAGCGAAAGCAGGCGCGTGCCGATTCCACAGTCTGCCCGCAGGCTATCCAGCGACAGCACCTCCAGCGCCTCACCCTGATGTTCATAGGTAACGAGCCCCAACAGTTCGCCGCCCTCCAGCGCCAAAAAGCCCGCTGCGCGCGACATGTCCACCACCCGCCCGCGGACCACCATGTCTGTTGAAAACCACTGCTCTTGCAAAAATGCGTTCACGCGCGCCCTATTTTGAGCGTCGATAGGCACGTACTCCATCGTCATCCCTCCGTCGTAAAGGCGATCAAGTAGGTCAGCGCCAGCAAATCCGCGCACCCGCCCGGGCTGATGTTCTCCGCGGTCAGCTGCCTGTCGAGCTGCGCCGCATCCTCGACGCGGGCGTCCGCGGCCTCCCGCATCAACCGCCGGGCCCGATCCAGGCCGCCCCGCCGGATGACGTTGGAATCCTCCGCCTTCGCCATGAGGGCGAGCAGCGCGGCCACGCCGGCGTCGTTTTCGTTTCTCCCCTCGCGCCTGGCGCGGCGGTAGGCAGGCAGCCCGGCCTGCAGGACGGACGGATAGCCGGCGGCCGCCTCGCCGCGCGCGCCCGCTAGGCCGTGCGCAGCGTATAGCCTCTCGCCGAACGTGCGCGCATTTTCCGCCGTGACGCCGGAAAGCTTCATCGCGACAGCCTCGCTCGTCATCTCGCCGCAAAGGGCGAGCACGTCCGCCGCGCGGGGGCCCTTCGCAGCCTCCCCCTGACCGCCCTGCAGCATGCCGAGCGCCCCGCAGCAAATCCCCAACGAAAAAATCGCGCCTTTATGGGTATTCACGCCGCGCGTCGCGCGCGCCATCTCCCGCTCCGCCAGCGCCCCGTGCCTTTGCAGCGCCGCAAAAACGGCGGACGGCCGCTGCCCGCTGCGGCGCTGCCCCTCGCGCGCGCACGCCTCAAAATAAGGGGCCAGCGCCACGGCGCTATCCAAGAACGTAAAAAAATCCATATCCCGATGCGCGCCGTTGTTCGCGCGGTCTACCAACCCCGGTTTGGGCGTCGCCGCCGCCTCATAGAGCAGCGCACGTTGCGCGCTTTGTCCCACATGGCGGGCGTAGCGCGCCGCCAGGTCCGCCCGGATGATCTCAAGTGCCCGATCGAAGAGCGCGTCCGCGCTGTGCGCGCGGCTGCGCGCACACACCGGCGCCTCCTGCTCGCACAGTAGGCACCTTCTTCCCGGCAGTCCGACGTCCGACCGGCTGAGCTTTTCCCCATCCAGCCCGATCACGTCCGCGTCGAGCAGCCGGCCGATGGGCGTAGCGTCCTCCACCTCGCACATCAGGCGCTTGAGCATCTGCACGTCCATACCCGCGACGACCCAAAAAGCCTCAGGCCCTGTAAACGCACGCGTTTGCTCGCGCGCACGCACATAGCCCTCGCGCATCAGCTGCGCCTCGATCTCCTCCAGCGCGTTATCAAACGCGCGCTCGATCTCGTCTGTCGACTTTACGGGCCCCGCGATGTTCATCGTCAGGCACACGAGCGGCGCGCCATGCGCGCGTATCAGCCGCTGCTGCGCCGCCGCGCGCTGTTCGCGCGCCCTCATCATGTCCGCGACCGAGACCGGACATCCGTACCGCAAGTTTTCCATCGCCCCGCCCCCTTCTGCGTCTTTGTCCTGTGTATAAATTGTAACAAACGCCGGCGTAATTTGCAAGGAATATGCCCATGGCTTTTTACCTATGCATAGGATAAGCGCATACCTATTCGCCAGCAGCCGCCTTTCATGGTATACTAAACCAAATAGCATCTTGAAGGATGTGACGCCTATGTACGAGCTATCCCGCATCTACGCAAGCGACCGCCGCGCCCAAAGGCAGATGGACGCGCTGCTGGCGCGCGAGGGCATCTCGCGCGACCGCAACCTGGATTATACGGTCGGCCTCTACGACGAAGCGGGCGAACTGGCGGCGACGGGCTCGTGCTTTGGGCAGACGCTGCGCTGCATGGCGGTGGACGGCAGCCGCCGGGGCGAGGGCCTGCTCGCGCAAATCGTCACCCACCTGGTAGAGGTCGAGCACGAGCGCGGCTACGACCACCTCTTTCTATACACCAAGTGCGACGCCGCGCGATACTTTGAGGAGCTGGGTTTCTCCGAAATCGCCCGCGTCGCAGGGCGCGTCGTCTTCATGGAAAACAGGCGGGGCGCGTTCAATCGCTATCTCGGCACGCTAAGGCCCCTGCATCACCCCGGCGCCGCCGCCATCGTGATGAACGCAAACCCCTTTACGCTCGGCCACCAATACCTAGCGGAGCGTGCGGCGGCGGAAAACGCGCGCGTCTTCCTCTTCGTCCTCTCGGAGGACGTCTCTCTGGTGCCGTTTGAGGCGCGCTTTTCCATGGTGCAGGCAGGCGTTGCGCACCTTCCCGGCGTCACGGTGCTGCCCTCCGGCCTCTACATGATCTCCAGCGCGACGTTCCCCTCCTATTTCCTGAAAGAGGCGGATCTCGTCGCCCTTTCGCACGCCCGTCTGGACGCCGCGGTCTTCACCCATATCGCCGGCGCGCTCGGGGTGACGCGCCGCTACGTGGGTGCGGAACCCTTCTCCCATACCACGAGCCTGTATAATCAGGCGCTGCAGGAGGCCTTGCCGCCCGCCGGGGTGGAATGCACCGTGCTTGCACGCCGGACGGGCGAGGGCGGCCCCATCAGCGCATCGCAGGTGCGCCGCCTGCTCAAGGCGCAGGGAGCCGAGGCGATCCGTCCCTTTGTGCCCGAAAGCACCTATGCCTTCTTCCAAAGCGAGGCGGGCGCAGCGGTCATCGCGGCCATTCGCAAGGCGGACGACGTCACCCACCACTGAAAAAAGTTTTAAAATTCCGCTTGACCTTCACGCTGCGTCAAGGTGTATCCTGCATCTAGCAGGGCAATCCCAGAAAAAGCGACGCCGCTTGACATGGGAAGAGGCACAGGGAGGGAGACGCATGGAATACAGCATTCAGGCGTTTAGCCGTCTGGCGGGCGTCAGCACGCGGACGCTGCGCTACTACGACGAGATCGGGCTGCTAAAGCCCGTACGCGTGAACTCGTCCGGATACCGCATTTACAGCGAACGCCAACTGGATACGCTGCGCCAAATCGTCTTTTACCGGGCCCATGGCCTGAGCCTGGAGACCATCGGTCAATTGCTGCACGCGCCGGACGCGGCGCTGCGGGAGGCGCTGTGCGCCCAGCGCGCGGCGCTTCTTTTAGAGCGCGAGCGCATCGACCGGATGATCGACGGCCTGAGCCGCATGCTCCTGCAAAAGGAGGAAACCGACATGAACACCCAAACAAAGCGAAAAAAGATGATCGAGGAGAACGAGGCGCGCTACGGCGCGGAGATTCGCGGGCGCTACGGCGACGAGGTCGTAGACAAGAGCAACGCGCGCCTGATGGGTCTGCCGGAGGAGGCGTTTGAGCGCATGCAGCCCCTCGCCGACGAAATCAACGACCGATTGGCCGCCGCCGTTCGCGCAGGCCTTTCGCCGGATGGCGCGGAGGGCCTGGCCATCGCCGCGCTGCACAAGGAGTGGCTTGCCTACACCTGGCCCTCCTACTCGCCGGAGGCGCACCGCGCTCTGGCGCAGATGTATGTAGACGACGAGCGCTTCACCGCCTACTACGACAAGGAAGTCCCCGGCTGCGCGGTCTTTCTGCGGGATGCGGTGACGGCGTACGCGCAGGGTTGACGTAACCGAATTTGAATCGACCCGAACCGAAAAAGCCCCCGACGCGAACCTTATGTTCCGCGTCGAGGGGCTCTTTCGTTCACAAACTATCTTTCGATTCCCTATTGATTTGAGGACGCCGCGAGCAGCGCGCTTAGGTTACGCTCCATCAGCTGCACGTAAGGCGTTTGTATGTCCTCCTCGGCCGGATGGTCGTAGGTGGACAGCACGACGGCCTCCGCCGCCGAATCCTCCGCATACGTGAGTTCGTATTCCCGCAGAAAATAACGCATGGAGCCATCGGCGCAGGCAATCTGCAGCCCGCCCGCCGCCGCCTCGCGGAAGCGGGCGTCCAGGTCGATCATCTGGTCGATATAGGCCGCCAGGTTTTCGCGGTATTCCTCCGCATGCTCCGCATCAGCCGCAATGAGCGCGTCGGCCAAGGCAGATGCGCACAGCATGTTGTGAACCGGAATGGTCATTACATCCGTATCGATTAGGTCCGCCTGTGTGTCCTCCATCGCCGGGTTGCCCTCCGTATCCATCAGCTCCAGCCCGTCGATCGCGCGCAGGACCATCGCATCGCTATCGGCCGTCCACGCATCCCCTGGCCCGCCGACACACAGGACGATGTGCGCCTTCGCGGCCTGTTCCCCGCCCTCCGGCGCGTAGACGGCCTCGACAAATTCGCCGCCGACCGTGCGCGCGATATCGTACAGCGGATAGGTCGTCGCGGCCAGCACCCGCTTGTCCTCCGCCGAGGCGGAGCAACCCAGCATGAGAAACATCGTAAGCAGTATCGCAATTCGTCTTATCATCGTTCGCTCCCGATCGTCATTTCGCATTCGCGGCGTAAAGAGTGTTCATCGTAACGTCAAATTCAGCGTCGGCTATCCTGAGCTGTACGCCGTCAAGCAGCTCTGTGACGTCGTATTCCTGGTCATCGGCCGTCTGCATGGCGGTGTTAACCCGGCAGCCCGGCGCCTGCGCATCCGAGGACGGCAGGGGATCGACCGTAATCACGTACCCTATTGCTTTTGCGCCGGCATCCTCACTGACGATCGAAAGGGCATCCGCCTCAAACGCGCTCAGCGGGAGGATCAGCTGCGCGCCGCCCACCACAAAGCGGATCTGCTCGATACCATCCTTTTTGAGCTGTGCGAGCAGGTCGAGCGATAGAACAAGGCTGCTAAGCTCATCCCCTTTCTCTGGGGCGACCGTAACGACGAGCGTGTTGTTCGCCCGGGCCGTTTGCGACGCGAGGGTCGCCTCCGTCGTCACCGCGCTGGCGTTCCCTACGGACATGCGCTCAGCATCCATGACGGAGATCACGTAGCTCTTTTCCTCCACGGCTTTCTTTTTGCCGGAGGAGGATTTCTTATTGGAGGACGACGAAGAGCTGGTATTTCCCTGTGAGGAGAGCTTTGCCGTATAGGTATCCCGATAAGCATCCCCGCAGCGTTCGCAGGTGTGCTCCGTATATCCTTCCGACTGTGTCGTGGGTTTCACCACGTTGCCCTTATAGGCGTGCCCCAGCGCAGGAATGTCCTGTTGCTCCGCCAGGATCGCACCGCACACGCTGCACTTCTTGCCCTGCGTCTTTCCGGCCTCCGTGCACGTCGCCGCCTTGCCGGCTACGGCCTCTTCCTTATGTCCCAGCGCTGCAATCGGCTCGACAATGCCGCAGGTCGTGCAACCCCGCTTGCCCTCCTTCGTACAGGTGGGCGCCAGCTGCCCCTCTTGCCAGGTGTGCCCGGTCGCCGGGATGTCTGTCTGCGCGCTCAATACTTCGCCGCAGCGGCTGCATTTCTTGCCCTCCGTCTTCCCGGCCTCCGTGCACGTCGCCGCCTTGCCGGCTACGGTTTCTTCCTTATGCCCCAGCGCGGGAATGTCCTCGACGGTGCCGCACTTTATACAGCCGCGTTTGCCTCCTTCCGTACAGGAGGGCTCCTTCACCTGCCATTCATGCTCGCATTCGTCGCCTAAGGCGGTCAGGCCTATCATGAGGACGGCCAGCAAGGCCATCATCAGAAGCGTAATCTTTTTCTTCACTATAGCGCATCTCCTCATTGCAAAATAAGCGATCTTTCGAAATCTTACCCTAGCAGCAGCAGCCTGTGGGAAATGCCCACAGACTGCTGCCGATCCAGGGGATGCCTTTACAGGACTTCTTCTATGCTGTAGCTATCGCCGCAGCGCCCGCAGGTAAAGGTCGTGATCTTTACGGTAAAGTCCGCGTCGAACGAATACCGCTTCGTATAGTCGTGGCCCAGCGCCGGGATTGCTTCCATGCCGGTCTTGTAGTCACAGCGCGTGCAATGCTCCCCCGCCGTCATGCCGTTTTCGGTGCAGCTTGGTTCCCGCGCCGCATCCTGCACGATGTCATGGCCCAGCGCCGCGATCGCTTCCGTTCTGGTTTGTCCACAGATGGGGCAGGTATAGGTTTTCTCGCCCGCCTCGGTACAGGTAGCTTCGGTTGTCACCGCACCTTCGCCCCAGTCGTGCGTATGCTCCAGCATCGGGATTTCCGTTTGCTCGACCAAAATTTCGCCGCAGACGGCGCACTTCACGCCCTCCGTCAGGCCGGTCTCCGTCACGGTGGGTTCCTTGCCGGGGATGATCTCCTCGACATGGCCTGCCGCGACGATGACTTCTTCTCTGGTCTCCCCGCACTTCGTACAGGTAAACGTCATCAATCCGTCTTCCGTGCAGGTGGCCTCGGGGGTCGCCATGCCTTCATCCCATGCGTGCTCGCAGGTGATCTGCGGAATGACCTCGCAGCCTTCCAGAATCTCGCCGCAAACGGAGCACTTCTTGCCGGGCATCATGCCGTCGGCCTCCGTCGTCGCGGGGTATCCTTCGACCTCTACAATCGTATGACGGCCCTTGTAGACGACGCCATCGATCGTTTCTTCGATCGTGGTGCAGCCCTCAAAGCCCTCAAAGCCCTCAAAGCCCTGAAGAACTTCGATTTCACCGCAAACGGTGCAATAGCGGTAGACCGCGGTATTCGTCGCATTCACGCGCTCGTCGGACCAGGTATGCCTGCCCGTCGCGGGGATCTCTTCCGTCCTCTCCGCATCGCAGACCTGACAGATATACAGCTTCGTGCCGGCCTTGACGCAAGTCGGCTCAGCCGTCACCTTCCCGTCGTCCCAACGATGACCGGAGGGAATGGCCGCGTAGCCAAGCGCCTTGCCGCACTTCGCGCAGATGCGCTTGACGATGCCGTCGCGTGTGCAGGTCGCCTCGCGCAGCACGTCGCCGTCCGTCGCCACGTGGGCGTTCTCGTCCACGGGCACGATGTCCGTGTTCTCCTCCGTGTAGTCGCAGCGGCTGCACGCGTGCCGGGTGTATCCCTCGTCGCTGCAGGTCGGCGAGACGACCGTCGCTACCATTTCGTGCCCCAGCGCCGCGGTCTCTTCCCTGACCTCGGTTTTGTCGCAGCGCGCGCAGGTGTAGGTCGTGTAGCCGCCCTCCAGGCACGTCGGAGCCGTCACCACGCCCTCGCCCCAGTCGTGCCCAAGCGCTTCGCCGCCGAGGCCGGTCTCCTCGGTATAGGTCTCGTCGCACTTTGTGCAGCTGTACAGCACGTATTCCGCGTGCTCGCAGTCTGCATCCTTCAGCACGCCCTCGTCCCACGCATGGCCGGCGGCCGGGATTTCCTCGGCGTAGCTCTCGCCGCAGTGCGCGCAGGTGTAGGTCGCCTCGCCTACCTCGGTGCACGTCGGCGCCTGGGTCTCCGCCTTTTCGTAAGCATGGCCCAACGGCT
>JAEYAR010000208.1 GCA_023404715.1 Bacillota bacterium | reverse complement strand
GCGCGGTGCGCAACCTGCGTGCGGAGATGAACGTGGCGGTGGGCCGCCGCGCGCATCTGATCCTCAGCCCCAAGGAGGGCTGGCGCGACGCGCTCGCCGGGGCGGAGGCATATTTCAAGCGCCTGGCATGGGTGAGCGAACTCACGCTGACACAGACGGGGGAGCCTGCGCCGGAGAAGACCGTCTCGGCGGTTTGCGCGGCGGCGGAGCTTTACATTCCGCTGGGCGACCTGGTGGATATTCAAAAGGAGATCGCCCGTCTGGAAAAAGAATTGAAGGGGCTGGAGGGCGAATTTGCTCGCGCGCAGGGCAAACTCGGCAACCCCGGCTTCGTGAACAAGGCGCCGGCAGCGTTGGTAGAGCAGGAGAAGGCGAAGCTCGAGGTCAATCGAGGCATGCTTTCCTCGCTCAAGGAGCGCATCGACGGCCTCAAGAGCATGTAAGATGATCAACTCGATAGAAGAAGCGATCGACTTTATTCACGGCCTGCACGCGACCGGGACGAAAAGCGGCCTTACAAATATGCGCGCGCTGATGGCGAGACTGAGCAATCCGCAGGAAAATCTGCGGATGCTCCACATCGCGGGCACCAACGGCAAAGGATCCACCTGCGCCATGCTGGAGGCGATATTGCGCGCGGCGGGGTATCGGACGGGGCTTTATACCTCGCCGTATCTGGAGGTTTACAACGAACGCATTCGCCTGAGCGGAGCGCCCCTATCGGACGCTACGCTCACGGCCCTGGTGCGGGAGACGGCGCCCGCCGTCGAAGCGCTCTCGAAGGAGGGCGTCTTCGTGACCGAGTTCGAGTACGGGACCGCGCTGGCGTTCCTCGCGTTTGCGCGGGCCGAAGTGGAGGTGGCCGTAATCGAGGTGGGGTTAGGGGGCAGGCTCGACCCGACGAACGTCATAGTGCCGATGCTCTGCGCCGTGACGGCGATCGGCATGGATCACATGCAGTATCTGGGCGATACGCTTGAGGCCATCGCGAGAGAGAAAGCCGGCATCGTCAAGCCCGGCGTGCCGGTGGTGGTTTCGCATATGGAGGCCTCAGCGCAGCATGAAATCGAGCGGATCGCGGCTATAACAGGCGCCCCGGCGACGCTGCTCGACGGAAGCGAGGCCGTGTGCCTCGAAGAACGGCGAGCGGATCAGACGGTCAGCTTCTCTCTGAACGGCTGGATGCTGGAGCGGGCCGTACTCGGCCTAACCGGCGCGCATCAGCTTGACAACGCCGCCTGCGCGCTCGCGTGCATCGCCCAGCTGCGCGCGATGGGCTATGCGCTGTCGGACGAAGCGGTGCGCGAAGGGCTCGCGCGCGTAGCCTGGCCTGGGCGGCTCGAATGGATTGGCCGGGCGCTGCTCGACGGCGCGCACAACCCGCAGGGCGTACAGGTGCTGGCGGCCTATCTGCAAAAACATGTCGATCCGGCGCGGGCGGTGTTGCTCAGCGGCATGCTCGCAGACAAGGATGTGGACGGCATGTGCCGCCGTCTGGCGAGCTGTGCGCGGATGGTCGTGACCGCGCCGCCGCCTGTACCGCGGGCGATGCATCAGGCGGAGCTGGCAAAACGCTTTATAAACGCGGGTGCGCGCGATACGCGTGCGTGCGAGGATGCCCTTCAGGCGCTGCGCACGGCGCAAAGCCTCATGGGAGAAGGGGAGGTACTCATTTGCGCGGGCTCGCTTTACCTGATCGGAGCGCTGCGCACGCTGCTGCGCGAGGGGGAAGAACATGGGCTTTGAACACGTCAGCGTCCTGCTCGAGGAGACGCTCGCCTATCTTGCGCCGCACGACGGCGGCATTTACGTAGACGGTACGCTGGGCGGCGGCGGGCATTCGCAGCACATCTTGAGCTCTTGCGCGCCGCACGGGCATTTGTACGGCATCGACCGCGATGCGGACGCCATCGCCGCAGCCACGTCACGGCTGGGCCGTTCGCCTTGCTTTACGGCGATTCGGGGCAATTTTCATGACGCACGAGCGCTACTCGCCGCGCAGGGCGTCGAACGCATCGACGGCATGCTGCTGGACCTGGGCGTATCCAGCTATCAACTGGATACGGCGGAGCGCGGTTTTTCCTACCACGAGGACGCGCCCCTGGATATGCGCATGGACAGGGGACAGGCGCTCACCGCACGCGAAATCGTGAACACCTATGACGAGCGGGAGCTTACCCGCATTCTACTGGATTATGGGGAGGAAAAGTGGGCGGCGCGCATCGCGAAGATCATCTGCGAGCATCGCGCGCAGCGGGAGATCGCGTCGACCGCCGACCTGGTGCGCTGCGTAGACGCGGCGATCCCCAAGCGGGTTCGCCTGCAGGACGAGGGGCATAGCGCGCGGCGTACGTTTCAGGCGTTGCGCATCGCGGTCAACGACGAGCTCGCGCCGTTGGAACGCGTGGTGGAGGACGTCGTGCAGCTGCTGACGCCCGGCGGGCGGCTTTGCGTGATTACGTTTCACTCGCTGGAGGACCGCATCGTCAAGCATACGATGCGCAGGCTACAAAATCCCTGCACATGCCCTCCCAAGGCGCCGATCTGTACGTGCGGGAAGAAACCGCTCGTGCGCGTGCTCGCCGGGGGCGGCGTCAAACCCTCGAAGGACGAGGTGGCGCGAAACACGCGCGCACGAAGCGCAAGGCTGCGCGTATGCGAGCGCTTGGAAATGCCCAACGAATGAATCGAGCGAAGGAGGGGCGCGCGATGCTAAGAGAGATCGGCGAAGCGCTCCTCTCCCTTTTGTTTCCATTGGAGACGAGCTGCCTTTGCTGCGGCACGCCGATCGACCGTGGCGAGATGTGCCCGCGCTGCGCCGACGCCTGGGATAGGGCGCTGCAAGGCGTGCCGAGGCCGGAGGTCGCGGGCGCAGACTGGGCCGCCGCCGCGTTATCGTATGACGAGACGGTGCGGGAGCTTATCCACCGATACAAGTTCAAGGGCGTCCGCACGGCGGCGGCCGCGCTGGCCGCGCCGATGGCGGCTTTGTTGCCGCCGGATGTGGATGCGCTCGTGCCGGTGCCGCTGCATAGGCGCAGGGAACGCTGGCGTGGGTTCAACCAATCACGGCTACTGTGCGAGCGGATCGAAGCGGCGCGCGGCGTGCCGGTGCTGGATGGCCTGACGCGCGTACGCGGCACGCGGGAGCAGGCCAAGCTGGACGCACAACGGCGGCAGGAGAACGTCAGGGCCAGCATGAAGGTCTGTGCGGACGTACGGGGTCTGCGTCTGGTCGTGGTGGACGATGTGGTGACGACGGGCGCGACCGCGGCCGACTGCGTGCGCGCGCTGCGAGAGGCGGGCGCTTCGTGGATAGGCGTGCTATGCGCCGCGCACCCCCGCAGGCGAGGATGAAGATCATTCGCCCCCTGCTCAAACGGAATAGCAAACGCGCAGCGTAAAATGCCGTGGCGCATTTTACCTGCGAACAGAGAAAGAAGGATGCGAAGATGTCTCTGGTAACGACCTGTGAAATGCTGCAGGACGCGCAAAAGCGACGGTACGCCATAGGCGCGTTTAATATTGAAAACATGGAGATGGCGCAGGCCGTGATCTGTGCGGCCGAGGCGCAGCGCGCGCCGGTCATCGTTCAGACGACGCCGGGCACGCTGAAATACGCGCCGCCCGCGCTGTACCGCGCGAACGTAGAGGCGCTGGCGAGGAGGGCCGCCGTGCCGGTTGCCATGCACTTGGATCACGGCGACTCGTTTGAACTGGCCGCGGCCTGTCTGCTATGCGGTTATACGTCGGTCATGATCGACGGCTCGCGCCTATCGCTAGGCGAAAACATCGGCGTATCGCGCCGGGTCGTCGACCTGGCCCGTCTGGCGGGCGTACCCGTGGAGGCGGAGCTGGGCAAGGTGGGCGGCAAGGAGGACACGCTCGCAGACGAAGGATCGGCTTACACCGATCCGGAAACGGCCGAAGCGTTCGTAAGGGAGACGGGCGTAGATTCGCTCGCCGTCGCGATCGGTACGGCGCACGGCGTGTATGCGGAAAAGCCGGTGTTGGATGTGGAGCGGTTGGCGCAGATCCGCAGCCGTGTGGATGTCCCGCTCGTGTTGCACGGGGCCTCCGGATTGTCCGAAGAGGACGTCCGCCATTGCATCGCGGAGGGGATCTGCAAGGTCAACTTCGCGACGGAGCTGCGCATCGCTTATACAAAGGGCGTGCGCAGAGCGCTTGCGGACAACCCCGCTGCGATCGATCCGAAGGCCTATGGCAAGGCGGGCCGCGCGGGCGTGCAGGCGCTGGTTGAAAAATGGATGCAGGTTTGCGGGGCGTCGGGCAAGGCATAAGCATGCGGAAGCACGCGGATGAGGAGAGGAAAGATGAAATCGTATCTGCTCGCAATCGATGTCGGCACATCGGGCGTAAAGCTGCTGCTCATGCACAGGTCGGGCGAACAATGCTTTACCGTCACAAAGGCGTATCCGACGCATTACCCGGCGGAAGGATGGGCGGAGCAGGATCCGCGCGCCTGGTGGCAGGCGATATCCTTCGGCGTGGGGAAGCTGCTCAAGGACGCGCACGTTGAAGCCGGGGAGATCGGTGCGATCGGCGTGGATGGCGTGAGCTGGACGCCGGTCATGCTGGACGCGGCGGGGCATGTGCTCTCGAATACGCCGCTGTGGTACGACCGGCGCGCGACACAGGCGTGCGCGGAGCTGCGCGATCGCATGGGCGAGGAACGCGCGTTTGCGCTATCGGGCAACCCGATTCAGCCGTATTATACGCTGCCGAAGGTCATGTGGTTTTGCCAAAACCGTCCGGACGTAACGGCGCGCACCCGGCACATTTTGAGCAGCAACGGTTACGTCGTTTACCGCCTGACGGGGGCGATCACGCAGGATTTTTCGCAGGCGTATGGCTGGCACTTTTTCGACACGCAAAACAGGCGCTGGGATATGGCGCAGGCGCAGGCGCTGGGAATCGAGGCGGATTGGCTGCCGCCGCTTTTAGAGAGCAGCGCAGTCGCCGGCGTGGTGAGCGCCGCCGCGGCCGGGGAGACGGGCCTTTGCGCGGGCACGCCGGTTGTGGCAGGCGGCCTGGATGCGGCCTGCGGCGCGCTGGGCGCGGGCGTGATCGGGGACGGCCCTGTGCACGAGCAGAGCGGAAGCGCCGGCGGTATGAGCGTATGCACGGCCGTTTACCGGCCTGCGCGCGGCTTGATCCTGGGCTGTCACGTGGTTCCCGGGCGCTGGCTCGTACAGGGCGGCACCGTAGGCGGCGGGGGCGTCATGCGCTGGCTGCAGGGGGTGCTCTATCCGCAGGGGGACTTCCGGGGCGATTCGTTGGCGGAGCTGAGCTGCGCGGCAAAGGGCGTAGCCCCCGGCGCGGACGGCGTGCTGTTCTTGCCCTATATGGCGGGCGAGCGCTCGCCCATATGGGATCCTGATGCCAAGGGCGTCTATTATGGGCTGGACTTTGGCAAGGGACGCGGGCATCTCGTGCGCGCGGCCATGGAAGGGGCTGCTTTTGCGCTGCGTCATAACCTGGATGCGGCGCGTAACGCCGGTAACGGCATCGGCGTGCTGCACGCGGTGGGCGGCGCATCGAAGAGCGACCTATGGATGCAGATCAAGGCGGACGTCACCGGCCATCCGATCCGGGCGGTCGACAGCGCGGAGGCGACGGGCATGGGCTGCGCCATCCTGGCGGGTGTGGGCTCGGGGATTTTTCCCGGGTTTGAGGCGGCGTGCGCGCGTCTCGTACGTCTCGGCGCGCCGTACATGCCGCAAGAAGAGAGCGGGCGCATGTATGACCGGCAATACGAACGGTATTTACAGCTCTACAGGATGCTGAAGGACATGATGAAGGGATGCTGATGAAAATGGAGAGCAAGGTCATGAAAGCAGCCGTGCTTTACGGACAAAACGATATACGCTACGACGATTATCCCATGCCCGAGCTGAGGCCTGGCCACGTGATGATACGCGTGCGGGCTTGCGGCATATGCGGTTCGGACATCCCCCGCGTGCTCGGCACGGCGGCGCATTTTTACCCGGTGGTCTTGGGACACGAGTTTTCTGGCGAGATCGCCCGGATCGGCGAGGGGGTCGAGGGCCTCCAAGTGGGCGATCGCGTGGTGGGCGCGCCGCTCGTGCCCTGCTATCGCTGCCCGGACTGCCAGCAGGGGCATTTCTCGCTGTGCAAGCATTATACGTTTATCGGCTCGCGCGTACAGGGGGCCTTTGCGCAGTATGTCGCAATCCCGGCGGCGAATGCGGTGAAGATTGCGCCAGAGTCCGCCTTTGAGGAGGCGGCGCTCTTCGAGCCTGCGAGCGTGGCGCTGCATGGGCTGCTGCAAGCGGGGTTTCAGGGCGGCGGCAGCGTAGCGGTGGTCGGCGCGGGCACAATCGGCATCTTTGCGGCCCAATGGGCGCATCTGTTGGGCGCCGCGCGCGTCGTGCTCTACGACGTGGACGACGAGCGCCTGCGGATTGCGGGCGACATAACGGGCTGCGAAGGCGTGAACAGCCTGACGCACGATGCGGCGCGGGCCGCGAAGGCGCATACAGGCGGCAGCGGCTTTGACGCGGTCTTCGGCGTATCCGGCGCGCCACAGAGCTTTGTGACCGCCTTTCAGATCGCCGCAAACAAGGCAAAGATTTGCTTCATCGGCACGCCTACGTCGGATGTGAGGTTCACCGCCTCCGAATGGGAGCAGATGAACCGCCATGAGTTCACGGTGACCGGTTCGTGGATGAGTTATTCCGCGCCCTTCCCGGGAAAGGAATGGCAGCTATGCGCCGATTATCTGGCCTGCGGGCGCTTGAAGTGCGATAAACGGATGATTCATCAGGCGTTCCCGCTTTCTCAGTGCCGGGAGGCGTTTGCTTGCTATGCGCATCCGGAGCAGGTGAAAGGGCGCATTTTGCTGGTCAACGAATAAAGGATAGGGCGGAAGATCCTGGCGTTAATTGGAAAGATCCGGACCAACCGTCCGGATCTTTTTTGGCCACAGGATGCGTAATCGGTATAGGACGTATATATCGGACAATATGCTCGCGCTTGGCGGACGTCCTTACTTTTGATCCAGATATTTTTGCGCGGCGCGGGTAACGATCGAAGCGCAAGACAACAGGGTTGCCATAAACCAAAGGACGAGAAAGTCGATCGCGGCGGCGGCGGCCAACAGAATCGCTGTGGCTGTTTGCCCTTCCGATAGGGTAAACAACGCGGCGACGGCCCAGATGACAGCCGTAATCGCCGCAAAGGCCTTCATCACTGTAGCAAACTTCTCTATGGAGTCGGCTTCCGGCGGTGCGACGAGCGAGGAAGGGGCGCCCTGATTCGAAACGTCTTGGCTCTGCGGACGCGGTACGATTTTTTGAGCCTCTGGATTCCCTTTGCAGACGATACATTCTTTGATAAACGGCGGGTATTCGTTCCCGCATTGGGGGCATTTCCACATGGCTTTGTACCTCTTTAAAGTCCAATTTGGACCATTTTTTCTTATTATACCGCACTTTCAAGAGAATTTAAATAACTTTTAAATGCGTTGACAACGCCCTCTTTAAAGATGCGCGCGAAAACTTTTGCAAACCCCTTGACCTTGAGTGAACTCCAGGGATTATAATAGGGGGAGTACAACGCGAAGGAGGAAATAGCATGGCATACTTAGGCGAAAACATCCCGAAATTGGGCTTTGGGCTGATGCGCCTGCCGATGATCGGGGAGAATGTGGATATCGAGCAGACCAAACAGATGGTAGACCTCTTTTTATCCAAGGGGTTTACGTATTTTGACACCGCTTTCGGCTACCTGGGCGGTAAGTCGGAGATGGCGGCAAAAGAAGCGTTGGTAGATCGTTACCCACGCGATGCGTTTCAGCTGGCGACCAAGCTGCCCGCGTGGGCGGGCCCGAAGACCGCGGATGAGGCGAAGGAGATGCTCTTTACGTCGCTGAAGCGCACGGGCGCAGGGTTCTTCGACTTTTACCTGCTGCACAATTTGGGCGACCAGCGTACGGCGTTCTTCGACCGCTACGGCATCTGGGACTTCCTCGCGGAGCAGAAGGATAAGGGGCTCATCCGCCACCTCGGCTTCTCGTTCCACGACAAGGCGGACGTGCTCGACGAGCTGCTCACAAAGCATCCGGATATGGAGTTCGTGCAGCTGCAGATCAACTACGCGGACTGGGAGAGCGATTCGATCCAGTCCCGCCGGTGCTACGAGGTCGCCCGCAAGCATGGGAAGCCCGTAATCGTGATGGAGCCGGTCAAGGGCGGCTCGCTCGCAAACCTGCCCGAAAGCGTGGCGAAGGAGCTGAGGGCGGCGGACCCGGAGGCGTCCCTCTCCTCCTGGGCCATCCGTTACGCGGCGTCGCTGGAGGGGCTGGTCACCGTGCTCAGCGGCATGTCCACCCTAGAGCAGATGCAGGACAACGTCGCTGTGATGGAGCGTTTCAAGCCCCTCGATCAGGCGGAGCGCGAGGCCGTCGCTCGTGCGCAGCACGCGCTGGAGCAATCGCCGCGCATCCCTTGTACGAATTGCCAGTACTGCGTGAAGGGGTGTCCGCAGGGGATCGCGATTCCGGGCATCTTCAAGGCGATGAACACCAAGCTCGTCTACGGAAACATGGCCGGGGCGCAGGGCGACTACGCGTGGGAGACGCGAGATGGCGGCAAGGCCGGAAAATGCATCGCCTGCGGCCAGTGCGAGAGCGTCTGTCCGCAGCATATCCAGATCGTAGCGGAGCTTGAGAAGGCCAAGGCGCTGTTTGAATAAAGGACAAAGCAAAAAACCGCCCTAGTCGGGTGGTTTTTTACGTTTATCGCTCCATCGCATCCATACGCTCCATGAAGAGGCCGGCCTGCTCGACCTCGCAGCCGGGCCGGAAGGCGCAGTACATCTCGAGCGCCTCTTGCGCATCCCAGACGGTATGCCAGCCGAGGCGCTCGCGCGCGGGCCGATCGCTGAGCATATCCGGATAAGGGCATAGGGGCAACGCGTCCTCCGTCACGGGCGATGAGCTGCCCAGCGCCCGCCGCAGCACGCGCACCGCGCCGCGGCGCGACAAAACGCACTCCGGCGGGGCGGAAAAGTTCCACGCGCCCGTGTACGCGTCGCCGTGGCGCAGCACCATCGCCGCGGCGGTCAGCGCGCCCGCATACGCGTCCAGCGCATGCATGAAGACGGCCGCGCAGCCGCTGCCGCCCAGGCGCAGGGGCTCGCCCGAAGAGAGCAGGCGCACCCATTCGTCCAGCGGCCCGGCAGAGGCGCCGCCGAAGAGCAGCGGCAGGTGGCGGGCGCACACCGCGCTGACCGGGTCGCCCATCAATGCGCGGCTGGCGGCGAGCAGTACCTGCTGCACGAGGCTCTCGCACAGCCCGCTGACGTTTCTGCCGCCGGTTACGTCCGTCTGTTCGGGCGGGAAAGCGGGCGGGGCAGCGCTGTAAACCCAGGCGTCCGAGCAACGGACGATCAGGCGAACGCCCGCCTCGCGCGCCTCGGTCGTGAGCGTCTGCGCGCAACGCACCCATTCCGCCGTATCCATGCGCTTATCCTGCGGCGGGCGCGAGGCCCAGACGACGACCTGCGGCCGCTCGTGCGTGAGCGCGTCGCACAGCGCGTCGGCGCTCAGCAGGGCCGCGCCCGGCACCTGGGCGGTCTGCGCCCCCAGCACGGTGAGAAGCGCCCGCATCCATAGGGCGGGCTGATAATCCCCGCCGATCACCACGGCCCGCAGGCCGCGGAACGTTTCCTCCAATAGAGCACGCATCGTATCCCTCCCGCAGAAGCTATGCGGCGGGGGGCGCAAACATGCGCGCTATAGGCCCAGGTGCATGAGCGCGTGCGAAAGCTGCGCGGCCTGCTGCGGGATGGCGGAGTCTTTGAGCGGCACGTGCGCGTCGTAGAAGTGCATGATTTCGGTAAAGAGCGTATAGAAC
The DNA here is from genome assembly GCA_023404715.1 of Bacillota bacterium. Classification (GTDB taxonomy): domain Bacteria; phylum Bacillota; class Clostridia; order Christensenellales; family Aristaeellaceae; genus Beduinella. The sequence continues at coordinate 5,684 of JAEYAR010000208.1, read as the reverse complement.
CGGTTCTTGATTTCGAAGCGTTCGCTCAGGCGAACACGGCTGCGGTACAGGGCCAGCAGGCCAAAGTCCGGGCCGTTCGCATTTTCCAGCTGATACAGATCCAGCTCCGGGTCCGCGTAGCGGCAGTTGAAGGGGTCGATCACGCCACAGGCATGTCCCGCGTCCGCGCTGAGCAGCACGTTCCACATGTTATAATCGCCGTGGATGAGGCAGGCCTTGGGCACGGGCTCCTCGAAGATGCGGTCAAATCCGTTCGCCGCCCGGTCGACAGTGCGCAGGGTGTCGGCGTCCAGCTCGCCTGCGCTGTGCAGAGCAGCGGCCTTCTGCGCGATGGCCAGGGCCTTGGGACGGTAAAAATCCGCCCAGCACGGCACGAAGGCCGGATCGTCCAGCTCGCCGAAGCCCTCTGGATGCGCGCAGCTGTGGTAGGCGAGCAGGTTGTCCACCACCTGCCCGGCAATGCGGCGCCTGGCGGCAGCATCGGCGACGGCGGTGACGCCCGCGTTGATGCCGGGCAGGAAGGACATCAGCAGCGCGTCCGCAGGCACGTCCTCGTCCGCGTCGTGCACGCGGTAGACCTGCGGCATGGGCAGGGTGGCGTGGGCGCTCAGCGTTTGCAGCTGCAGGGCCTCGCGGCGCGCCAGATGCGGATATAGGTAGAGCTTGACGACGACCCTTTCCCGCGGGTCCGATCCCTCGGCCAAAAAGACGCGGCCGTAAAAGCCGCCCCCCATCGATGCGACGCGCGAGGCGGGGCGTGCAAAGTGGCGCCCGGCCAGGCGGGCGGCGGAAACCTCCAATGCTTCCATACGGTATGTGCCTCCTCTGTCTTGATGGGTACGATTATAGCATAACCGGCGCTTATTGGGAATGCGCTGACCGGCGCGAATCACGTTGGCAGGCGGGCGGTCCATGTGTTATAATGGGGAGCAGAACGTGCAGGGAGGCTGAACGGATGAAACGGATCTTGTGTCTTTTGCTGACGGTCCTGTTGCTTACGGGTATGGCGCAGGCCGAGGCGATGACGATGATGGGCTACGATGAGACGAACGGGCGCGATTGGGCGACCAGCCGATTCTTTACGCGCATGGCGGAGCGCACGGGCGTCTCGTTTGAACTGCGGCAATATTCTGACCGCGAGACGTACGTAAAGGCGCTCGCAAACCTGAAATCGGACATGCCCGACGTGCTTTTTCGCGCGACGTTGACGCCCGCGCAGGAGCGGGACCTGCTCGCGGAGGGGATTCTCATCGACCTTGCGCCCCTGCTCGCGGACAACGCGCCGAATCTGAACGCCCTGCTCGACGCGCACCCCGAGTGGCGCGCGGAGATCACGCAGCCGGACGGGCGCATTGCTGCGCTGCCGATGCTCACAATGGAGGAGCGCCAGGTAGGGCTGTGGATCAACGGCAAATGGCTCGCCAAGCTCGGCTTGCAGACGCCCACGACGCCTGAGGAGCTCAAGGCCGCGCTGACAGCCATCCGCGATGGGGACCCGAACGGCAACGGCAAGGCGGACGAGGTCGGCCTGGATGTGACGGGCGTTTGGGCGATGAAGTGGCTGCTGCCGCTCTTCGGCGTGGTCGCGGACGATTACAACCTGACGAGCATCGAGGGGCAGGTCGCCTTTGCGCCCACGCTGCCCGAATACCGGGCGTTCATCGAATACCTGCGCGCGCTGTACGCGGAGGGCTTGCTGCGCAAGGATGCGTTCACGGGCCTGAACGCGATGCAGGCGCTGGAGGCTTCGAGCTCCTCGTCCAGCAAGCAAAATGCAAACCAGACGGTGACGTCGGGCTGCCTCTTAACCCTCGCGCCCTACGCCACGGTGGGCATCGAGGCGAATGGGGACTACGAGGTCGTCGTGCCGTCCTCCGGCGTCTGGCGCGACCTGCTGGGTTCTGTCGCGCGCGGCGCGTTCGCGATCACGAGCGCCTGCGAGGACCCCGCCGCCGCCCTGCGCTGGGTGGATTACCTGTACACGCAGGAGGGCGGTATCCTCTCCGCCGTGGGCGTAGAGGGCGAGGATTACGTCACGGGCGAGGCCGGATGGACGTGGAAGGTGGATACCTACACGACCATCGACGTGCTCAACGCGCAATCCCTGATGGCGACCTCCGGCGCGATCCCTACGCCGGGGCTGACGCCGGATGGCTTCCTCAGCACGGTCGATAGCGAGATTGACCGCTACAACCGCGCGCAGAGCAACCGCCTGCTTCCCATCACCCGTCTGCCGGTAGCGCGCTGCTATCTGAGCGCGGCGCAGCAGGCGGAGGTAGACGCGCTGCAAAGCCGGCTCGGCCAGGCGGTGGATCTGGCGATCGGCCGCTTCGCGACGGGCGAGGACGAGCTGACGGACGAGAGCTGGAATGCCTTCGTAGAGGGCGTAAAGGCGGACGGCGAGCGGCTGGCCGCGATCTTCCAGGAAGCGCTGGACGCCGGGCGGTAACGCAACACCTCAAAAGCATCGGTTCGCCGGCGGCGTCGGCGACCGGTGCTTTTTGGCTGAATCCACGGCGTCCATCCTTATCATTTCCTGATGAATGTGCGGTAAGATGAAGGCACAAACGTGAAGGAGATGAAAATCGGATGCAGACGAATATCGAGGTCAAACGCCATTTTCAGGGGCTCACGGGGTTTCATATCAAATGTATCGCCGTGGCGCTCATGGTGTTGGACCACATTCAATACTTTTTTTCGTTTACGGGCGCGATCCCGCTGGCCTTTAGCTGGCTGGGCCGCCTGGCGGGCGGACTGTTCCTCTTCTTGCTGGTGGAGGGCTTTACGCACACGCGCAACCGCAAGAAATACTTTCTGCGCCTTTATCTCATCGGCGCCGCGATGGGCCTCGTGCAATTTGGGATGACCGTCTTGGGCCTCGCGCGCCCGGACGGCTTTATCCCGATGAACGGCGTCTTTATGACCTTTGCCCTTACGCTCGTCATGATGCAGGGCATCGCCTGGCTGGAGGAGAAGCGCTGGCTGCGCGGCCTTACGGCGCTGCTCGTGCCGTTCGCCTGGCCGTATTGGGTCAGGGCTCTGGTCGGCATGGCGCCGGGGCTTGCGCCGGTCACCCTGCTCGTGCATTATACGCTGCTGCCCATGCACCCGGCGGTCGAGGGCGGCACGGGCTTCGTACTCTCTGGCCTTGTGCTTTATATCTTTCGGAAAAACCGTAAGGTGCAGGCCGCGGCCTTTGCGCTCTTCCACCTGGCGTGGTACACGGTTCGGCTGATGCTGCTGGTGCCCGGCCTGCCGATGACGGCGGCCTTCTGGTGCCTCGAAGCGTATGAGTGGATGGGCGCGGGCGCGGCGCTGATCATGCTGCTCTACAACGGCCAGCGCGGACGGGGAATCAAAAACTTTTTTTACGTCTTTTATCCTGCGCACGTATATATCTTGTATATCCTCTCGTGCGGGGTGTATCATGTCCTCATGAGGTGATCAAATGGCCTGGATCTTGGCGGTGGACGACGAGGCGGCGATGCAAAGTTTGATCCGCACCGCGCTGGAGCGCGAGGGGCATAACGTGATGACAGCGGGCAGCGCGCAGGAGGTGACGCAGGCCAAGCTAAAGCAGGCGGAGCTCATATTGCTCGACGTCATGATGCCGGGTGAGGATGGATACGCCCTGTGCGAACGCCTGAGACGGCAGGTGGATTGCCCGATCCTTTTTCTGACCGCGCGCGACGACGAGGTCTCCGTCGCGCACGGCCTTGGCATCGGCGGGGACGATTACATCGTCAAGCCCTTCCGCCTGAGCGAGCTGCGCGCGCGGGTGGCCGCGCACCTGCGCCGCGAGGCGCGCGTACGCACGCACGCCCTGGTCTCAGACGGCCTGCGCTTTGACATCGCCGCGCGCGAGGCGGTCTGCGACGGCGCGGCCATTCCCTTGACGCGCGGGGAATTCGACATCTGCGTCTATCTGTTGGAACGTAGGGGGCAGGTCTTCTCCAAAGAACAGATACTGGAGGCCGTCTTCGGGCTGGAGAGCACATCGGACGCGTCGTCCATCGCGGAGCACGTTAAGAACATCCGCGCCAAGCTGCGCGCGGTCGGGAAGGAACCGATCGAAACGGTTTGGGGAGTGGGCTACAGATGGGTCATAGAAAGGGCATAACGCTGCGCGCTCTGCTGGCGCGCTATTTAGTCACTACAGGAGCGCTGGTGCTGCTGATCACGCTCATTTGGTGGACGGGCCTGATGTCCCTCATGGGGGCGGGCTTCGTGCTGCCCGCCAACACGGCCGAGCAGGCGGCTTACGCGGCGGCTGAGCGGATGCGCCAGACGGGCGCGATGGACGACGCTGCGCGCTCCTCGCTTTTTGACTATATCCTGCTGGACGCAGACGGCGCGATCGTAGAGACGTCGCTTGCGGGCCGGGCGCTCGCGCGGGCCCGGGCGCGCGTGGCACGGGGGGAGGCGCCGGGGAAGTACATGATGCGCGTGCCGCTTGCGGACGGCGGCGCCTGCGTGCTGAGCTTTGATTACGCCGTGCCCTATCGGGATGAAGCGCTCCGGGGCCGCCTGCCCGACTTTCAGGCGAGCGCGTTGGTCGTGCTCATGGCGGGGCTCATCGCCTGTATGCTGGTCACGACGCTGCGCTTCAGCGGACGGCTCAAGCGCCAGATCGACCTACTTTCGGGCGTGGCGGGCCAGATTGCCGGTCAAAACCTCGACTTTGAAATGCCCAGGGCGGGCATTCAGGAGATCGGCGACGTGCTGAGCGCGATGGAGGCGCTGAAGGCGGCGCTGAGGGATTCGCTGCACCAGCAGTGGATGATGGAGCAGCAGCGGCAGGAGCAGATGCAATCTCTCGTGCACGATTTGCGCACGCCCCTCACGGTGGTCGAAGGCAACGCGGAGCTGCTGGCGGAGGATGCGGCGCTGAATGCGGAGCAGCGCCGCTATGCGGAGGCGATCATCCAGAGCGCCGGGAACGCGCAGGCCTGCGTAAAGGCGCTGCGCGGGGCGCTTCTCGACGAAGGGGCTAGGCCGCAGCTGCAGATGACGGAGCTGCGCTCGTGGGCCGAGGGCTTTTTGGAAGCTGCGCGTGCCCTTTGCGCGGGACAGGGCGTCCTCTTTGCGCTGCAGGCGGAGCCGGTTACGGCACGCATCGACCCGCAGGAGATGCAGCGGGCGGTGATGAACCTGATCGACAACGCCGCGCGTTTTACGCCCGCAGGCGGAAGCGTCACGCTGTCGATCGCGGAGAAGGACAGCGGAATTGCGCTTACTGTGGCGGATACGGGGCCGGGCTTTACGCAGGAAGCGCTTTTGCACGGGCGGGAACGGTTTTATCGCGGCGAGCGCGCCCGGGGACAGGACGGCCATTACGGCCTGGGGCTCTACGGCGCCGCGCAGACAGCGGCGCGGCACGGCGGCGACTTGGCGCTACAAAACGGGGCGCAGGGGGGCGCGCAGGCGACGATCGCGCTTCCCAAGCTATAAAATAAACAGGGGCTGCAAGGATTTGACGATCCTTGCAGTCCCTTGGCTTCGTCACAGCTTGCGAACGACGACACGGCAACGCTTTTTGAAAAAGGCGATGCCGTAAGCCCAAATGTGCGTGAAGCCGTCCTCGCGCAGGCGCGCGTCGTACGCGCGCGCATCGATCTGCGCCAACGCCGCTTCGCAGGCCCTGTCCAGCCCGGCGAAGGTATCCGCGTACTTGACCTCGATCA
>JAEYAR010000140.1 GCA_023404715.1 Bacillota bacterium | reverse complement strand
CGTCGCCGAACGTCGAGAGCACCATCGTGATCGCCGCCGTCAGCGTCGTCTTGCCGTGATCGACGTGGCCGATGGTTCCGATGTTTACGTGCGGCTTATTCCGCTCAAACTTTTGCTTCGCCATGGGTTTTTCCTCCTTGTCGATGCCAATTTATACTATGCTATAGCCGGGCGGCGGGATGGCTTACGCCTTGTCCCCGCGCGCTCCGACAACCTTTTCGGTGATGGACTTGGGCGCCGGCTCGTAATGCGCAAACTGCATCGTGTACACGCCGCGGCCCTGCGTGCGCGAACGCAGCGCGGTCGCGTAGCCGAACATCTCGCCCAGCGGCACCATCGCGTGAATTTCCTGGGTATTGCCCGTGGTATCCATGCCCTCGATGCGTCCGCGGCGGCTGTTGAGGTCGCCGATGACGTCGCCCATGTAGTCGTCCGGCACGGTCACGTCGACCTTCATCACCGGCTCGAGCAGGCAGGGGTCCGCTTTGGCCAGACACGCCTTGAACGCCATAGAGCCGGCGATCTTGAACGCCATTTCCGAGGAGTCCACGTCGTGGTAAGAGCCGTCGTACACGATGGCGCGGAAGTCGACCACCTCGTAGCCGCCCAGCGAGCCGTTCTTGGAGGCCTCGCGGATACCGTTGTCGATCGGGGCGATGTATTCCTTGGGGATCGCGCCGCCCACGACGTTGTTGACGAATTCGTATCCGGAGCCGGGCTCCAGCGGCTGCAGCTCGACCCAGCAATCGCCGTACTGGCCGTTGCCGCCGGACTGGCGGACGAAGCGGCCCTGGGCCTTCGCGGCCTTGCGGATCGTCTCGCGGTACGCGACCTGCGGCGCGCCGACGGTCGCTTCGACCTTGAACTCGCGCAGCAGGCGGTCGACGATGATCTCCAGGTGGAGCTCGCCCATGCCGGCGATGATCGTCTGGCCGGTCTCCTGGTCGGTGTAGGTCTTAAAGGTCGGGTCTTCCTCCGCCAGGCGCAGCAGGGCGAGAATCATCTTGTCCTGACCGGCCTTGGTCTTCGGCTCGATGGCGACCTGAATGACGGGATCCGGGAACTCCATGTTCTCCAGGATGACCTGCGCCTTGTCGTCCGAGAGCGTATCGCCGGTGGTCGTGTCCTTAAAGCCCACGATGCCCGCGATATCGCCCGCATAGACCGCGTCGATCTCCTTGCGCTCGTTGGCGTGCATCTGTACGATACGGCCCATGCGCTCGCGCTTGCCCTTCGTGGAGTTGAGCACATAGGAGCCGGAGCTGATATGGCCGGAGTACACGCGGATGAAGGCGAGCTTGCCGACAAACGGGTCGGTCATGATCTTGAACGCCAGCGCGGAGAAGGGTTCATCGTCGGACGCGTGGCGTTCGATCTCCTCGCCGGTCTTGGGGTTCACGCCCTTGATGGACGGGATGTCCACCGGAGAGGGCATGTACTCGACGACGTTGTCCAGCATGGGCTGCACGCCCTTGTTGCGGTAAGAGGTGCCGCAGGTCACGGGGAAGAACTTGCAGGCGATGGTGCCCTTGCGGATCGTCGCCCTGATCTCCTCGATCGTGGGCTCCTCGCCCATCAGATACTTTTCGGCCATGTCGTCGTCCAGCTCGCACACGGACTCGACCATCTTCTCGTGATACTCCTGCGCCAGGTCCATCATGTCGGCGGGGATCTCCTCGTCGCGGATGTCCTTGCCCAGGTCGTCGTAGTAAACCTCGGCGCGCATGGTGATCAGGTCGATAATGCCGCGGAAATCGTTCTCCGATCCGATCGGCAGCTGGATCGGCACGGCGTTGGCGTGCAGGCGGTCGCGCAGCATGTTCACTACGCGGAAGAAATCGGCGCCCGTGATGTCCATCTTGTTGACGTACACCATGCGGGGGACGCCATACTTCTCAGCCTGGCGCCATACGGTCTCTGACTGCGGCTCCACGCCGCCCTTTGCACAGAAAACGGCTACAGCACCATCGAGAACGCGCAGAGAACGTTCGACTTCGACGGTAAAATCGACGTGGCCGGGCGTATCGATGATGTTGACGCGGTAGCCCTTCCAATAACAGGTGGTCGCAGCAGAGGTGATCGTGATTCCACGCTCCTGCTCCTGCGCCATCCAGTCCATGGTGGCGGAACCTTCATGCGTCTCACCGATCTTATGATTGATGCCGGTGTAGAAAAGGATGCGTTCCGTCGTGGTCGTCTTGCCAGCGTCGATATGGGCCATGATGCCGATATTGCGAACCTTTTCCAAAGGATGGCTTCTAGGCATAGTCGTTCATCCTCCTTCCCGATGTTCTGGGATTGATATAGATCGTGTTTTTCATCTCGAAATGCCTTACCAGCGATAGTGCGCGAACGCCTTGTTGGCCTCGGCCATGCGGTGCATCTCTTCCTTGCGCTTCACCGCGTTGCCCGCGTTGTTGGAAGCGTCGAGGATCTCGGCGGCCAGGCGCTCGGCCATGGTCTTCTCGCCGCGCTTGCGGCTGAAATCGACCAGCCAGCGCAGGGCCAGGGTCTGGCGGCGCTCCGGGCGGATTTCGATCGGGACCTGATAGGTCGCGCCGCCCACGCGGCGGGCCTTGACCTCCAGAGACGGCAGGATGTTGTTCATGCCGGCCTGAAAGACCTCCATCGCGTCCTTGCCGGTCTTTTCGGCAATGGCGGAAAACGCATCGTAGCATACGGCCTGCGCGACGCCGCGCTTGCCGTCGAGCATGACCTGATTGATCAGCTTCGTCACGAGGGTCGTTCCGTATACCGGATCGGGCAGCACCTCGCGCTTGGGAATAAATCCACGTCTGGGCATTGTAATACCTCCCTATAACGAGTCACAAAATACTCTGAAAGTTGCGTGCGGTCGGACGCCCTGCGCGCTTCGCGCCTCAGCATGACGCGTCGTGCGGCGGATTGCCCGCCCCGGCCTGCGGCCGCCCGGCGCCCCGCCGTTCCTTGCGGGATGCCCTCTTTCCGCCGCCCATGAGGGGCAACTGTCCTTTTTGCGCCGCCTCCATCTGCTATGGAGGCCCTGCGTGACCGCTTCCGGGCCTGTGCTCGGATTACTTCTTCGGGCGTTTTGCGCCGTACAGAGAGCGGGACTGCATCCGTTTGGCCACGCCGGCCGCGTCCAGCGCGCCACGGATGATGTGGTAACGCACGCCAGGCAGGTCGCGCACGCGGCCGCCGCGGATTAGCACGACGCTGTGCTCCTGCAGGTTATGACCGATACCTGGAATATAGCAGGTGCCCTCGATGGAGTTCGTCAGACGAACGCGAGCGATTTTACGCAGAGCCGAGTTCGGCTTCTTGGGCGTGGTGGTCTTGACCGAGAGGCAGACACCGCGCTTCTGCGGGCACTTCTGCAAGATAGGCGCGGTCGACTTGTTGACGACCTTTTCTCTTCCTTTGCGGATCAACTGGTTGATCGTAGGCATGGAAGCACCTCCTTGATTTCTTCTTGCTCATAAATGAAAAACATCTATCTATAAAAATTCGCGCAACCCTCGCGAACCTTATAGCATCGTTGGCCGAAAGGCCGCACAAAACCTGGGCACAGCCCGGGGGCTGTCCCAGGAAAGCGCTCGATTCACCTGCGCTGCATGCCGGCGGCCGCAGCGCCGACGTCGATACCGCACGCCAGGCCCAGGGCCTTCATGGACTCGACCTCAAGGCAAGGAATGTTCATATCGTAGCAGCGATCCATCACGCGTTTGGTTAAAAACGGGTCCGCATCGCGCGCCACAAACGCGCGGGCAACCTTGCCTGCGTCCAGCGCGCGCAGGAGCTGTTTGGTGCCGACAATTCTTCGGTCGGCATCGCTGAGCTCTGAAAGCATGTTGACCTTCCTTTCGTCTTGCGCAGCGATACAAGCCGCGCAGTAAACCTCTACATAATACCATTGTGCGCACTGGCTGTCAATGCAATTCCCTTTATTTTTCTAAAAAAGCGTGTATACGCGCCCTATCTTCGTCAAAACGGCGCAGAAAACACGCTTGTTCTATTATAACCGCTTTTCCCGGCGATTTCAAGCGCCGGATGCGCACAAACCGGCAGGTCTTCCTTTGCCGCTTCCCGCGCAGCCCGTCCGCGTCACGGGGCCGTCTCGCCAAAGCGCTCCATACACTGCGCCCGATAGACGCACAGGCGGTTTTTTCCGTCCGCCTTCGCGCCGTACATGGCGGCGTCCGCGCGGTCAAACAAGGCCTCCGCCGTAATGCCCGATTCGAAAAAGGCGATGCCCGCGCTCAACGTCACCGCGCGCTGATAAAACGCAAAACGCTCTGCCTCAAAGGCGCGCATCAGCTGCGCGAGCAGCTCGACGGCCTGTGCGCCGGCCATCCCCGTGAAGATGACGGCGAACTCCTCGCCGCCAAACCGCGCGGGCATGCAGCGGCCGGTGCAGCGCTCGCGCATCAACTCGGCCAGACGCATGAGCACCTGGTCCCCGCGCGCGTGGCCGCACGTATCGTTGACCTGTTTGAAGTCGTCGATATCCAATACTGCCAGCGCAACCTGCTCCCCGCCAGCCTGCGCCTGCTCCACCGCCTGGCGCAACCTGGCCCGGAACGCGGTATCGCCGTACAGGCCCGTCTTCTGGTCGCGGCTGAGCTGGTCATGCATTTCGATCTGGCGCCGGTAGCTCTCCTCCAGCCGGTCGCTCTTTTCCCGCTGAAAGCGGATCAGCACCGTGCAGAAGATATGGCTCGCCGCGAGGATGAGCAGCGCGGCGCCCGCCTCCGGCACGAGGTAGGGGTCCGGCGGCTGGGTCACCCAGACCCCTTTGGCGACGGACAAGAGCATGAAGAGGAGGCATAGCGCGGTCGTTCGGTTCGTCATTCTGCCGTCGCCATAAATCGCGGTGGAGAACACCGGCAGGCAGAACGTGCAAAGCGACACGGCGAAGAAGAAATGCGTACTGGCCACCACCAAGCACATCAGCGCCAGCGTCAACACCGGCACGTACCTTTGTAACCGGTCTCGCCCGGCAAAAATGCGCGTAAGCAGCCACGATAGGGCGAGCAGCAGCGCATTGGTCAGCGAAGGCAGGATGAGAAAATCGCGCAGGTACTCGGGGACCGGCTGGATGAGCAGCCCGCCCTTCCACAACGCAAAGAACATGCCGATCTCCGTGGCCAGGACGATGAGCGCGCAAACGACGTTGGCGCGCATAAACAAGCGCTGCCATTTGACGTACGTGCTTTGAAAGTCCCCCTCCTGCGAGGCCTTATTCATCACGGGCGAACCCCCTCCCCCTTACGGCCGTCTTGGGCCTCGTCCGCCGTCATCGCCCGTCTTTTGCGATCAAGTCTCTCAGCACCCTATACAGATGATGCACGTCGATCGGCTTGGCGATAAAAGCGTTCATGCCCGCGGCGTTTGCCGCATCGATATCCTCTTGAAAAGAGTTGGCCGTCATCGCGACGATGGGGATCTGCTCCGCGTCCGGCCTTGGCAGCGCCCTGATCGCGCGCGTCGCCTCCAGCCCGTTCATGCGGGGCATCTGTATATCCATCAAAACCGCCTGATAGGTCCCCGGGGCGCTCGTCTCAAACATCTCCAGGGCGCGCCGGCCATCCTCCGCCCGCACGACCCGCGCGCCCTGCCTCGTCAAAAGCTGCACGGCGATTTCCGCATTCAGGTCGTTGTCCTCCGCCAGCAGCAGGCATACGTCGTTCAGGTCGCAGCCCGCCTCCTGCGCATGCGCCGGCTCCGGAAGCGCGGCCAGCGGCAATGTGATCGTAAAGTAAAACGCGCTGCCCCGCCCGGGCTCGCTCTCAAGCTCCAGCGTGCCGCCCATGAGCCTTACGATGCTGCTGCTGATGGGTAAGCCCAGCCCGGTGCCCTGACTTTGCGAGCGGCTAGTGCCCAGCTGTTCGAAGACGTCGAATATGCGCGCCTGATCCTCCGGCCGAATGCCGACGCCGTCGTCTTGCACCCGAAAGTATATTTCGCAGCGCTGCTCGTCCGCGCTGCGCTCGAGCGCCTGCAAGACGACCGACCCGCCCGGCGGCGTAAACTTAAACGCATTGGAAATCAGGTTGGTCAGCACCTGCCGCAGCCGTATCGCGTCTCCAGATAAGACGCGATGGCTAACGGACGTCTCCACCGTGAACGCAAGGCCCCGGCGCTTTGCGTCGACAGCCATCATGCTTTCGATATCGGCGAGAATGTCCGGCAAATCAAAGGGCTCTTTCGCGATCGTCATCATGCCGTTTTCAACGCGGCTCATATCCAGGATGTCGTTGATCAATCCAAGCAGATAACGGGACGAGGAACGGATTTTTGTGAGGTTATCCTTCACCTGCTCCGGCACGTCCTCCAGCATGCCCGTCAGGTCTGCCAAGCCGATTACGGCGTTCATAGGCGTGCGTATTTCGTGACTCATGCGGGACAGAAATGCGCTCTTCGCTCGGCTGTCTGCCTCCGCCCGCTCTAACTCCGCACGCATTTGCACCGCACGAACCCGGAAACGCGCGATGAGGAGCACGGCGACGAGAATCAGCAGCAGCGTTGCCGAAATCACGATGACCGCCTGGATCGGATTGGAGTAGATGAGCCCGGCCAGCGTCACCTTGGCAGTTCCGCTCGAGATGAGGTTACGGTTGAGGATCTCGCGCTTGTCCGTATCCGATAGGCTGTTGATCGCTTTGTTGAGGATGGTGAGCAGCTCCGCCTCCGCCGGCTTCGGCAGGGCGAAGGCGACCTCCACGGCGTTGCTATACTGACCCACAGGAATCACGTTGCTAAAATAATGCGCCTGAATCTCCTGCTCAATTCGCCCAGACAAACCGTAGAAAAGATCTACCTCGCCGCGGTTGACCGCGGCCAAAGCCTCGGTCACGTCGGGATAATCGCGTATCTGCTGCGCCTTCAGCCCGGCGGGCAGGTTGCGTGCCTCGATGACTGCGGCTGTCAACTGCTCGCCAGGGAAGCTTACAGACTTATTGCGCGCCACAATGTCGTTCAGCGTGGCATAAGGCTTTGTCAGCGACAAGCCCTGCCGCTGCGCAGCCTCTTCCCCGTCCAGAAAAAATCCCGCCAAATCCGCCTGACCCTGACGAACCATGCGGAGGGCATCCGCATAGCTTTGCGTCTGCACAAACGTAAATCCAAGGCCCGTCACGGCCGAAATCTCTTTCAGCACGTCTGGCGCCACCCCGTCGTGCTGGGGCTGCGCCTGGTCTAGGCAGTAAAGCGGGTGCCAGCCCGTTGCCACGGCCACGGTAACGCTGCCCTTGCGGCGAATGTACGCCTCCTCCTCCTCGTTGAGGATGACGTCCGCCGCATGGCTATTGGGAAAATGCCTGGCGTATACCTCTTCCGCGAAGTTCGGGTCAGACTCCCATATATTCTTTAGCGCGCGATTGAGACCGTCCAGAATCGCCTGGTTCCCCGGTGTGGTCACGATGTAGTGCGGCTGCGCGTTAAACGACGCCACCACGCGAAAATCCTCGTGGTCGTCGCTGTTGTTTCCCAAAAGCAAGTCCACCTCGCCGCTCTTCAAATAGGAGAAAAGATTGCCGTCTTGCATCTGCTCCCGGGTATAGTACCGCAGGGTGCAGTTCACGCCGTTCATGTTTAAAAATTCCTGCAGGCGGCGTACGTTTTCCTTCGCGTTTTCGTAGACGCCGATCACCTTGCCGTCGACGCTACGCGCCCCCATCCCCACGATGGAGCGGTCGTCGCGGCGCGCCAACAAGACGGATTTCGATTGACCGCAATCGTAATCCGGGTAGGCTATGGCATCCTCATAGCCCGGCAGATAATACGTCCCGCCGGTGAGGTCAAATTCACCTGCAAAAAACGCGTCCAACAAGGCCTCGCCGCTCACTTCGATATATTCGTACGTCCAGCCGGTATACTTCGCGATTTCATTTAAGTAATCCACGATCAATCCGCGGCAGCTCCCGTCCTGTGCGGTTTCGCTAAAACCTTTCGCTTGCGCAAAACCCACGCGCAAGGCCGCCTGCGCCCCCTCGGCGTGCGCAAAGCCTGGGAACATCAAGCCTTCCGCCAGGATCGCGAGCGCGACCAAGCGGCGGAAGACATCGCAAAAAGCCCGTTTCATCGAGCACCTCTTCATCTGCGGCGGTTTAACGGCCGTCTTGTTGTCTAAATCCCTTGGCGAAAGACTATCTGTACTTTACCATTTGCGCATACCGATGTCAAGATGATGCTTGGCCCGCGCAGACTACGGTCCTGCGCAGATTTCTCAACCCCTCGCGTTTTCTACACAAGGGCGCGGAGCCCCTTCAGGCCCCGCGCCCCAGACGCCGCGTTAAATCACCTTTTCGATCAGCTCCATGAGCAGCGCCGCGATCACCTCGGGCGGCTCGTGTTCGTCCTTGTTGATCCACCGGCGCACCATATGGTAGCATCCGTAGCTCAAGAAGATGGAGGCATATTCCAACTCCTCTTCTCCCTGATAAATGCCCAGCGCGCGCGATAGCTCGGCGCGGATGTAGGGCATGCGAAAGAGGCGCTCCGGAAACTCCGGATCGATGTTGTTGTTGATCAAAAGGCGGCTGAGCTCGATGTTTTCCTCCAGATATGCACACACGCCGGAGATCGATTCAGCCTTGACCAGGCTGGCCTGCATCAGCGCCTCCTGCACATGGCGCAGCATGTCGTCCTCGATCTCCTTGAGCAAATCGAACTGGCTTCCGTAATACTTATAGAATGTAGACCGGTTGATGCCCGCGTCCTCGCACAGCTCGCGGATCGAGATCTTATAAATGCTCTCCTCCTTGAGTTTGCGAATCAGGCTGTCCTTGAGCAGACGCTTGGTCAACATCACGCGCTGATTGATCTTTCCTTCCATCTTCATCCCCCGTTTCTGCCGCGTTCCCCCTTCATAAACAACACTTTTTCAAATAATGTCTTTTTTAGAACACTCGGAAATAATCAGTCGATTGCAAGATCAACACATGTCGAGTATAATACCAATTGACCGAAATGTCAAGCGGCGGCGGTCACAGCGGATCGATGTGGCCGCCGGGAACCATAATACCCTTTCGGGAGGGCGCTCTATGAGCTATATATCCTTTGAACACGTCTGTAAACACTATCAGGTCGGCGATACGCTCGTCAGAGCGGTCGACGACGTCAACTTCGAGATTGAGAAGGGCGACTTCTGCGTCATCCTGGGCCCATCCGGCGCAGGCAAGACGACCCTCCTCAACCTGCTCGGCGGTATGGATAAGGCCACCAGCGGCAAGATCGTCGTCGACGGCAAGGAAATCACAGGCCTTGGCGGCGCGGACCGCACGGAATATCGCCGCCTCGACGTCGGGTTTGTCTTTCAGTTTTACAACCTCATGCCTAGCCTGACCGCGCTGGAAAACGTAGAGCTGGCCCGTCAGGTCTGCCCGAACTCCCTCGACCCGCTGCAGGTGATGGAGCAGGTCGGCCTCGGCGGCCGCTTAAACAACTTTCCTGCGCAGCTTTCCGGCGGCGAGCAGCAGCGCGTATCCATCGCGCGGGCGCTGTGCAAAAACCCCGCGCTGCTCCTTTGCGACGAGCCGACCGGCGCGCTCGATTCCAAAACCGGCGTCCAGGTGCTCCGCCTGCTGTGCGAGATCAGCCGCGAGCACGGTACCACCGTCGTCGTCATCACACACAACGCGCTCATCGCCCCGCTCGGAACGCGCGTTGTCCGCGTCAAAAACGGCGGGATCGAGTCCGTCACGCTGAGCGATCATCCCGCGTCTGTGGAGGAGATCGCATGGTAAAAGACGTTCTGAGCAAAAAGCTCGTACGGGATATGCGCAAATCCGGTATGCAGTTTCTCGCGCTGATCCTGCTGTGCGTGCTGGGCACATTCCTCTTCGCCGCCATCGACGGCGTCGCCCAGATGGCCCGCGCTACAAACGACCGCTATTTTAAAGAAAACCGCCTCGCAGATTTCTGGGTCACACTCCCCAGCGCCGACCGCGGCGCGCTCGCCAAGGTGCGGGCCATCCCCGGCGTAGGCGAGGCCTGCGCGCGCTTTTCGCAGGATATGGAGACGACGCTACCCGGCGAGCCCACGCTCAACGTCACCGCCTACGACGGGGCGATGAGCATCAACCGCCCGATAATTCAGGAGGGCGCGGCGCTGGACGAGAGCGATCAGCGCGGCTGTCTCGTACAGGAGGGTTTTGCGCGCGCACACGCGCTCTCCATCGGCGACAGGCTCACCGTGCGCCTTGGCGATGTGGATTATCCCTTCTTCGTGCGCGGAATCATCTTCAGCCCGGAATTTATCAGCGTAACCAATGGCATCGCCACCAATCCGGACAGGTACGGCTACATCCTGATCAACGCACACGCGTTTTCGCAGGTTCCGCTCACGCAGATCGTCGTGCGCCTGACGGACGGCGCCGACGCTTCGGCCGTGCGCGCCGCGATTGAGCAGGCGCTCCCGCATGCTTTCGTCTTGGACCGCACCGCTCACCGCAGCACCGCGGTCGCGCAGGATAACGTCACGATGTTCAGCGCGCTGTCGATCGTCTTCCCGCTCTCCGCCTATGTCGTCGCCGCGTTGATCGTCATGACGACGCTGACCCGCATGATCGACAACCAGCGCATGCAGATCGGCACGCTCCGCGCGCTCGGGTTCTCAGGCTCTAAAATCCTGCGCCACTATCTGTCCTATGCGTTCTGGCCCTCCCTCATCGGCTCCGTTCTGGGCGCCGTCATCGGCCATTTGACCATCCCCCCGCTCGTGTGGGATCTGCTCATCGGGCAAAACGAGTATCCCTACCGCATCGAACCGCCGATCTCCTTGGCTGCATGGTGCATCGTCGGCCTCTCCGTTTTAATGAGCCTGGGCATCTGCCTGCTCACCTACCGCAAGGCCGCACGGGAGACGGCAGCCTCGCTGCTGCGTCCCAAGCCGCCCAAGGATGGCAAGCCAATTCTGCTCGAGCGCATCACGCCGCTATGGAGGCGTCTGGGCTTCAACGCCAAGATGGTCGTGCGCAACCTCATGCGCAGCAAGCTGCGCACCCTCATGTCCTGGCTCGGCCTGCTTTTCTGCAACGTGCTGATCATCGCGTCGATGGGCCTGCAGGATTCTGTCGTCGCCACAGCCAACAACCACTACAGGTATACCCTAGGCTACGACGTGCGCGCGAACCTGAACGATCAGGCAGGGGACGCAGATGCCTACAAGGGCCGCCTGCAGGCGGGCGCGGTGGAGTGCATCATGGAAAAGTCCGCAAGCCTAACGCATGCGGGCGTCAGCCGTACCGCGCTCGTCACCGTGGTGGAGGACGCGCAGCAGATGCTCCGGCTCGGCGAACATGAAACGTTCGTCGACATCTCGCCGGGCTGCGCGGCGATGACGCAAAAGCTCGCACGCATGCTCGGCGTCTCTGCCGGCGATACGGTGACGTTTCAGCTGCCCGGCGACGACGAAACATTCGCCCTCACGGTCGGCCAGATCGTGTACAACAACTTCTCTCAGGGCGTGTACATGACGCGCTCCACCTGGGAGTCCCTGCGAAAGGGCGCCTTCATCCCCACCGCAATACAGCTGCGCGATCCCTCTCCAGTCAGCATCGACAGGCTCAACGGCATGGACGAGGTGGATCGCATCGACTACACCGCCGATCAGGTGGATGAGGCCCTCGTCTCCCTAAACATGGTCTCCTCCATCTTCGTTTTGCTCATGTTCATCGCCCTGGCCCTCGCGTTCGTCATCTGCTACAACATGGGCCTGATCAACTTCGCTGAGCGCACGCGGGAATACGCGACGCTGAAGGTGCTGGGGTACCATCAGCGCGAGATACGTCGGTTGATCCTGCACGAAAATACGATCATCACGCTGCTCGCGCTCGTATTTTCCATCGTGCCTGGCATCGGCATGACGGGGCTGATCCTCACGCTGTGCGAGACGGATTCAATCCGCTACACCAGCCAAGTCGCAGCACAGTCGATCGCCCTCAGCTGCGTCATCACCTATGTCTTCTCCGTCTTCATCCAGCGCCTGCTCGTGCGCAAGGTGCGCGGCATCGACATGGTCGAGGCCCTTAAATCCGTAGAATAATCGGAGGAATGCAACATGAAAAAATGGATCGCCCTGCTCACCTGTCTCCTGCTCCCGCTCTCGTTCGCCCTCGCCGAGGGCGAGGAGCCTGCCGTGCATGGCGCCGGGGCTGCGAGCGTCAATGCGAGCGTAGTCGCGCCCGATTTACAGGCCGTCACCGCGCCCTTTTCGGGAACGCTTCTGCCTTTTACGCTGACGCAAGGGGACCGCGTCTTCGCAGGCGACGCGCTCTTTGAGATCGATACGGTGAAGGTTTACGCCCCCCAGACCGGCACCCTCTCCGCGCTCTTCGCAAAGCCCGGGGACGACGCCGGCGGCCTCATGAACCGCTATGGCGCGCTCGCAGTTATCGAGCCGGAGCATCCGCTGTACGTCGCCGCCTCCACTTCGACGGCCTACGACGAGAGCAAAAATAAATATTTGCACACGGGCGAAACGCTCTACCTCAAGTGCGGCAGCGACAAGGGCACAGGGCGCGTCACGTCCGTCGAGGGCGGCAGCTATACCGTAGAGATCCTCACCGGCGACTTTGACCTAAACGATACCGTCAAGTGCTACCGCGAGAGCGGCTATGCCTCCGACAGCGTGACCGGTTCAGGCAAAGCGCATCGCTATCCGGACGTATCCGTCTCCGCCTCCGGCCGGGTGCTGCGCGTGCACGCGAAGGAGGGCGACGCGGTGAGGGCGGGCGACCTGCTCTTTGAGATGGTCGACCAGGCGAGCGCCCCAGCCACGGATTCCTGCATCATCCCCGCCAGCGCCGAGGGCGCGGTGCAGGCGCTGTACGTCGCCTCCGGCGCGCAGGTCTATAAAGGCCAGCTGCTGTGTGAAATCGCGAATTTGAGCCGGCTGGAGCTCAGCTGCGAAGTGGATGAAATCTATTTATCTAGCATCCAGGTCGGAAGCGTTCTGACGTTCGAGCTCGACGCCTATCCGTCGGAAGGGTTGAGCGGTACGGTCACCGAAATCCGTCCGCTGGGCGAGAGCCGGCAAAACGCCGCCTATTTCGATGTACGCGTCACGCTGCCTGAGGGCCGAAGCCTGCTGCCCGGTATGAACGCGACGGTGTACATCGAATAAAGCGCAACTGCATATACCTATCATCTACTGCGGCCTCCGCCATGGAGGCCGCTTAAATTTCGTCCGCGATATCACGCGTTCGGGCTATCCCATATTCGATCAGGAAGTACAGATCATATCAGACAATAAAAAGCACATCGGAAGCATATTTTCCATAAATACATCCTGTATTTCCATATAATCGATCTGGCAAACAAGCAAAATTTCCCTTATGCTTATGGGCAAGGAGGATAAAGCTATGGAACTAAAACAGGCGCTTGCCCAAAATCTAAAATCCATACGTCGGACTCGAAAAGAATCCCTAATGGACTTCTCCAAGGAAATCGGCATTTCCAAATCGACCCTACAAAACATAGAGCGCGGCAAGGGGACCACGCTCGATACCGTCGAATGCATCAGCCAAAATCTCGGCATTGGCGCCGACGTACTGCTGTCCTGCAACCTGGCACGAGGACAATTGGGCATCATCGTTCAATTGCTTCAGGAAATGAACTGGTTCGTAGATCTTTCCACCGAGGATCAGAGCGAATATATCGCTCACCTGGATCAGATGACAAAGCTACTGGCCAAAATAAAACGCACGAAGGAGAAAAAACATGACTCCCGAAAAACTGCTGATGACGCTGGGCGTAACGCCCAACTATAAAGGTTTTGAGCAAGCCGCCTATTTGCTTCATACGCTCCGAAGCGAACCCAGTATTCCGCACCCGACCACGACACAGCTTTACGCAAAAGCCGGCGCGCGCTACGGCGTCAGCTGGAAAGCCGTCGAACGAAATATTCGCACCATCGTCGACGTGGCTTGGCAACAGAATCCTACCTTTCTGCGTAGCGTCGCCTATTTTCCCCTGTCCAAAAAACCGCGGGCGGCACAATTTCTGTCTATACTCGCCGAATACCTGACCTCCTCTTCAATCGCCAACTAGGCGCGCCGATCGCCCGGTAGCGTTGACTGCTCTTATTTGCAATGCTTATCTGGCATAAAACGGGCCGTCGCACCTTTCATATTTTCGTGCGGCGGCCCGTTTATTCAATTCGTCGCTTTCGATTTTCTATCAGGGACGTTCAGCCGCCGGATCAAACCGCGCCTGCATGTAGTCGCAGATCGGCCGGTAACCGACCTTTTGATAAATGCTGTTGGAAATCGGGTTGCTCAAGTCCGTAAAGAGCGCGCAATACGCGTTGCCGCGCGCCAGCATGAGCCGGCTAATCTGCGCGACAGCGCACGAGGCAAAGCCGTTCCCGCGAAGGTAGGGCGGCGTATAGACCGGCCCGACCGAACGCCCGCCGGGCATCTGGCGCGTCGAGCCCACCAGGCTCACCGGCCTCCCGTCCGCTTCGAGCAGGAAGAGCTCTCCGCGCTCAATCCCCGCTCTGGCCCCTTGCGCGTCGAGCGGCCCCTGCGCGCCTAAGCATTCGTCCTCAAACGCTTTCAGCCAATAGGGAAGAAAGTGCATATCCCGCTCTTCTGCGGGCCTAAGCGCGCCGACATGCGGTATATCCGCGACCGCGTCGAGGCGGTAAACCCGCTCGTTCATCTGTACTTCATAGCGCAGGCCGGCGGCCGCGCAGTAGGCCTGCGCAAACGCATGCGAAAGCGCCTTTTCCGCGAAGACGCCGGGTACATCGACCGCCCGCTCGCGCAGTTTTTCCGCCAATACGCGCACGGCGGCTTGCGGCGCCCCGCCCCCCGGGCAGACGAGTATCAGGTTATGCGGCGGGGTCATCAGGGCAATGAGGACATCCTGACCCGCTTCGTCCTCCAGCCGCGCCATCAGCCAGTCGTTCTCTTCCTCCGCCCGTAGCCCGCGCTGCAAGATGCCGACCGGCAGGTTGTTTTGAACCTCGCTCAACAACAGCGAGGGCATCACCCGCTCGCAATAGTCACGGATATCCCGTGAGATGACCATCTGCATTGCCGCTTCCTCCTCCCCTAATACCAAAGCCAGTTCTTGAACCATGCCGCCGCATCCATCCAGTCGCGCGATACGGTAAGGCCGGAAATCGCCGGATAGAACAGCACGAGCAACCCGGCGGCGATCAACAGGTGTGCAGCCATCACGCCGTATCCCACGCCTCTTCGCTTCCAGTCCACGCTGCGCCACACCTGCGCCGTACACAGGATGATGAACGGGACGCTCGGGAAGTAGTGGTAGATGAACGTCGATCGCGGCACGAGCACCCAGGGAAGGTACTGCGCCAAAAAGCCTACGGCCAGGAACACGAGCGCCTCGTCCGCAGGGTTTTTGTCCTCGCGGCCCAATAGCGGGGCGGCTCCCTTCTTCCAAACCGTGCGCGCGAGCACGTACAGCAGCGCCGCGATGCCTACCCACCAAACGGCGGGGTTGCCCATCGCATAGATGACGGAAGCCGCCCCCGGCGCCTTAAAAGGCGCGTCGTAATACCACATTGGCTTCATGATCAACGGCCACTGCCACCAGGGCGATTTGAAGAAGTGGTCGTCTACAAGCTTGCTGTGGTATTTGTACATCGATACCTGCATATCCCAGATGCGCGTAAGCGTCACCGGGCCGTCGGGCGCGAGCTCCGGAATAAAGCTCAGGCAGTAGACGATCAGCGGTACCGCGATAAAAAAGACAAAACAGAGCCCAACCGTAATCAGCGCGTAGCGCGGGAAGGCGCCGGCCGCCCGGGCGAAGCGCTCGTCCTCCTGCGCATGCGCGCGCCCC
The DNA here is from genome assembly GCA_023404715.1 of Bacillota bacterium. Lineage (GTDB taxonomy): Bacteria > Bacillota > Clostridia > Christensenellales > Aristaeellaceae > Beduinella. The sequence goes on along the minus strand of JAEYAR010000140.1, from coordinate 14,288 downwards.
CAGCACGCCTGCCGCCACAGCTGCCATAGCCGGACGAAGAAAATCACCGCCAGGCCGGCCGCCGCGTACATGCCGGTCCACTTGCTGGAGACGGCCAGCGCCATAAAGACGCCCGATAGCCCCAGCGGAATCAACGTGCGCGTAAACCTTTGATGGTAGAAGCTCATCTGCGTCCAGCGCAGCATGCACAGGTACATGAGCAGGATGAACAGCACCACGAACGTGTCGATCGTCGCAATGCGCGTCTGGGTAAAATGCATACAGTCCAGCGCGAGCAACGCCGTCACGTAAAATGCAGGCGCCGTCTTCTTAAACAGCTGCTTGCCCAGCAGGTAGATCACCGGCAGCATCATAATGCCTGAGAGCGTGCCGGCGAAGCGCCAGCCAAACGGCGTCATGCCGAAGATTTGGATACACAGCGCCATCAACAGCTTGCCAAGCGGCGGGTGCGTCCACTCGAATGCATGCAATCCGTGCAAGTGCTCGTAACCCGTGCGCGCGTGATAGATCTCGTCAAAGTAGGTGCCGTTTTGATAAGAGGGAACGTCCGGCACGCTGTCCTGCTCGTCGATGAGCAGCGCGACATCCTGCGTGCGCCCCTGGATGCCCCCGGTTACGCTGACGCTCGACACCGCCAGCGCGCTTTGATCCGCCGCGTTCACAAAGCCCACCTCGCCGATGACCGCGCCCGCGCCCTGCATGCGCAGGCGCACATAGCGGCCTGAAAAGCTGCGCATCGCGGCCGACCAGCCCGTCGTCTCGCCCGCCTCGTCGACATTGGGCGCGCGGTGCGCGACCCACAGGAAGCACTCGCCCTCGTCCATGAGCTCCTCATCCGACCAGTGCTCCCCGTCCGCGCTCACGCTGACGGTGTATTCCGGGTCGGAGATGCCTACATAGACGTAAACGTTAAAGTCCTCTCGCGCCTCGCCCAGGTCAAAGACGACCTCTTCCCCTTCAGCGCTGGACTGCCAGAACGTCTGCGGCGCCTTCGTAGAGCCCAGGTTGATAAAGGCCAGCACCGCGTACGCGAGCGTCACGCCGAGCATCAGCGCCCAGTCGCGCGGGCGCATGTGCAGCCGCGCATCCTGCTCCCGGAGCAGGGCTTCGCGCATCCGCTCGTCGTGGCTCTTCGCCTCCTGCGGGCTTCGCTCCGCAAGCCGCACGGGGGCGGCGGGCTGCATCGCGCGGTCCAGCAGGCAGTGATCCACAGCCATCCACACCTGCAGCGCAAGCGTCAGCAGGTTGACGGCGCCGAGCAGATAGCCCACCCATTCGTTGGGAGCGATCAGGTGTTCAAAGGCGAGCACCATGCCCGCGTTGACCGTGAGCGCCGCCGTAAAGGCGCCAAACACGATCAGCGCGCGCTTGTCCGGCCGCACGGCATAGGCCATGAGCAGCAGGATCAGCACGGGCAACAGATATCGCTCGTGCATCTTCGTTCCCATCACGTAGAGGGCAGAGAGCAGCAGCGCGCTCACCTCAAAGAGGCTGTCGCCGCGCTTGTCCTTCAGGTAGAGGAAAATCGAGAACGCGATGGACGCGCCCATCAGCAGCCAGCCCAGCATCCCGTAAGAGACGCCCAGCGGCGAGGCGGCGGCATTGTCCTTCCAATTGCCGCCTAGCAAAAACATGAGATTGCCGGTCGACAGCGTCGCATAATTATAGGAGCCCAGGGTGTCCGCGTATTTCTCGATCAACCAGGTAAAGGGTTGATGGATCGAAAAGGGAACGACGATGACCGCAAAGGCGAGGACCGCCCATAGCGCTCCCCACGCCATGGATCGCAGCGTCTGCCGGTCCCTTTCCCGCCGCGCCATGACGATAGCCTTTGCGACCACCGCGACGCCCAGGGGCGCGAGCATCAGGGCCTGCGGCTTGGTGAGGCAGGCGGCGATGTACACAGGCAGCGAGAGATGCCACTTGCCCTCCACCGCAAAAAACAGCGTCAAAAGCAGCAGCAAGGCCAGCACGGAATCGACCTGCCCCCAGCAGGCGCTCACCACGGCCGTCGCCGGATTGAGCGCGTAGAGCGCCGCGAGCATCAACGCCGTACGGGCGTCCACCCTGCGCGTGACGCGGAAGACGGCCGTAGGACCGTCCCCGCCGGGCGTCGCAATCGCCGTGCCCGCGCTCCGCTGGGCGATGCGGTAGAGCACCGCCGCGCCCGCGACGTCGCAGGCGACCGGCACAAATTTCAGCAGCAGCTCCGTCGCCGCGCCGCCGTGCGGAAGGCCCAGAAGGTTCATCAAAAGACCGTTTACGAGCAGCACGTACAGATATCCCGGCGGATAGTCGCAGAAGTAATCCGGAGCGTAAAAGCTTACCGGGCCTTTTTCCGCCATGCGCAGCGACCAGGCGGCGAAGCAGTTCATGTCTACCCCGTAGCCGGATACCGACGCTGCGAGGAATAGCCGCACGGCCGCAGCCAGCGCGAGCACCGCCCCCAGGATATACACGCCCTTGATGCCGCCGCTTCGCGGCGTGCGCAGGCGTCTTACGCACAAGAAGAGGAAGAGCAGATAGCAAAGCGACACGGCGAACAGCGCCGTGATCTCTCCTGCGCCCGGCCCGGCGCGCACCCCCGTGTCCACCTTCGGCTCGGGCGTGGATAGATCGAGGTATGCCGCATCGCGCGGCACCTCGTCCACCTGCACGAGGAATAGATCGTCAAACCACGCGCGGCCCGTATTTTCCGAGCCGTAGCCGCCTACGCGCGCCATCACGGTGACGTCTTTTTGTCCCTTGCCCGTGCGGGCGTAGAGCGTCAACTCTACCCATTCGCCCTGCGTATCGTGCACGTCGGGCGATGTGCCGTAGACGTCGGCAAAGGAGATGTTCGCGCCCTTTTTGCCCGCGTCGCACCCCTCCGCCTTCACCCAGGCGGAGAGCCTATAATACGTCTGCGGCCGCACCCTCACGGTCTGTTCCAGGCGTGCGTCGTTTGCCTGCACGTTTTCGACCAGGGCGGAGCGCTCTCCCGTATGCGCGTCGCTGGACGTCTCGATATATGTCGCACCGGCCGTCGTCACCCACATACCCTTCAGCCAGTCAGAGGGCAACGCGCCGCTCACCTGTTCAAATCCGCCGTTTTTGAGCAGATTCTCCTCCGCCAGCGCGCTGCCGGGCAGGCCCAAAAACAACAGGCATACAAGCATAAGCAGCCCGTAACGGTTCATCGCCTTTCGCATGGTTCAACCTCCCAATGCTGCGGTTTTACCCGTAAGATAACGAACGCAACGTTCGGTTTATTCCCTTATTCACGCTTCTAGCTAAAGCGTGAAGTCAAACGCCGCCGGAATATGGCGGATATCGCCCGCCTGTATCTCCACCACGTCAAAGCGCACGGGCACGTCCACGCTGCCTCTTGCGGCAAGGTATGCGAGCGCGGCCCGCGAAATGCGCGCGCGCTTCCTCATATCCACCGCCTCGCGCCCCTGGCCCATGCGCCCGGAGGAGCGCTGCTTGACCTCCACAAACACGGTATAGCGCCCGTCTCGCATGATCAGGTCGATCTCTGCCCCGGCACAGCGCACGTTGCGCGCCACCGCTTGCATGCCCTTCGCCTTCAAGGCCTCGAGCGCCCGCTCCTCACCGCGCGCCCCTTGCGCGCGCCGGTTCATAGCGCAGCGCCCTGACGGGCGTATTCCGGGCGCGAGAGGTCGACAAAGTGCCCGATAAAGCTGCGCCGGTGCTCCGGACAAGGCCCGTATTGCCGCAATGCCTCGATATGCGCCTTCGTACCGTAGCCCTTGTGCCGCGTAAAGCCGTAGTCGGGATAGCGCGCATCCAGCTCACGCAGCATCCGGTCGCGCGTGACCTTGGCGATGATCGAGGCCGCGGCGATGCTGTAGCACAGCGCGTCTCCGTGCACGATGCCGCGCACCTCGCCGGATACGTCCAGATGCTCCACCGCGTCGACCAGAAAAAGGTCGCAGGGCGCGCCTTGCGCCGCGCGCTGCATAGCACGCTTTGTCGCGCGAAGGATATTCACATCGTCGATCTCCTCCGCCGTAGCGACGCCGACGCCGACGAACAGCGCGGTCTCGCGCACGCGCTCAAAGAGCGCCTCGCGCCTCTTTTCCGATAGCTTTTTGGAATCGTCCACCCCTTCGAGCAGCGGGCTTGGCGGCATCGCCACGCAGGCCGCGACGACCGGGCCTGCGAGCGGCCCGCGGCCCGCCTCGTCGATGCCCGCAAATGCGCGGCCCGCTTGCCATAAGGGCAGGTCAATCTGCGTGATCTCCGCCAGGCGTTCTTTCAAATTCTTTTTCATCGTGCGGCCCCTCCATCGCCGTGTTCTGCCCCGGCGCAGGCTCCTCCATGCGCGGCGGGCGTTCAAGCGTCATGCGCCCCAGCTTTCCCGCGCGGAATTCGTCCAGGATGACCGACGCGCCGCGGTCCGTGTCGAGCACAGCGCCCGGCAACAGCCATCCGCGCCCGCGGCAGGCGTTTTCCAGCAGGGCGAGCCCTTCCCCGTACGGTTCTTTCAGGCGAAAGCGCCCGATCGCCGCCTGCGGAGCGCCCTCCAGCAGATCCTCCAGCAGATGGATCGCCAGCATCTGATGGTCTACCACCTGATCGCGGATGGTGCCGATGTAGCACAGCCTGCGCGCGGCGTTCTGGTCGTCCAGGCGCGGCCAGAGCAGGCCGGGCGTATCGAGCAGCTCCAGATACGGCGTAACGCGCACCCATTGGTTGGCGCGCGTCACGCCGGGGCGGTCGCCCGTCTTGGCAATCGCGCCGCCGTGCAGGCGGTTGATGAACGTCGACTTGCCCACGTTGGGCACGCCCACGACCATTACGCGCACGGTTTTCTTCACGCCGCGCGCCGCTTGGCGTTCGACCGCCTCCTTCGCCGCGCGCTCGATACGGCTAAATACGTCCTTCGCTTTGCCGGAGACCGACGAATAGGCCATCGCCTCCAGACCGCGGCGCGTAAAATAGGCGATCCAGGCGCTGGTGAGGCCCGGCTCGGCCAGGTCGGATTTATTCAGAACCAATATGCGCTTTTTGTCCCTGCACAGCGCGTCCAAATCCGGGTTGCGGCTCGCGTGCGGCATGCGCGCATCGCATAGCTCTATGACCACGTCCACACGCGACAGTTGATCGGCCAACAGGCGCTTCGCGCGCGCCATGTGCCCGGGATACCAGTTGATGGGCATCGGGTTCTCCCCTCTCCAATATTACAAAAGGCCGCAAGCACACATGCCTGCAGCCCCTTGAATGCGAATGCTTATCTTTCCTTGATCTTCGCTGCCTTGCCGGACAGACCACGCAGGTAGTACAGCTTGGCACGGCGGACCTTGCCGCGGCGGATGACCTCAATACGGTCCACGCGCGGCGAATGCAGCGGGAAAGTACGCTCCACGCCGATGCCGTAAGAGACGCGGCGGACGGTGAAGGTCTCACGAATGCTGCCGTTGCGCTTGGCCATAACCGTTCCTTCAAACGCCTGGAGGCGCTCGCGGCTGCCTTCTACGACCTTGACGTATACGCGGACGGTATCGCCAATGCGGAAGTCGGGCCGATCGGTACGGAGCTGTTCACGCTCAATCGAACGGATGATTTCGCTCATTGTCAGTTCTCCTTTCCTCATAGACGTTCGTGCTCGCACAAAAAAGCAGGCGAACAGAGGACCGCCCGTTTAGCACTTCGCTATTATACCACAGCCCGCGCCCGGTGACAAGCTTTTTTTGCCTTTAACGCGCGGGAATCGACATGCGCGTATGGGCGCTCACAGCCGCGTGAAGTCGCACCGGCGTCAGCAAAAGCGGGCGGCGGATCATGCCAGATGGTGCTCATCCCATTTCTTACGCAGATAACCGTCGAGGTTGCCGTGGTCGGATACGACGATCGAATCGATCGACAGCGCGTCCATGCAAGCGGCCAGGATGGCGATGCCGTGCACGACGATGTCCGCGCGCTGCGGCTGCAGGCCCGGCAAGCGCTTGCGCTCCTCCACGCGCATGGGCGCAAGGCGCTCGCCCCAGGATAGAACGATTTCCCGCGTGAGCGCATGCCCCTCTACGAGCGCGCGGTCGAAGGACGAAATCCCCCTGTCCATCGCGCCCAACGTGGTGAACGTGCCGCCCACACCCACCCAGGTATGCGGCCTGGGGCAGTGAAAGATGGCGCCGGCCCCTTCGCGCAAGATCCCCTGCGCCAGCTCGATGACGGCATAGAAGTCGTCACCACCTGCGATGCGTTGCCTGCGCGACAGGCGGACGGCTCCCATCTGCAGGCTGACCGCGGCCATCGCCTCGCCGTCCCGGCCGACCGTCAGCTCCGTCGAGCCGCCCCCGATGTCGATCATGCCGCACAGACCCGGCTTGGCCGCGCCCGCATACGAGAGCAGCGCCTCCCGCTCGCCTGTGCAGACATCCAGCGTCAGCCCGGTCATCGACCGGATGCGCTCGGCAAAGGCCGCGCCGTTCTTCGCGTCGCGCACGGCGCTGGTGGCGAAGATGTAGATCTTCCCCGCCCCCGCTTCGCGAGCCTTGCGCTCTAGCTCGCGCGAGGCGGAGGACGAAACCTCCATGCTCTCTTCTGAAAGCGCGCCCTCTTCAAGCCCGGCAAACAGGCGCGTGCCGCACCGATCCCGCAACACGGGCGTAATCGTGCCGTTTACCGACGCGTCGGCGACGAGCAATCGAACTGAATTGGAGCCGATACCGATAGCTGCCATGCGCATGGTACTTTCCTCCTTTGTTTAGGTCCCGGCGGACAAAAAAACCCCGCTCAAGCTGCGGGGACATAGAGCGGGTCGGGATTCGATTGCTCGGGGACGGCCAAAGGCGCGGACGCGTCCGGCGCGTCTATAGGGGCCGCAGGCGCAACGACCGGCGTTTCGATTTCGCCGTCGGTCAAATTGGACACGACAAAGCGCGCCTCACCCGGCATCATGTAGCCATATTCGCGGCGGGCGGTGCGCTCGATGAATGCTTCGGTCCCCACGGTATCCAGCTGCTGACGGATCTGCACGCCTTCCATGCAGACCTCGTAATACCGGTCGCTGAGCTCGACCAACGCCTGCTCCTGCTCTTGAATGCGCGCTTCGCGCGCGCCGTAGCGCCACGTGATCAACGCGATGGCAGGCACCATGACGATGATCCAAAAACGGGGGGCAAAGCGCGCGCGGCGCCGGCGGCTGGACGCCATGGGCAATCCCTTCTTTCGGTACAGATATGTTTTGAGTATATTCGCATCGAAAAGGCGTTTTCCTTCTTCGTTACGGGCCTTTTTACCCATTTTCTAAAAAACATTTTACTTCGTCACGCGCTTCCCCAGGCGCGCGATGAAAAGGCCCAGCCGCGTGGCGAGCAGACGCCGCCCAAGGCGCCCGAGCGCGCGAAGGAACGCCTGCACGACGCGGCTTACCCCCGCCAAATAAAGCAGGAACCCGCTGGCCATGCCCAGCAGCATGTACGAGCGCAGGCCCTCATGCGAAAGCTGCGCCACCAGCACGGCGGCCGGCACGAAGGCGAGCATGCCAAAGAGCACGTCGAGGACGCCGGTCACCACCGGCCCGGCGCGCAGCAGGCGGCGTATGCCGCGCAGGATGTCATAAAGGATGCCGGCGGCGAGCCCCGCGTAGATCATCGCGAGGAACACGCCGCCCTGGCGCGCAGCCTCCTTCATCGGAAGATGCGGGAGAAAAACCCGCCCCGCGCGGCTTGCGCCTGCACCTGGCCGTACTCGATGCCCGTGATGTCCCCTTCGACGATGAGCTGCCCCTCCTCCAGATGGAGGCGCGCGATGTGTAGGCCCTCGCCCAAGAGCGTGATCTCCCCGTCGCTCGTTGAAAGCACGACTTCCTGCTCGTCAAAGCGCACGACGTCGCTCACGCCCGTCACATTCGCGCGCCTTCTGTTCTCCAGGGTGACCGCGTGTGCGCGGGGCGTCTTTGGCTGTTCCTTGACCTCCTTGGTTACGATGGCTTCCTTTGGCGTCTCGCCGCTCATATCCATCCCTCCTCGGGGGAAGATATGCGCGATCAGCCGGCGATATGCGCGGCGGGCGCGCTCGCATAGGGGATGCTCAGCGCGCCCGTACGCAGATCAGATGCCCATTTCCTGCTTGACCTTGGCGAAGCATTCTGCCGCAAAGTCCAGATCCTCCTTCGTATGCGCGGCGGAGATCTGCGTGCGGATGCGCGCCCTTCCCTGCGGCACGACCGGGTAGCTGAACCCGATTACGTAGACGCCCAAATCGAGCATGCGCGAGGCGAACGCGGTCGCGACCTTGGCGTCGTAGAGCATGACCGCCACGATCGGGTGGTCGCTCTCGATGATGTCAAAGCCCACATGGCGGATCTTCTCGCGGAAATAGCGCGTGTTCTCGTGCACCCGGTCGCGCAGCGCCGTGCTCTCCTCGAGCATTTGAAACGTCTTTAGCGCGCCGCTAGCGATCGCCGGCGCCAGGGTGTTGGAGAACAGATAGGGCCGGCTCTTTTGGCGCAGAAGATCCACGATCTCCCGGCGCGCGCTCGTATAGCCGCCGGACGCGCCGCCCAGCGCCTTGCCCAGCGTCCCCGTGATGATGTCCACGCGCTCCTCGACGCCGCAGTGCTCCGGCGTGCCGCGGCCATGCGCGCCCATGAAGCCGACCGCGTGGCTGTCGTCGACCATCACCAGCGCGTCGTACGCGTCCGCCAGGTCGCAGATGCCCCGCAGGTTGGCTACGATGCCGTCCATGGAGAACACGCCGTCCGTGGCGATCAGCTTGACGCGCGCGCCTGCCGCATTCGCCTCCTGCAGGCAGCGCTCCAGGTCCGCCATGTCGTTGTTTTGGTAGCGAAAGCGCTTGGCCTTGCACAGCCGTACGCCGTCGATGATGCTCGCATGGTTGAGCGCATCGGAGATGACCGCGTCCTCCGGCCCTAGCAGCGTCTCAAACAGGCCCCCGTTCGCGTCGAAGCAGGAGGAGTACAGGATCGTATCCTCCATCCTAAGAAAGCTCGAGATCTTGCTTTCCAGCTGCTTGTGAATCTCCTGCGTGCCGCAGATGAAGCGTACGGAGGACAGGCCGTAGCCCCAAACGTCGTAGCTCTCCTTGGCCGCCTTGATGATCTCCGGGTTATCCGAGAGGCCCAGGTAGTTGTTCGCGCACATGTTCAGCACGCGCTTTGCCTTCGTCGTATCGATGCGGCTGCGCTGCGGCGTCACGATGACGCGCTCTTCCTTATACGTACCGTCCGCCCGGCTCTGCTCGACCGCCCGCCTGTACAGGTCCAGTCCCGTCTTTCTCATGCCTTTCCTTCCCTTCCGCGTCCGGTTACTCCGCCGCTCTCCAGTCGAGCACGACCTTGCCACACCGTCCGCTGTTCATGATTTCAAAGCCCTTTTCAAAGTCCTGATAGCCAAACTGGTGGGTGATGATCGCCCCGATATCAAGGCCGCTATTGAGCATTGCCATCATCTTGTACCAGGTCTCGAACATCTGCCGCCCGTAGATCCCCTTGATCTCCAGGCAGTTCCAGACGATCTTGTTCCACGGTACGACCGTATCGCCGCTCTGAATGCCAAGCACCGCGATTTTGCCGCCGTTGTACATGTTGTCGATCATGCTGTTGAACGCCCGCCCGTTGCCCGACATCTCCAGGCCCACGTCAAAGCCCTCGGAGATACCCAGCTCGTGCATCTTGTCCTCCAACCGGTCGCGGCCGACGTTGACCGTATGGCAGGGGCAAATCCGCCTCGCCAGGTCCAGCCGGTAATCGTTCAGGTCCGTGATAACGACGTGGCGCGCGCCGACGTGGCAGCAGATCGCCGCCGCCATGATGCCGATGGGGCCCGCGCCCGTGATGAGCACGTCCTCGCCGATCAGGTCGTACGTCAGCGCCGTATGCACGGCGTTGCCCAGCGGGTCAAACGAGGAGCACAGCTCCTCCGGGATGCCTCGCTCGCACTTGATGACGTTCGTATCCGGGATGACGAGGTACTGCGCGAACGCGCCGTCCCGGTTGACGCCCACGCCGCGCGTCTCGCGGCACAGGTGGCGCTTGCCGCCCTTGCAGTTGCGGCAGTGCCCACAGACGATGTGCCCTTCGCCCGAGACGATATCCCCGATTTGATAGCCGCGCACGCTCTGCCCCATTTCGACGATCTCGCCCACGAACTCGTGCCCGATGGTCATCGGGGGCTTGATCGTCTCTTGCGACCACTTGTCCCAGTTGTAGATGTGCAGGTCCGTGCCGCAAATCGATGTGTAATGGATCTTGATCTTGACGTCGTTCGTGCCGACGTCGGGGATGGCAACCCGCCGCAGCTCGAGCCCCGGCCCCGCCTGCGCCTTGACCAATGCGGGCATCGTGTTTGCCATGATTTTTACCGCCTTTCTGTATTCAGGGAAATCGCGCTGCAACGCGCTTCACCCATTTTCGACAAAATCATCATAGCATATTTGTGCCCTCTTTTCAACTGCCCGACCGTTATTCACCGTTTACGGACAAAAAAAGCGGCCTTTCGACCGCCCAGACCGCCTCAAAACCCATATGACTCAATTGAGGACTATGGCCTTCGGCTCGAGCAAACCCGTCTTTTCCATGAATCGTTCAAGCGCCGTCTCGTATGCCTGTGGGTCCGTGTGATAGCTGAGCGCGTGCGCCGCCCCTTCGACGACGAGCAATTCTTTGTCCGCCCTGCAGGCCTCGTACACCTTATACACCATCTGCGTCGGCACGAACCGGTCCTCGCCCCCATGGATGAAGAGAAAAGGCGTCTTGGCCTTGGCGAGCTGCTTCACCGCGCTGCACTCCTTGAAGGAGTAGCCGCCGCGGATGCGGCATACAAGGCTGGCCAGCGGCAGGATCGGAAAAACCGGCAGATGAAACATCTGCCCCATCTGCGTGGCGAATTCGTCCCAGGCGCTGGTGTAGCCGCAGTCGGATACGATGCCGCGCACGGCCTGCGGCAGCGCCTCGCCCGAGGCCATCATGACCGTAGCTGCGCCCATGGACACGCCGTGCAACAGGATGCGGCACTCCGTGCCAAAGCGTTCGGCGATCAGCTCGCACCACTGCTTGACGTCCAGCCGGTCGCGCCAGCCAAAGCCGATGATCTTGCCCTCGCTCTCGCCGTGCGCGCGGCCGTCGGGCAAAAACAGGCTGACGCCCCGGTCCAGATAAAACCGCGAGAAAGCGGCGAACTCGTTCAGGCCCGTGCTCGTATAGCCGTGAATGCATAGCGCGATACGCCCGTCCGGCTTCTCCGCCGGAAAGTACTTCGCCCTGAGCTTCAGCCCGTCAAACGATGTGATCTCCAGGTTTTCATGCGGCCGCTCCAGCAGTTCCTTTTTGCACGCCAGCGCGTGCCGCCGGTAGGCCAGCCAGGCGCTCGATTCCTTCTTTGCGTCGTCCTCGCCCGGCTCCGTCGTCTTGCGCCGCGTCAGCATGGTTTCAAAGAGCACGATCGCCGCCGCAAGGCAGATGAGAAACAAAGCGGCGAGCGCGATCAGGGCGATCCTCATCGGCCTTCCCCTCCCCGCGCGCCCTCCACGAGCGCTTTCAGCGCGTCAAACGTCTGCGGCGGCGCGGCCAGCACGGCGATGGGGCGTTCATACCCCCATGCGTACGGGGCGAGCGCCCCCACGCAGCCGCCCGCCTCCTGCACGATCAGCGCGCCGGCAGCGTAGTCCCAGGGCGAGAGCCTGAGCTCGTAGTACCCCTCGCACCGCCCTGCCGCCACCGCGCACAGGTCGAGCGCCGCGCTGCCCGAGCGGCGCACGTCGCAGCAGGCACGAAAGACCGCCTTGGCCGCGGCAAATGTATCGTCCGTCAGTTCCAGATTGTATGGGCTGGTGCCAAAGAACACGACCGCGCGCGAAAGCGGCCGCGCGCTCACGCGGATGGGCTCGCCGTTGAGCCAGGCGCCGCCTGCGCGGACGGCGGAAAACAGCTCGTCCGCATAGGGGTTCAGCACCGCGCCCAGCACCGGCTGTCCGTCGCGCAGTAGCGCAATGGAGACCGCGCTATGCCGCAGGCCGCTGATGAAGTTCTGCGTGCCGTCGATGGGATCTATCACCCAGACGTAGCCCTGCGGCGCCGCCTCGTTTGATTTCTCCTCCGCGATGAAGCGCGCGCCGGGCAGCAGCGGTTCCAGCGCCTTAATGACCTGCGATTGCACCGCCTCGTCCAGATCGGTCACGAAGTTCGCGTGCCCTTCCTTTTCCCGTACCCGCACATCCCCCGCCGCCAGCATGCGCACGCCTGCCGCTCGGGCTACGGTGCATACTTCCTTCAGCAATGCGTCCATCTGTCTATGTCGCTTCCTTTTATTTCATTTCAGTATAAGATCCCTGCTCATTCTATCAGGGCCCATCCGCGCTGTCAACCGTTTTATCGCCCGCGACGCCTGCGCCGTCCTCGCGCGTCCTCCTCGCATCGCAGCTTGAGGTAGCTCTCGTAACGGCCGCGATCTATGCGCCCGTCCTCCACCGCCCGCCTGACCGCGCAGCCCGGTTCATGCGTATGCGTGCAATCGGAGAAACGGCAGGCGTTCGAATAGGTCCCGATCTCCTCAAAAGCGCCGGCTACATCGCTTTCGTCGAGGGCGAGCTCGCGCATGCCCGGCGTATCGATGATCGCGCCGCCGCCCTCAAGGCGTACGAGCTGGCGGTACGTCGTCGTGTGGCGTCCGCGCGCGTCGTCGCGTACAGCATGGGTCAGCAGGGCTTCCTTCCCCAGCAGCGCGTTGACGAGGGTGGACTTGCCCACGCCGGAGGAACCGATAAACGCCGCTTGGCCTGCACCGATGCGGGAGCGCACCTTGGCGCAGTCCGTTCCCGCCGCCGCCGAACAAGCGATGATTTCTACGCCTGGATTGTCGCGCTCCACCTGTTCCCTGACGGCTTGCGCGTTCGCGCAAAGATCGGCTTTCGTCAGCACGATCACCGGCACGATGCCGGCGCCGTGCGCAGCGGCTAGGTAACGTTCGAGCCGCCGCTGGTTCAGCTCCTGGTTGAGCGACGTACAGATAAACAACACGTCCAGATTGGCCGCGATCGGCTGGCTGTACTTCTTCGTGCCCGCAGCCGTGCGCACGAGCAGGCTGCGCCTGGGCAGCACCTGCGAGATGACGGCTTGGCCCGCCGCTTGCTCGGCAAAGCGCAGCGCTACGCGATCCCCCACGACGGGGTAATCGCTAGGTTCTTTCAGGGTATAGGCGAGCCTGCCCGATACGCGCGCGCACACCTCTACCTCATTGGTCTCGCACAATACGGCGTACAGTTCGCGATGTTGGCTCAAAACGATGCCCGTTGGGTTTTGCAAAGCAATGCTCCTTTTCCATTTGGGCATAAAAATGCCCGGGAGGGGTGGATTCCTCCCGGGAAATCACGTTTTTAAGCGCGCGATCAAAGAGCCGAACACGCCGGGAGCCGCGTTCCATAGGCCGCCTGATTAGACTTCCTCATACAAACCGCTCCCTTCTTCAAAGCCCGCATGGGCGTTTCTATCGCGCAGTATAACACAAAAGGCCGCCTCTGTAAAGTGGGTCAGACGCTTTTTTCATACATCTGTTCGTCCGCCGCCCCGTAGCCGCAGGCTTCGTAAAACGCGCGGGCAGCCACATTCCCGCGCCCCGTCAGGAGGAACAGCTCCTTTACGCCGCGCACGGCGAGGCATTTATGCGCGAAATCCATCATCGCGCGCGCAGCCCCCTGGCGGCGAAACGCCTCCAGCACGAAAAGCTCGGCGATCTGACCCACCGGGTCGCGATAGCACATCGAATGAATGCATTGTGCGCATAGGAAACCGACGATTTGACCGTCCTTCTGTGCGACGACCACAATCTCCTTCTCGTTTTTACAGAGCGATTCGGCGACCTCCTCCGCCCCGGCGACGCCTTCGCCGTTAAATGCGCGGTTGAGGGCGCACAGCGCCCGCGCATCCGCTGCACATGCGAGCCTTATGCGCATCTTACACCCCGGAGTAGGCCGAGAAGCCGCCGTCGATGGGCAGCACGACCCCGGTAATGAAGGACGCCGCCTCTTCGTTCAGCAGGAAGAGCAGCGCGCCGTCCAGCTCCTCCGCCCGGCCAAAGCGCCCCATGGGCGTGGCGGCGAGGATCTTGCCCGTACGCGGCGTGGGCGTTCCGTCGTCGTGAAAGAGCATCTTTTCGTTTTGCTTCGTCACGAAAAAGCCGGGGGCGATGGCATTGACGCGGATGCCGGCCTTGGAAAAGTGCACCGCCAGCCACTGTGTAAAGTTGGAGACCGCCGCCTTCGCGCCGGAATAGGCGGGGATTTTTGTCAGCGGGCAAAATGCGTTCATCGAGCTGATGTTGACG
>JAEYAR010000139.1 GCA_023404715.1 Bacillota bacterium | reverse complement strand
GTGGTCTTCGACAATCCGGACGACTTGAACAACACATTCGTGCTGCTCCCCTGTTGGGTCGCTTGGTGCGAGTATTATCGCGACGCCAAGGAGGAGATGAGCGTGTTCGGTAAAAATGCGCCTTATTTTGAAACCTTTTGGTATAGGCCCATCATCCTCAACGCGCAAACGGGCGCCCTGTTGGACCCCAAGAGCGTAGATCCCCTGCGCGCCCGCTGCCCCGAGATCATTCCGTGGTGAGGCTATAACCTAAAACTTGTGCGAACAGGAGGTGTAAAAGATGGGAAAGGAATGGAAGTCCTATGTTTTGAATAGCGGGTTTCTGATCGGCGTCGTCATGATGCTGATATCCCTGCTATGCTGCTCCATCCCCCTATGGATGCAGGCCCTGACGGAGCCAGTTCCCGAGCTTAGGCCGAATGCCCTCGTCTTGTCCTTGCAAGCCGTTTTCTTTGGCGGCGTCATCCTGTTATTTCCCTTTTCTGTCTGTTTGCCCGCAGCAGCGGCCAGGCAAAATATCGGCGTCTTACATGATGACCAGAAAGGGTGGGCGCGGTATGGCCTGCAAAAAATCGGCGCATGCGCGCTGGCAGGCGGAGCTGTAGCGGCCCTGCCCTTCGCCTTGCACGCCATTGTTTGGAACCTGATCGCGATTCCCGCAAGCCCGGAGCTCTATGAAACCCATCAAATACACTTTTATGGCGTGTACGAAGACTGGTATCGCGTTTTTCACGCGCTACCCATGTACGTAAGTTTTACCCTTGGCATGATGATCTGCGGCGGCGTTTTTGCCGTGATGTATCTGGCCTTCTCCGTATGGATTCTCGACAGGGTGGTATCCCTTATCCTCCCTGCCGCCATATACTTTCTCTGGTTGAAGCTGGGGTTGCTAATACCAGATCCGGCTTTTCCAAAACCAGCAGATTTGTTTAACGATGCGCTGACCAAACAAGGCATCGCATATTCGCTTATCGTTTATGCGCTGCTGCTTATGTTCAGCGCCTGCGCTTATCTTGTTGGCCTAAAAAGAGAGGTGCAGATACATGCATAAAGCCAGAGCAGATGCATTTCGTTGCGGCGGTGGTTTATTCAAGCGGCTCGTCAGGCATCCCCGATTCTACATTTGCCTTTCCTTGACTGCGCTGTTCTGTCTCAGAGAGGTGATCGTGCTGCACGATTATCTCGTCAGCCTGGGCTATGCATTGCATGTCGATGAGATGGCGTTTGTGATCGTGTTCAGCGGATGCAATATGCCCTATACCTCCGTTTTATTCCTGTTGCTACTTGGAGATTTCTTTACGGATCGAAGCGCGATGCAGGCGGACGAGTCCGTTTGCGTTCAGGGGCAGATCCTATATTGCCTCTATGCCGCTTTGACGATGACAGGCATCGTATTGTCGCTCTCGCTCCTTCTTTCACTACCCTTTTCCGCCGCCGGAACGGGGTGGAGCGAACCGCTGCTGTTTGAGCAGGGGCTTATCCAAACCTCAGTTGTTCCAAAGATCATCTTTAGCCGAATGGCCCCTATCCCGGCGATTTTACTTTCAGCGCTGGTGATACAGCTTTTCTGGCACACCGCGGCGATGGCGATTCTTGTTTTCACCGTCTTTCGGGCGCAGCGGGCGGGCGTCATGCTATATGTATTCTCCCTGTTTGCCAGCTCGATCTGTATGTTGGACCGTCCCCTAACCTTCTTACCGGATATGCGGTTTTCGCTTCACGCAGTGTTATCCATAGCGCCTTATGGAAATGAAATGACCGAGGTGATGCCTACCTTGCTGGGTTATGCCGTCGCCTTGGCAGCCCTCGCCGCCGTACTGTCCCGCTCAAGGCGCAGCGCCGTTTATCCTACCGACTCGCATGTTTAAAGGAGGCAGGCCTGATGAAAAAAAAGAATATTCTGTTGCTTTGCGCTTTCTTGGTCGCCGTCTTACCCAAGATTATTTACGGTGAAGCATCAAACAGCATGGTGATGGCCGATGGAAAGACAGGCATCGTCAGCAGCGCCTGCGAAATAAACGGCGAGGCCTACATTTTAAGCAATCTAGGCGTATTCCGTTGGGATTATGGCGAGAAGGAACCCGATCCTATCCTGGATCTATCCATATATCAAAAAAACGGCATCTCCCCCCTCGCACCGGGCACGCCTATCGAGCGCGATCTGTGGGAAAAGAGCATCGGGTATCTCTTTGTGCTGAACGACCAGCTCTACGGCCTGCACCCATACAGCGGGCAAATTTCTCTGATCAGCGAACAAAAAGCGTCTCCCTGCGCGTCCATACCGGAGGCTCAGTTTTTCTATACGGACCAGGATGTCTTACAGCCCAAGGAGATCGTCAGCTGTGTAGCGGTTGACGATACCCTGTATCTCGTTCTGGGCAGCTTTACATATGAAGACGGAGAGGTTAGGGAACTCTATGCCTGGAATCTCTCAACACCCGAAATGACGCCGCTAAGCGCGCCGGAGCTGGCCGGGATTTTCCCCGGGAATGCAACGTCGCTGGTCGCCAGGGTGATTTCCAAAGAATCAGGCACATCCACGCTATGGCTCTACGATATATCCACCCAAAGCTATACAAGGCAGCTATGGGATGAGGCCATCGAACCGGGTAATGGATTTGTATGGGACGCTGCGACGGATACGCTTTGTTTTACCGCGAGCAACGGGAAGGTGAAGAAGGCGCCGCCCAATGGCAAGGCCCAAACCAAGGCTTACATGCCGCTCCATTTTTCGTCGCCTTCCGACCAGGCTTATCTGTCGAGTCAGGGCGGATATGTGTATGTGAGCGGCGGCAGCATTTTTGTCCGGGATATTTCGCAAGAGGGCGAAGCTGAGCAGGATAGCGTGCGGGTCATGGGGCTACTCGACCCGCGCATCGCCGTCTCCTTTTCATCCGCGCACCCGGATATCTCGCTCATCATCGAACAGGATTTCACCGATTTCCAAAGCATCCAGCAATCTATGATTTCTGGGGAAGCGGGCATCGATCTGTATATTCTGAATACAGGGCGATCCTATCAAGATGTGCGGGACAAGGGCTATGCAGCCCCCCTTAGCGGAAGCACTGACCTAACGCAGTGGGCTGAGCAGATTTATCCTGGCATTCGGGGCGTCCTCCACCTCAACGGTGAGCTGGTCGCGTTCCCCGCATCCATACTGCCAAACGTGTGGACCTTGAACGAAACGAAATGGAATGAGTTTGGGTTAGGCGAAATGCCGGCTACCTTCGCGGAGCTGTTCGACTTGGCGCAAACCTGGGAAACGGAGTATGCGGACGAGTATCCGGAATATACGCTGCTGCAATGTAGCGATGGTTTTAAAGGCATCGTCTCCACGATGGTCAAGCAATATCTTCTGCAGCATGAGACATCGCAGTCACCGGTCCGCTTTGACACGCCGGAGTTCAAAAATGCTTTAGAATCGGCATGGGCGCATCGGGCGTATTTGCAGGATGCGCCGGAGTTGAATCCGCTCATCATGACCTATTATCAGTATTACGGAATCGGATATAACGATGCCGACCGGGTGATATCCATTGCGCCGCCAGCTTTGGCCGAGGGGATGCCCCGGATGACGATGGCGACGATGGATGTATTCGTGCTCAATCCTTTGTCGCAAAGTAAAGATGCGGCGATTGAATTCCTGACATTTTACGCGGAACACATGGACAATGCAAATAAGTATTCATTGAACGCAACATACAATACGCCGCTGAGACCGGCCAGCTTTGAGGCCGAACAGAAAGAGGCGATGGAGAAAATATCTTATTTTGAGGAACTGCTTAAAAAGGCAGACGACTCTGAAAAGGCGGATATTCAGGCGCTGATCGACCAGGAAACGAAACGTTATCAGTTACGTGAAGTCGAAAACTGGGATATATCCCAAGAAAGCATTTTGATATACCAGGAGATCGCAAAACATCTGATCGTCCCGCTTCGCTCTATCTACGCCAATGATATAGGAAACGAAAAGGATCAAGTAATCGATCAGGTTATTTCCCGTTTTGCCGACGGGCAGCTGAGCGTTGAACAGTTTATCAGGGAAATGAATGCCAAGGCCCAAATGATCTTTCAAGAGGGCGACTAAGCGGCACGGCTAAGTAGTAGGTTCAGAATGGGTTGACACCTCCCATCGAACGTCCTATACTGATATCATATTGATGATTCGAGGAGTGAAGCCCATGTCTTTATTCGGCAGGCGCAAGCCCGGCTTTTCCAAAGAGGTCGCGCTGAAGCCCAGCGAAATCCCGGGCGAGTTCAGCGATGCGCTCGACCCTGCGCTAAACAAGATGGACAACCCCAAGGCCGAAAAGATCGAGATGCAGCAGAAGGCGGCCGCCGTCATGGCGGGCGCGCAGGGGGCGGCGGACGCAGCTGAGGCGCAGGCCGCGCCGCAGGGCAAGGTGGATCTGTTCGACTACATGGAATCCCTGCCCGACGTGGAGGATCCATTCCCCCCGATGGAACCGGACGAACCCGTGGAGGCGCCCGCCAAGACCCCGGCCGAGCTGCTCGCCGACTTCATCCGCGAACGCACGCTCGCAGCCCAGCTGACGCCCCTGGCGATGATCAAGCAGGAAGAACAAAGCTGGGAGGAACTGATGGTGCAGATGAAGGAGATGCCCTCCTGCGCGGATATCGTGTCCGTACAGGGTGAAAAGGACGCGTACTATTATTCCAACGCGACCATGGCCGACAACTACGCGATGATCGCCGCCTTCATCGAGGACAAGGACGTGCCGCGCACGATCGCAGAGATGGTCCGCTTCAACTGCAAGACCTATCCCGCTCCGACGCCGCTCTACCATTTCATGCGCCACCCCTACGCCTACACCAAGCCGCAGATCGAGCGCGCGCGGGATGAAATCAAGCGCCGCAAGGGCTACGAGGACATCGAGGATCTGACGGCCTTTAACGGCATCGTCTACCTGTTCTCTACGCAGACGATGTCCCGCCGCTACGCCCAGGCGCTCGCCGACAGCGCCGAGCATACCGAGGGCGACGAGTGACAAAACCGACAAAAAACATCATTTTGCGCAAAGAAGGCCTTTCCTTCTTTGCGCTTCTTCGTGTTTTCCGATATAATAGAGCTAGTAACGCTAAGGAAGAAGGATTGCCTCGTGAAAGCTCCCCAATCCCCGCAGGAAAAATTCGCGCTCATGACTACAGAGCCCATCCCGCCGCTGATCCTGCGCCTGGCCGCGCCGACCATCGTCAGCATGCTCGTGACGGCGCTTTACAACATGGCGGACACGTTCTTCGTCGGCAAGATCGGCACCAGCGCCACCGGCGCGGTCGGCGTCGTCTTTTCGCTGATGGCCATCATCCAGGCACTCGGCTTTACGTTCGGCCACGGCTCGGGCAATTACATTTCCCGCAGGCTGGGCGCGCAGGATACCGAGGGGGCGGAGGCGATGGCGTCCACGGGCTTTTTTTCAGCGCTCATCGTGGGGCTGATCGTCATGGTAACCGGCCTTTTCTTCCTGGATCCGCTCGTCCGCGGGTTGGGCGCGACGCCCACCATCCTGCCCTACGCGCGCGACTACGCGCGCTTCATCCTCATCGGGTCGCCCTACATGATCGCCTCCCTCGTGCTCAACAACCAGCTGCGCTTCCAGGGCAGCGCGGCGTACGCCATGGTCGGCATCGCCTCGGGCGCGGTCCTCAACGTAGCGCTCGACCCGCTGTTCATCTTCGCGCTGGATATGGGCGTCGCCGGCGCTGCGTTGGCTACGATCATCAGCCAGTTCGTCAGCTTCTGCCTGCTGCTCGCGGGCACGCATCGCGGGGGCAACATCGCCATCCGGTTTAGGGCGTTTAAGCCCTCCAAAATACGCTACCGCGAAATTCTGCGCGGCGGCTTCCCCTCCCTTTGCCGCCAGGGTCTGGGCAGTATCGCGACCATCGCGCTCAACCTCGCCGCCGGCCCGTACGGCGATGCGGCGATCGCCGCGATGTCCATCGTCTCGCGCGTTATGCAGTTCGCCATGTCCGCCGTCCTCGGCTTTGGCCAGGGCTTTCAGCCTGTCTGCGGCTTCAACTACGGCGCAAAGCGCTACGGCCGCGTGCGCGAGGCGTTCTTCTTTTGCCTGCGCATCTCGTTTGTGATTCTGCTCGCGCTCTCCGTCGTGGGCTTCTCCTTCGCGCCGCAGGTCATCGAAATCTTCCGCAAGGGCGACCCGGCCGTCGTGTCGATCGGCCAAAGGGCGCTGCGCCTGCAGTGCATCCTCTTCCCCTTTGTCTCCTACATCACGCTGGTCAACATGATGCTGCAGACGATCGGCAAGTCGCTGCGGGCCAGCCTGCTCGCCGCTGCGCGCCAGGGTCTTTTCTTCCTGCCTGTCATCCTCATCCTGCCGCGCGTCATGGGCTTGACCGGCCTGCTGTGGAGCCAGCCGCTTGCCGATCTGTTCACCCTGCTCCTCGCGCTGCCGCTGGGCATCGCCACGCTGCGCGAGATGCAGCGCGCGCAGCAGACGCCCTGACGGCGCCATAAAGAGGGAGGCATTTTCATGAGCAACATGCTCGATTACGTCGCCTGGCGGGGTGATCTGACGTTTACGCAGGCGCCTTTCTGCGCGATCGACAACGTCGTCTTTACGCAGCTCGTCCATTTGCGGCTGGAAAAGCTGCCGGGGGCAAAAGAGGATATCGCGCTGGGCGAGGCCATCGAGGCGCTGCAGAGGGATGCGCCGCAAAAGGGGGCCGATTCGCTGGAGTCCCAGCGCTATGCGCTCGCGCAGGCGCTCCTTTGCAGCGCGCGCTATCGCGACGTGCAGATCCGCTTCTTTGAGCACAACCTCGATCCCGCGTCGGAAAAGCAGTTCGCCGCCGCCTCGTTCGCGCTGTGCGACGGTACGGCGTTCATCGCCTTCCGCGGTACGGACGCCACGCTCGTGGGCTGGAAGGAGGACTTCAACATGTCCTTCGAAAGCCCCGTGCCCTCGCAGACCGACGCGGTCTCCTACCTGAACCGCGCAGCCGGACGTCTGCCGGGTTTTCTACGCGTAGGCGGCCATTCCAAGGGCGGGAACCTGGCGATCTACGCCGCCGCGCACTGCGCGCCGCAGGTGCGCGTACGCCTGCTCAAGGTCTATAGCGACGACGGCCCGGGCCTCGACGACGCGACGCTTTCCACCGTCGGCTACCGCGCGCTGAGCAGCCGCATCGAATCCTACATTCCCGAGTCCTCCGTCATCGGCATGCTGATGGGGTATCACGACCACTATACCGTCGTGGCGAGCTCCGGCATGGGCATCTTTCAGCACAACCCCTTTCTCTGGCAGGTCAAGGGGCCGCAGTTCGTCACCCGGACTGATGTCAACCGCTCCAGCCGCTTTACGAACAGCACGATCCACGCCTGGCTGAACGCCTGCACGTACGAGGAACGCCGCATCTTCATCGACACGCTCTATCAGATCTTGCGCTCTACGCGGGCGGAGACATTCGGCGACCTCACGCATCATTGGGCCGAAAACGCCGCCGTGATCCTCGCGGCGATGCGCCAGGTCGACCCCGGCACGCGCCGCATTCTCGCGCAGGTGCTCACCGCGCTCGCGGCGGCCGGCGCGGCGAACATCCGCCTGCTGGTGCCGGACAAAGGAAAACCGCCGGAACAAAATGATCACTAGCCGAACGCCCCGGCGATCCATCACAGGATCGCCGGGGCGTTCGCGTGTGTCCTTTATTCCGCTTTCACGATGTCGTCCCGCAAGCGGTATAGCGTCGCGCCGTAGTTTTTGCGGCAGAACGCGTCGACAAACCAGTCGATCTTTTTCTCCGCATCGAACTGCACATAGGCGTACCGCTCGCCGTTGACCTTCTTTCCCTTCATGTTGGAATCGGTCCAACGCACCTTGTCCGTCTCCGGGTCGTAGTCCGCGGTGAAGATCATGCTGTGCGCGCCGACGCCGTAATAATAGTTCGCCGCCATCTGGAAGTAATCGCCACGCTGAACCTGCATGAGAAACGCGCGCGCTATTTCCCGGTTTTCCGCCTTGGAGCGCTCGCTGTCGTAGCGGAAGGACGCCGCTTCATAAAAGGGATTGCCCGCATCGGCGGAAACGTCCTTCCACTCGACGCCGTAGACGTAGGGCTTGCACGCCTCCTTGGGGTTGTTGTCGGGGATCACGAGCTCCACGTCCGGATACTCCGCCATCCGGTATCCGTCTGCGACCTCATTGAACAGGTAAACCGTAAAGTTCTTGCAGACGTAAATATCCCCGGCGTATTGGGCGCGCTGCGCCCGCCCCTTCGCCTCGGTAAACTTTTCTTCCGCCAGTCGGAGGATATCGTCGATCATCCCGTCGCGCGCGCTCGTTTCGGCCGTCGCCAGCGCGGGCAGCGCGAGCAGGAGCGTCAGGATCAGACAGAGCATTCGTTTCATAATTGCACCTCGCATTTGTTTTACGCCTATTGTACAGGAAAAAGGCCCGATTGTAAATCCATTTGCCCGCGTCCCCCCTTCTTCCTACTGATCGCTTAATCGGTAGCCCACGCCGATCTCGGTGAGCAGATAGCGGGGCTTGGCCGGGTTTTCCTCGATTTTGCGGCGCAAAGCGGCCATCAGCGCGCGCAGCGCCTGGGTATCGTTCCCGTAGCCTGCGCCCCAGACCTCCCGAATGATGTAGCTGGAAGTGAGCACCTTGCCCATATTGCGAAACAGGAGCGAAAGCAGGCTGTATTCCATCGGCGTCACGTGCAGCTCCTCGTCCGCCAGGTACACCAGCCGCTTATCCAGGTCCATGCGCAGCGCGCCGACCTCCAGCGTCGAGGCGCCCTTGCCCGCGCCCTGGCGCTGCAGGTGGCGCAGCGCGACGCGGATACGGGCCATCAACTCCGTGGTCGAAAAGGGCTTGGTCAGGTAATCGTCGGCGCCCGCGTCCAGCGCCGCCGCCTTCTCGCGGTCCTGATCGCGCGCGCTCACGACGAGGATGGGCACCTGCGACCACTCGCGAACCTTGCAGATGACGTCCATGCCGTCAAAGTCGGGCAGCCCCAGGTCCAGCAGCATCAGATCGACCGGCTCCGAGACCAGCAGGCTGAGCCCGGCCTGGGCCGTCGCCGCGGCATAGGGCTGAAAGCCCTCCGCCTGTAGCGCGTAGGTGATAAAATTGCGAATTTGAACGTCGTCTTCAACGACGAGCACGCGTGCCGCCGCGATGGGCATAACATCCCCCTCTTCAATCCTGCGATTCCGCCTGTAGGGGCAGTGTAAAATCAAACTGCGCGCCCGGTCCGTCCTCGCGGTTATGCGCCTCGATCGTCCCGCCGTGCGCCCGCACGATGGCGTCGCAGATCGAGAGCCCCAGGCCGACCCCCTTGGCCGCGTCCGGCCGTCGATCCTTGGAAGTGTAAAACGTCCGGAAGATATGGGGCAGGTCCTCCTTGCGGATGCCGCTGCCCCGATCCGCCACGGTGACGCGCGCAAACCCGGCCCGCCGGCTTGCCGTCACGGCGATCTCCGCCTTAGGCGGCGTGTGCTTGAGCGCGTTGTCCAGCAGGTTGACGAGCACCTGCTCGATCAGCTTGGCGTCCATGGGGACGATGAGTAGCTCTTCCGGCACGCGCACGGCGATCTCGCGGCCCGGCGCGCGCTTGGCGATGTGCCCTACCGCCGCGCCGATGACCTCCTCCAGCGCCTCCGGCTGCAGGTTGAGCTGCAAGCGCCCCTCCTGCAGGCGCGTCAGGCTGAGGATGTTTTCTACCAACGCGTGCAGCCAGTCCGCATCGCGGTAGACCCCCTCTGCGAGCGCGTAACGCGGGTCGTCCCGGCGCGTCATATCCATCAGCATCTCGGACGTGCCCATGATGCCCGCCAGCGGCGTGCGCAGATCGTGCGAGATGGCGCGCAGCAGGTTGCTGCGGTAGCGCTCCTGCTCCGCCTCCTCGCGCAGGCGGATGCGCTGCTCCGCCCCGCGCAAGCGGTCCATCGCCAGCGCGATCGAACCCGTCATCGATTGCAGCAGACGCCTTTGCGATGCGTCGAGCTCCTTTTCCCGCGGGATGCGCACCGCGCCCAAAAGCGCCTCGGCCCCGCGCACCGGGTAATCGGTAAACTCGCCCGCGTCGGGCAGCCGTGCGCCCAGCAGGCGCGCCTTCAGCGCCGTGGGTTCGTCCATTTCGCGGCGCACCTGCCTACCGTCGTCCGTTTGCTGCAGAAACGTCGCCTCCGGTTCGCCCCGCTCGTCAAAGCACGCAAAGCCCGCCCGGCAGGCGAAGCTCGCGCTGAGCGCGCCGACGGCGATGCCGGCAATCTCCTGCTCGTTGCCCGCCGCCGTCAGCCGGCTCGTCAGCGCGTAAACCGCCTTTGTGTCTGCCTCTCGCGCCGTCGCCTCCTGCGCGCTTTGCTTGACGTGCGACGTCAGCATGCTGGTGATGAGCGCCGTAACCGTCATGATCGCAAATGTGATCAAATAGCTCGGGTCGTCGACCGACAGGGTGAAGGTAGGCGCCGTAAACAGGTAGTTGAACGTCAGCGTCGCTGCGATCGAGGCCAGTATGCCGAAGACAAAACCGTCCGTAAGCCATGCGGTCGTCACCACGGCGAGCAGGTAGACAAGCACGATGTTCGTCTCCGGAAAGCCTAAATGGCGAAAGCCGTAGCCCAACGCCGAGGCTGCGACGACGAGCAGCGCCATGAGCGCAAAGCGCAGGCCAGCCCGGCAGAAAACGCCTTTTCTCACACAACCCCTCTTTTCCGCTTTCCTCCTATTATACCCGTCCCTCGCAATCCAGGCAAGTAAAATGCGATAGGACGGTGGATCGCCGATGAGCGCGACGGTCTTATCGACTTGAAACCGCTTTTTGCACAGCTGGCAGATCACGAGATTGTCGTCGTCGCGCGGCGTGAGCGCGATGGCGATGTCCGCATCCCGCGCCCCCGCGTCCTCCAGCACGAAAGGGCGCGTGCCGTCTCCCCGGATGACGGTAAGCGCCTGAATCTCCGCGAGCGCGCGGCAATCCGCTTCGCAGGCGTTGACAGCGGCGACGTGGTATCCCTTTTGTATCAGCGACAGCGCGAGCGCCCGCGCCTTGCCAAAGCCGCCGATCAAGAGCACGTTCGTCTTCACCGGGCTTCCCCCCTCATGGCCGTGCGCGCGCTGCTCAGTAGGCTCGCGATCCGCTGCGCGGAGAGCACTGCCGGGCAGATGGTGTCGATCCCGAGCTCGTGATATACGCACGCCCGATCGGGGTCGTATAGCCGCGCGATCACGCGCTCCACGCCGTACAGCTTGCGCGCCAGCTGGGCGGCCAGAATGTTGGTGTTGTCGTCATCCGTGACGCACACGAGCACGGTCGCCTTTTACATTTGCGTGATGACCGTATAGGAAGGCTTGGCGGCGCGATGTAAGGACAATAAGAACATGTTTACTTCCTCCTTACGACATGGCCGATTCCCTGCGCGTCGTATTCGACCTTGTAACGGGGCCTATCCTGCGGCGCGGGGCAGTCCGATTCGTCGATGGCGCAGGCGCCGGCGCTATAAAACGTGCCGGTGCGATCCATGTTGTAGCGCGCGGGCAGGTAGGTGGGGTCGAGCGCCCAGGCCGCCCGGAAGTGGCGCATCGCGCCCGCGTGGTCGTCCTCCGCCTCCATGAGCACGCCCATCAGGTTATGCGGCTGGGCCGCGTGCGGGTAATCGCGCATCGCTGCGGCGATCTGCGTTTCACAGTCCTTATATAAACGCGCGTTCAGCTGTTCGCGAAAGCGGCCGCATAGCGCGCAGAGCGCCTGCTGAGCGCGATCCATCATCTTGCCTTCCATCATGACCACTCACTCCTTATCAGATCTTGATCAGGTCTTGTTCGACCGCACGGTCTCGCTTGGCCTGGGGGCCATCCCCTTGATACGATCATCTTACCATGCATCCTGTGAGAACGGTGTGAAAGGCGCGCCGCCCGCTGTGAGAATCCTGTGAGCACGCACGTAAGCGCAATCTCTATGCCGCAAAGAGCTCCTTAAACGCGCATTTATCCTTTATTTTACACAATGCCGCCGTTTCCGATCCTCACAGGATTCTCACACGCGACGCCCGACTCTCACACCGCGCTCACATAAACGATGTTAAGATAGAGCGCGTAGAGGGCGGAGGGCCTGTGAGCTGTACGGACCTCACGGCGAAGCGCCCCGCCCCTATGGCACTTAGAAAGGGAGGAAGAACATGCAAGTACTCGTTGGATGCATCGGTTTCGTGTCGCTTGCGATGCTGGTCTATTTGGTGGTTGTACTTTTTAAAGGAGATGAGATGTGATGAACGCTGCCTTGCAATACACACTGTACCTCGCTATGCTCGTCGCGCTCGCCTGGCCGCTAGGCAGCTACATGGCCAAGGTGATGGACGGCAAAAGGGTTTTCCTGACCCGTATCCTCCGCCCGTGTGAAAGCGGCCTGTATAAGCTGATGCGCATCGACGAGGGCGAGGACATGGGCTGGAAGAAATACGCGCTATGCGCGGTGCTGTTCAACCTCTTCGGCTTCCTCGCGCTTTGGGCGATGCAGATGCTGCAGCAGGCGCTGCCCCTCAACCCGGAGGCGATGCCCGCCACCAGCTGGCATCTGGGCTTCAACACCGCCGCCTCGTTCATGACGAACACGAACTGGCAGGCCTACTCCGGCGAGGTGACGCTCTCCTACTTTACGCAGATGCTCGGCCTGGGCGTGCAGAATTTCGTCTCCGCCGCCACGGGCATCGCGGTCCTCTTCGCCCTCATCCGCGGCCTGCGCCGCGTGAAGGAGCACGGCATCGGCTCGTTCTGGACCGACATGGTCCGCACGGTGGTCTACATTCTGATACCCCTTTCCCTCGTGCTCGCGCTCGTGCAAACCTCGCAGGGCGTCATCCAGAACTTCGGCGACCACGTCGAATATCAGCTCGTCGAGCCGGTCGAGACGACGCTTACGGACGGCTCCGCCGTTCAGGTGACCGAAGGCTACATCCCGATGGGCCCCGCCTCCAGCCAGGTCGCCATCAAGCAGCTGGGCACCAACGGCGGCGGCTATAACGGCCTCAACTCCGCTCATCCGCTGGAGAATCCCTCGCCCCTCTCCAACCTCGGCGAGATGCTCGCGCTGCTGCTCATCCCGGTGGGCCTTTGCTTCACATTCGGCATCGCGGTAAGGGATAAGCGTCAGGGGCTGGCGATCTTTCTGGCCATGTTCCTGATGCTCGTCGTCGCGCTGGGCTGCTGCGCGGTTGCAGAGCAGATCGGCACGCCGCAGCTCGCTCAGGGCGGCGCGGTTTCCACCGCCGCCAACATGGAAGGCAAGGAGACGCGCTTTGGCATCCCGACCTCCGTCACCTGGGCCACGTACACCACGGCGGCCTCCAATGGCTCGGTCAACTCCATGCACGACAGCTACACGCCGCTGGGCGGTATGATCCCGATGCTGCTCATGCAGCTGGGCGAGGTCGTCTTCGGCGGCGTCGGCTGCGGCCTATACGGCATGATCGGCTTCGTCATCCTCACGGTCTTCATCGCGGGCCTGATGGTCGGCCATACGCCGGAGTACCTGGGCAAGAAGATCGAATCGCGCGAGATGAAGATGGCTGTCCTGGTCTGCCTGGCCACGCCCGTCGCCTGCCTGATCGGCGCGGGGATCGCCTGCCTGCTGCCCTCCACGGTGAACAGCCTGAACAACACGGGGGCTCACGGCTTCTCCGAGGTGCTGTACGCCTACTCCTCCGGCGCGGGCAACAACGGCTCCGCATTCGCGGGCTTCAACGCCAACACGCCGTTCCTCAACGTGTCGATCGGCCTGATCATGATCTTCGTGCGCTTCGTGCCGCTGCTCGCGACGCTGGCGATCGCCGGTTCCATGGCCGAGAAGAAGAAGATCGCCGAAAGCGCCGGCACGCTCTCTACGTCGGGCGGCATGTTTGTCTTCCTGCTGATCGTGATCGTCTTGCTCATCGGCGCTTTGAGCTTCTTCCCGGCGCTCGCGCTCGGGCCGATCGCCGACTATACCAAGATGCTCGGCCTGTAATCGGTTTCGGAAAGGGTGAATGAACATGAAAAAGAACGAATCTTACGCGATGAACGGCGCGATGGTCGCCCGCGCGGTCAAGGATGCCTTCATCAAGCTCTCGCCGCGGACCCAGCTTCAAAACCCGGTGATGTTCCTGGTGTTCGTATCGGCTGTTTTGACCACGATCCTCTTCGGCTTTTCCCTCTTCGGCGTGCGGGATGCCGGTCTCGGGCCGGGCTTCGTCTTCGCCATCGCCGTAATCCTCTGGTTTACCGTGCTCTTCGCCAACTTCGCCGAGGCGATCGCCGAAGGGCGCGGCAAGGCGCAGGCGGACGCGCTGCGCGCCGCCAAGCGCGACGTGCAGGCGCATAAGATCCCCTCGGCGCAGCGCAAGGACGAGGTGACGCCGGTCGCCTCCGCCTCCTTGAAAAAGGGAGACGTCGTGATCGTACGCGCCGGCGAGCAGATCCCGGCGGACGGCGAGGTCGTCGAGGGGGTCGCCTCCGTAGACGAGAGCGCCATCACCGGCGAATCCGCCCCGGTCATCCGCGAGAGCGGCGGCGATCGCAGCGCCGTCACCGGCGGCACGACCGTCACCTCCGACTGGCTGGTTGTCCAGGTCACCTGCGATACGGGCGAAAGCTTTCTGGATAAGATGATCGCCATGGTCGAGGGCGCTTCGCGCAAGAAGACGCCCAACGAGATCGCGCTGCAGATCCTGCTGGTCGCGCTGACCCTCATCTTCCTGCTCGTCACCGTTTCCCTCTACTGCTTCTCGGCCTTTGACGCCGGGCAGTACGGCGTCGCCAATCCCACCTCCGTCACCGCGCTGGTCGCCCTGCTAGTCTGCCTCGCGCCCACCACCATCGGCGCCCTGCTCTCCGCCATCGGCATCGCGGGCATGAGCCGCCTGAACCAGGCCAACGTGCTGGCCATGAGCGGCCGCGCCATCGAGGCCGCCGGCGACGTGGACGTCCTGCTGCTGGATAAGACCGGCACCATCACCCTGGGCAACCGCCAGGCCGCGGCCTTCTACCCGGTGGACGGCGCGCAGGCGGAGGAGCTCGCGGACGCCGCGCAGCTCTCCTCCCTCGCGGATGAGACGCCCGAGGGCCGCTCCATCGTCGTGCTCGCCAAGGAGAAGTTTAACCTCCGCGGACGCAGCATGAGCGAGATCAAGGCCACGTTCGTCCCCTTTACCGCCAAGACCCGCATGAGCGGCGTGGACCTGGAGGGCGGAACGCAAATCCGCAAGGGCGCCGCCGACGCCGTGCGTTCCTACGTGCAGGAGCAGGGCGGGCGCTACAGCCCGGAATGCGATCAGCTGGTGCGCAGAATCGCCGAAAAGGGCGGCACGCCGCTGGTGGTCGCCAAGGGCCCGCGCGTGCTGGGCGTCGTCGAGCTCAAGGACATCATCAAGACGGGCGTCAAGGAAAAGTTCGCCGACCTGCGCAAGATGGGCATCAAGACCATCATGATCACCGGCGACAACCCCCTCACCGCGGCGGCGATCGCGGCGGAGGCGGGCGTGGACGACTTCCTCGCCGAGGCCACGCCGGAGGGCAAGCTGGAGATGATCCGCGACTTTCAGCGCAAGGGCCACCTGGTCGCCATGACCGGCGACGGCACCAACGACGCGCCCGCGCTGGCGCAGGCGGACGTGGCGGTCGCCATGAACAGCGGCACCCAGGCTGCGAAGGAGGCCGGCAACATGGTCGACCTGGATTCCTCGCCGACCAAGCTGATCGACGTCGTGCGCATCGGCAAACAGCTGCTCATGACGCGCGGCTCGCTCACGACCTTCTCCATCGCCAACGACGTGGCCAAGTACTTCGCCATCATCCCCGCGCTCTTTATCGGCCTGTTCCCCGGCCTGCAGGCGCTGAACATCATGAACCTGCACAGCCCGCAGAGCGCGATCCTCTCGGCGATCCTCTACAACGCCCTGATCATCGTCGCCCTGATTCCCCTGGCGCTGCGGGGCGTCAAGTATCGCGAATTGCCCGCCGCCAAGCTGCTCTCGCGCAACCTGCTGATCTACGGCCTGGGCGGCATCGCCGCGCCGTTCATTTTCATCAAGCTGATCGACATGCTCATGGTCGCGCTGCGGTTCGTCGCGTGACGTCAAGGAGGAAACTTATGTTTACATTGAATGCAAAGCCGTTTCTGAAAAAGATCGGCCTGCTCATCGCGGCGTTCGCCCTTTGTGCCGGCGTCGTCATCCTGCGATTCATCCTATGGGGAGGTAAATAAGATGCGCATTTTGAATCTATCCGCAAAGGCGCTCGCCTTTCTGCTCGTCATGACGCTCCTGTGCGGCGTCGTCTATCCGCTGGTCACCACCGGCCTGGCCCAGCTCTTCTTCCCCTGGCAGGCCAACGGCTCGCTCATCGAGGCGAACGGCGTCGTCTACGGCAGCGAGCACATCGGCCAGCAGTTCACGCAGATGAACCACCTGTGGGGCCGCCCGATGAACGTAAGCACGGGAGACTTCGCCGATGAGGACGGCAAACCGCTCGCCTACGGATGGGCTTCCAACAAGTCCCCCGCCGGCGAGGAGCAGGAGGCCGTCTACCGGCAGCGCGTCGCCGCCATCCGCGCTGCGCACCCGGAAATGGGCGACGCGCCCGTACCGGTGGATCTGGTGACGACGTCCGGCTCCGGCCTGGATCCGGACATCTCGCCCGAGGCCGCCGAATATCAGGTCAAGCGCCTGGCGCAAAACACCGGCAAGACCGAGGACGAGGTACGCGCGATCATCGCCCGTTATACGACGGGCCGCTTCCTGGGCGTCTTGGGCGAGCCTACGGTCAACGTGCTCAAGGTCAACCTGGCGCTCGACGGCATCCTGAACGAATAACGGGCTCCACCGGGGCGGAAGTTTCCTTCCGCTCCCGACGCGTACAAAGAGGTGATTATCTTGGAGCAACGACCGGATCCGGACGCCCTGCTCGCAAAGGTTGCACGCGAGGAAGCCGTCCGCAACGCGCCCATCATCGGCAGGCTGAAGATCTTCTTCGGCTATGCGGCGGGGGTGGGCAAGACCTACACGATGCTCGAAGCAGCGCATGCGGCGCAGAAAAACGGCGTCGACGTGGTCATCGGCTATATCGAACCGCATACTCGCCCTGAAACGCTGGCCTTGACCCAGGGCCTCCCGGCAATCGAGCCCTGCATCCTTGAGTACAAGGGCGTAAAGGTGCGCGAGTTCGACCTGGACGCCGCCCTGAAACGGCATCCGCAGGTCGCCCTCGTGGACGAGCTGGCGCACACGAACGCCGAGGGCTCGCGCCATCGCAAACGCTATCAGGATGTCAAGGAGCTGCTGCGCGCCGGCATCGACGTGTACACTACGGTCAACGTGCAGCATTTGGAGAGCCTCAACGACCGTGTCGCCTCCATCACCGGCGTGCTCGTGCGCGAGCGCGTGCCCGATCGCATCTTCGACGAGGCCTATCAGGTGGAGCTCGTAGACCTGGAGCCCGAGGAGCTGCTGGAGCGGCTGCGTGTCGGCAAAATTTACCATGCGCAGCAGGCGCAGCGCGCTCTTTCTAACTTCTTTACCGTCGAAAACCTGGTCGCCCTGCGGGAAATCGCCCTGCGGCGCACGGCGGACCGCGTCAACCACCGGGCGCAGGAGGCTGCGGGCACGGATAAACCCGCCGCCTTTATCGAGGAGCATCTGCTCATCTGCCTCTCCTCCTCGCCCTCCAATCCCAAGGTCATCCGCACCGCCGCGCGCATGTGCGGCGCATTCCACGGCCGCTTCACCGCGCTGTACGTCGTCCCTTCCACTCCCGTACCCGCACAAAGCGAGGATGCATCCAGGCTGCGCGAAAACCTGAAGCTGGCGGAACGCCTGGGCGCGCGCATCGTCACCGTCTATGGGGACGACGTGCCCGCGCAGATCGCGCAATATGCGCGCATCAGCGGCGTCACCCAGATCGTCATGGGCCGCACAAATACACGCCGCTCCCTTCTTAGGGGGCGCAAGAGCTTCGTGGACCAGCTCTCCGAGCTCGCGCCGGAGATCGACATCTACATCATCCCGGACAAGACGCCCAGCGCCCGCTACCGCGCGCGCAAGCGGCCCCGCCTGCCCGATGAGCCCCCTACAGTGCGCACGGTAGGCCTGGCGCTCCTCCTCTTTACCCTGTCGACGGCCTTGAGCGTCGTCAGCGAACATCTCGGCTTCAATCAGGCCTGCGTGGTCACGCTGTACGTCTTGGGCATCCTGCTCACGGCCATCGTCACCGCCAACCGCGCGATCGGCCTCCTCATGGCCGTCGCCAGCGTGCTCACATACAATTACCTTTTTACCGATCCGCTCTATACGCTGCAGGTCTACGACCCGGGCTATCTACTCACATTCGTGCTGATGTTCAGCGTCTCCCTCGTCACCGGCGGGCTCGCCCGGCGCGTCAAGCGCCAGGCGAGCCAGGAGGCGATGCGCGCCCACCGCACAGAGGTGCTGCTACAGACCAGCCAAATGCTGCAGCGCGCCGAAAAAGAGGGCGAACTTCTGGCGCAGGCCGCACAGCAGCTCGCCAAGCTGCTGGACCGCAGCATCACCATCTACCCGGCGGACGGAACGCTGGGCGAGCCGCTGTTCTGTGCCGCCGACGGGGACGAGCGGGGCGCCGCCTATTACGAGACCCCGGATGAATCCGCGGTGGCTGCCTGGGCACTCAAAAACTGCCGGCACGCGGGCGCGACGACGGGCACGCTGCCCGGCGCCAAGAACCTTTATCTCGCCGCCCGCAGCGAGGATGCCGTCTATGCCGTCGTGGGCATCTCCATGGCGGGCGCGGGAGAGCTGGATTCGTTCGAGAAAAACCTGCTGCTCGCGCTGCTGGACGTCGTCGCGCTCGCCGTCGAGCGGCTGCGCCTGAACCGCACGAAGAACGCGATCGCGCTCAAGGCGCAGCAGGAGCAGCTACGCGCCAACCTGCTGCGCTCGATCTCGCACGACCTGCGCACGCCGCTGACGAGCATCTCCGGCAACGCAAGCCTGTTGGTGAACGAAAACGGCGCGCTTTCCGGCGAGGAACGCGCGCGCCTGTACGCCGATATCTACGAGGACTCCATGTGGCTGGTCGGTCTGGTGGAGAATTTGCTCTCCATTACGCGCATTGAAAACGGCAGCATGGAGCTCAAGACCCAGCCCGAATTGATCAGCGATGTCGTCGAGGAAGCCGTATCACACATGACCAAGCGCAGCAAGGATCACGAAATCAGCGTTTGCGTCGAGGATGAGCTCCTCATGGCGAGGATGGATGCGCGCCTGATCGTACAGGTCATCGTCAACCTGCTGGACAACGCGCTGAAGTACACGCCTGCGGGGACGCACATCGCGCTGCGCGCCTTTCGCAAAGGGGAAGACGCCTGCGTCGAGGTGGCGGACGAAGGCGAGGGCATCGCCGATATGGACAAGGCGCGGCTGTTCGACATGTTTTATTCCGTAAACAACGCGCACGGCGACGGACGGCGCAGCATCGGTCTGGGACTCGCGCTTTGCAAATCCATCGTCGCAGCGCACGGCGGCACGATCTGCGTGCGCGACAATGCGCCGCACGGCAGCGTCTTCTCCTTTGCGCTCAGAGCAGAGACGAAGATGGCTTAGTAGGGCAAATCGCGAAGAGGAGATATTCGTATGAACAAGCATAGCGTATTGATCGTAGAGGACGACCGCGCGGTGCGCAGCCTCATCCAGACGACGCTCGATACCCAGGGGTACCATTTTATCACCGCCGAAAACGGGCACAGCGCCGTCATGCAGGCGCAGACCCACCGGCCGGACGTCATCCTGCTCGACCTGGGTCTGCCCGATATCGACGGCGCCCTGGTGATCGAGCGCATCCGGGCGATGGCCACCGTGCCCATCATCGTCGTCAGCGCCCGCGCGGACGATCAGGATAAGATCGCCGCGCTGGACGTGGGCGCGGACGATTACCTGACCAAGCCCTTTAACGTAGAGGAGCTGCTCGCCCGCCTGCGGGCGGCGGTCCGCCGCGCCGGGTACGTGCAAAGCGACGAAGCTGGAAGTCCTCTCTTCACCAATGGGGATCTGACGCTCGACTACGACGCCTGCTGCGTGCGCGTCGCGGGCGAGGAAATCCACCTGACGCCGATGGAATATAAGCTGCTTTGCCTGCTCGCGCGCAACGTCGGCAAGGTGCTCACGCACAACATGATCACCCGCGAAATTTGGGGCAGCGTACAGGACAGCGACGTATCCACCCTGCGCGTTTTCATGGCTACGCTGCGCCGCAAAATCGAGCTGCACGGCACGGGCCAACGCCTCATTCAGACGCACATCGGCATCGGCTATCGCATGGTGCGCCTGAGCGGGAGAGATGAAATTCCGTCCTCCTTCGTCTGCCGGTAAAGACGGCGCCCGGTTTGCATATGGCTGCAAACCGGGCGCCATTTTTTCTTATGCCGCGGCGTTATAGCTTGACCACATGATCCGCCGCGCGGATCAGCGCTTCGTCGTGCGTACTGGCGATGAGGGTCGACCTCGCTCTAAGCCGCAGAATCAGGTTTCTGATCTCTTGGGCGCTATGCTCGTCCAGCTCCGCCGTCGGCTCGTCCATCAGGTAGACGTCCGCCTCGCGGTATAGCATACGCGCCAGCGCGACGCGCCGCTGTTCGCCGCCGGACAGCGTCTTCCCCTGCGTGCCAAGGAGGGAATCGAGCCCGCGTTGAGCGCACAGGCGCTCAAGCCCCACCGCTCGCAGGCACCCAAGCGCCCGCTCTCGATCGGGCCTATCCTCGCCATACGCCACGTTTTCCAGCAGGCTGCGGTCAAAGAGATACGCGCTTTGGAATTGGGCTGCGTAGCGAATGGACTCCCCTGCATGCATCCGTCCGCTCGCAATCTCCTTAAAGCCCATGAGCGCGTAAAGCAGCGTGCTCTTGCCCGCGCCGCTCGGGCCGGTCAGCGCGGTGAGCGTGCCCGCCCGCGCTGTAAAGCTCACGCCGCTGAGCGTGTATTCCTCGTTGCAACGGATGGATACGTCCTCGCATGCGACATCCCCGCCCTGCACGCAGGGCCCTGATGCCTCCATCACGCGCTCTTTCAGGGCGAAGACGCGCGTCAGGGCCGCATCCGCCGCGGCCAGCGAGTTGACATACTGCGTGATCTGCGTAATCGGGCGATAGATGTTCTGCGCGTAGACGAACGCCGTCAGCACCGCGCCGGGCGAGAGGCGCCCTTCCAGCGCCATCCGGATCGTCACGAACAGCACGAGCGTATAGCCGATGAGGCTGAACAATTGAATGCCCGCCTGATAGCGCACGTACAGCCTCTGTCCCTCGCCCTTTAGCTGTGTCACGCGCCGGTTCGGTCCGGCAAAACGCCCCTCCTCGTATTTTTCCTTCTGATAAGCGCGCACCAGAGGCAGGCTGTCCAGCACGCCGCTGATGCCCACCACGAGCGCCGCGTCCGCCTTGCGCGATTCGCCCGCGATGACGGCGCTGCGTTTGGCCGCCCAGACGCTGACCGCATACAGCCCCGGCAGCGCGAGCGTCGCCGCCAACGCCAACAGCGGGTTCCATAGGGCGAAAATGCCCAGCGCCCATATGACCTGCAAAAGCGAAAGGATTAGGCCGTTCAGCGGCC
The DNA here is from genome assembly GCA_023404715.1 of Bacillota bacterium. Taxonomy (GTDB): domain Bacteria; phylum Bacillota; class Clostridia; order Christensenellales; family Aristaeellaceae; genus Beduinella. The sequence goes on along the minus strand of JAEYAR010000139.1, from coordinate 3,884 downwards.
CGCTAACCACGCTGTTTACGGCTTCGATATCCCCGGTGAGACGCGCGATCACGTCCCCTTCGCGAAGTTCATCCGCGAAGGGACGGCGGCGAACGATCCAGCCAAAGGCGTCCGCGCGCAGCTCCTCGATCATGCGGTAGGATAGGCGCATTACCCGGTCGCCGTAGAAGGTTGACGCCGCCTGCGAGAGCGCATAGAAGATGAAAAAGAGGCACGGATAGGCGAGCGGCCGCCCGCCTGCCAGGCCGATCCAAACCGAAAAAGACGAGCGGGCCGACGCGCCGGACAGATCGTCTACCGCGGCGCTGATGATCTGCACGGGCAGCAGCACAATAAAGGCCACCGCGATGGACAATAGGAGGATGAGCGCAAGCGCACGCCTATGGCGTCGTAAATAGGGGATAAACCGGCGCAATCCAGATCGTGCGTTTTCCATCGTTTTCTCCTTGCTCAGCGGATCGGGCAGACGCCGTTCACGCAGTCGCTTTCCCCGATGTCCAATTCCGTCTCCTCATGCTCATACTTGGAGATGAGCGAGGGGTTGAAGGGGCGCATCGCCGCCTTGCGGCGCTCGTACTCCGCCTGCGTGATGGCCTCGTAGGGCAGCAGCTCGTAAAAGCTGTCGTCGTAGCTGAGGAACGAAAGCGCTACGACGTCGTCCCAGTTCTCCCAGACCCACTCTTCCACCTGATCCCATTCGTGATCGCGCACGTGTACGGTGATGGAGCAGTTGTGGTCGACGTAATGCGTCATGAACATCTTGTAGTTTTCCAGCTGTTCGATGGCGGAAGCGTCCGCCTTTACGCGCCCTTCCGGCGCCTTGACCGGGAACTCCACCACCTTCGTCTTGCAGGTATCCGCATCCTGGCCGACCTCCGGGAAGACCGGATATCCCAGGTCCTCGCAGACCTTGCACAGCGGATCGGACGACGAGATGCGCACCCGGCGGACGTAATAGGGCGCATGCGAGTAGTGTACGCCGCTGGACACCGTGGGCAGCAGTGAAAGCGTACCTTCCGGTTTGACGGTCGTCATCAGAATCGGGCGGTTTTGCCCCAGCTGGTCGGCGATCTTATCCGCCGCCTCGTGCACGGCCTCGCGCATGCGCTCGAGCAGCCGGGCTTGTCCTTCGCAGTCGATGCCGGTCGCGTTCACCATGTCCTGCCAACCCGTCAACGAACAGCCGAGCAGCCGGTCCCGCTGCTGCACGGCATTCCAACGGTGCATCTCCAGCTCGCGGCAGGTCATGCGGTACCCCGCGCGAGCGGAGAGCCGCTGCGCCTCCAGCAGCGCTTCTTCGTCCAGTGCGCCGTCCTTTACAAAGCCCATGACGTTCACCGTCGTCAGGTTGCAAAGGCCGTGGCTGTCGAGCAAAATTTCACCGCAGGGGTTGCATCCGCAAAAGTTCGCCCGGCGCTTGAGCCCGGCCTCCTCGTTGATCCATCCCGGCTCGCCGGAATATCGCATCTGCTGCAAATGCCAATGCAGCTGCTCGCGCGTAGGCTTGCGGCGGTAGAAGATCGAGTTATTGCTCATCTGACGATGGGCAATGGCCTTGTCGATCTCCCACCGGCCGTTCACCTGGCGGTAAAGGTTGCTCTTGGCCTTGATGCACGCTTCGTCGTCCTGGTCGATCAAACCGATTTCGGAGGTGCGGCGCACGCCGCCCGAGACGACGTTCTCACCGATGATGTTGGCGATATCCAGCAGGTCGATCGGCTTGAGATACGTCAGCGGCTCTCCCTCGCGCAGCCCTGCCGCGGTGACGACCTTGTGGATTTTGTCGAGCATCGTCATCATCGACTCAAAGCCGCTCGCCGTACCGCCAAATACCTTCAACCGCTCGCCGCGCGGGCGGATGCTGTCGTACTCCACGATGATCTTGCGAATCTTGTTGTATTCGCGGTTCGTCAGCATTCCGAAGTAATGGTCGAGCGCCTGCGCCCAGCCCTCCTTCGAATCGCCGATGGACAGCGTCGCCGTATCCGTCGAGAACGTCAGGTTCGTGAACTCCAGCCGCTCCTCGATTGCGCGCGGGTCGTACGCCTTGTGAATAATCTTCACGTTTGTGCGAATCTTCGGCAGCTTTTGGGCGTCCTCTTTCAGCACGCGCACGCCTACGCCGCTGCCCACCATCAGCAGGTAAAACAGGTCGTGAAAGGCGTGGTAGTCGTCCAGCACCTCGAAAGCGCAGTTATAATTCGCCAGCGGGTAGGCCTGCGAGACGGACGTATTGCCCACCCATAGCGTCCGGCCGGAGACAAACTGGCGCAGGTGATAGATGTTGTCGTACAGCTTTTCCGCCTCATCGCGCGATGTCGGCGCGAGCGAGCAGTTGTATTCGACCGCGCGCCGCACGGTCTCCCACCAGAATTCGCGGCGGTTGAGCGCGGGCAGATAGCGGGAATAGGTCCGGGAGTATACGAAGGATCCCAGCTGATCCATGGGCCCCGGCGCGTGTTTATAGGGGCTCAGGAACTCCTTGCTCAGCAGGCCTTCCTGCCACTGCTCCTTACCGCGCACCTTTTCCTTCTCCATGCGGTAGCGGATATAGGCCTTCGCGGTCCGAAAGCGCTGCTGCTCGAAGAGCACCTGCTCCACCATGTCTTGAATCGCCTCGATGTCGGCCGTAGGCTCGCCCGCCTTGTCGAGACGCGCCTCCACGTCGCGCGCGACGAGCCTTGCAATTTCCTCGTCGTGCTCCCCTGCCGCAGCCGCAGCCAGTTCTACCGCGCGCGCGATAAACTCGCCGTCGAAAGCTACCACCTTACCGTTCCTTTTTCTTACGTTCACCACAAGCTCTCCTTCCGCGCCAGCCGGATCAGCATTCCATATATAGTACGCATTTTGATTTCGGCGCAACATCTAGTATGATACCACATAGAAGAGACGGAATCAACTGCCCGAAGGAGGAATCCGCCGACAATTCCAGCGCGGTGTTCCATCGCCTGGCCCCCCGCTTGCACCCGCATGGCCGTCACCACATATTTTAGAAGTGCAGCCCCCTCCGTCGGCTTTTTGACGGCCCAGGCTGCCCCCATTCTAAAAAAGAAGGCGGTGGATCCGTTTGATGAATATCGATTTAGGCGCCTGCGCGATCCCCAAAATGCCGGAATCGCCCGCGCTCGCCATGGCCTACGTGCCGATGCAGCAATTGAACACCATTTACTCCCCCGAAGCGGCCCTGCTAAAGGGGACGCTCTACCCCGAACTGGATAAGCCCTTCTGCGGCAAGGTCGTGATGGGAGGTGCCCGGTATGCCTAATACGCTCAGCAGCTACGCGCTGCCCTTTGCCACATGGGAGGTACGCCTCTATCTGGATACGCATCCGCAGGATGCCGACGCCCTGGCGCTCTATCAAAGGCTTTGCAGCGAAAGCGAGGGCATGTGCAACTACGCCTGCCTTTGCGTGAATGACGCCGGCGGTTGCCCGGCCCGTTGGTCATGGCTCGACAATCCATGGCCCTGGGAGCCTGAGGCAAATCAACCTGCGATGGAGGTGTAAGCATGTGGATTTATGAAAAGAAGCTTCAATACCCGGTCCGCATCGCCCGGACCAATCCCCGTCTGGCCCAGGCGATCATCAGCCAATACGGCGGCCCGGATGGCGAACTCAGCGCCTCCCTGCGCTATTTAAGCCAGCGCTTTTCCATGCCGTACGCGGTGGCGAAGGGCACGTTGACCGATATAGGTATATCTGTATTATAATGCTCCGTTAAATCCGGCTTTTTTTTACCGGGATTTCCCGGCAATTCAGCAAGCGTATAGGCCCATTTGTAGGGGAGCAGATTCAGATAGATTTCAATATGTTCCCGGCTATAAACCACGATCTTATCCACGATATTGCGGTAAAAAATATCGTCCTGCTGTTCTCCCAGCGCCA
>JAEYAR010000077.1 GCA_023404715.1 Bacillota bacterium | reverse complement strand
TTTGCGCTCCACGCGCTACGGCGACGCGTTTGAGAAACTGAAAGACAGGGCGCTGTCCCGTCGCAAAGACGCCAACCAATAAGAGCAATAAAATCGAGTAGGAGGCGCGGCGAATAGCCCGCCTCCTACTCGATTTGGCTCGATTTAGTCCGGTTAATCGGCGTATCCGTTCGGGTTTTGGGTTTGCCAGCGCCACGAGTCCCGGCACATATCCCGCAGCGTCTTTTCCGCCTTCCAGCCGAGCAGCTTCGCGGCCTTTGAAGGGTCTGCCCAGCATTCGGCGATGTCGCCCGGCCGGCGCGCCACGATCTGGTAGGGCACCTTGACGCCGTTGGCCTCTTCAAAGGCCTTCACGATGTCCAGCACGCTGTAGCCCGTGCCCGTGCCGAGGTTGATGATCTCTACGCCCGCATGCGCCTGCGCATAGGCGGCCGCCGCCACATGCCCCTTCGCCAGGTCGACCACGTGGATGTAATCGCGCACGCCGGTGCCGTCGTGCGTCGGATAGTCGTCGCCATAGACGTTCAGGTGGTCGAGCTTGCCTGCGGCTACTTGCGTGATATAAGGCAACAGATTGTTCGGGATGCCGTTGGGCATTTCGCCGATCCGGCCGCTCGCATGCGCACCGATCGGGTTGAAGTAACGCAGGAGCACCACCGACCAGTCGGGATTGGCAAACGCCACGTCGGTGAGGATGCGCTCGTTCATGTATTTCGTCCAGCCGTAGGGGTTCGTGCAGCTCGTAGGCATGGTCTCGTCCAGCGGCATGTGATCGGGGATGCCGTAAACCGTCGCGGACGAGCTGAAGATAAACCGCTTTACGCCGTGGCGCTTCATGGCCTCGCAGACCGTAAGCGTGCAGTCGAGATTGTTCCTGTAGTACTCGAGCGGCTTGGCGACCGATTCGCCCACCGCCTTATAGGCGGCAAAGTGGATGATCGCGTCGATCTTATTTTCCGAGAAAACGGCGTCGACCTTTTGGGCGTCGCACACGTCGATATCGTAAACCTTTACTTGCCGCCCGGAAATTTCCTCTACGCGGCGCACCGCTTCGGGGCTGCTGTTATAGAAGTTATCCGCGATGATGACGTCATGTCCGCAGGAGAGCAGTTCCACGCAAGTATGCGTCCCGATAAAGCCGGCACCGCCCGTAAGCAAGATGTTCATAATCTTTTCCTCCCTCATTGTCAGCCCGTCTTCCGTTGAATCCGTAATCCTTAGCGGTATGCGTGAATGCGTAAATGCGGTAATTTTCACGCAACCTTATTATACCACAATTTCGGGGAATTTCAACCCTTCTTTTCACGCATTGCGCAAGAAGAATGCTCGCGCAGGAGCATCCTGCAGGGCGCGCCGTCGCTCTTTTCGATCAGCATGGGCAGCGCGAGCAATTCGTAGTCGCCGGCCGGCACAGCTGACGCGTCGTATCCCTCATATACGACGATGCCTGCGCCCAAAAGAATACGGTGCACCTCCCCATCCTGTCCGTACGGTTCGATGGACAGGTAATCGATCCCGACCGCCTGGACGCCGCACGCCGCCAAATAGCGGGCCGCCCTCGGGGTCAACGCGACGTAACGCGGGTTATACACGTCGCTTCGCATGCCGTCCGCATTATCCGTTTTGAGCAATAACCGCTCCCCCCGCCGGGGGGCAAGAGGCCTTAAATCCGCCTCGTCGATGACCGGACGTCCGGCGATGTGCGCGAGGCGGCAATCCCCCACAAAACGCTCGGGCGGCAGTTGATCGAGCGTTTGAGCGTCCTGAAGGAAGTGATAGGGCGCGTCCATGTGGGTGCCGGTATGCACGCTCAGGTGAACGTTCGAGACGTTGCAATCGTTGCCCCTTTCGATCGCGTACCACCACTCGCGCCGGTAGAGCGGGTCTTCGGGATATTGCAGCATGCCCTCTCTGAGGGGGACGGTGATGTCAAACATCCGCATTTTCCTCCATTTTCCTTCTTTTGATGATGTAGCGTGCCTTTCGACGCGCGCCGCCTTTGTAAAGCTCGCACGAAGGCGGCACATCGGCGATGTCCAGCAGCTCGGCCCCGAGGCGTTCGCAGGTCCTGCGGGAGGCGATGTTGCCCGGGTCCGCCGTGATCAGCAGGCGCTCCATCCCGTGGCGCCAGGCGAGCGGCAAAATCAGGCGCACGGCGCGCTCTGCATAGTGATGCCCTCTGTATTCAGGCTCGATCGCATAACCGACGTGCCCGGCGTAGTCGATCAGGCCGCTGTCCCCGACGCGCAGGCAAACCGTGCCGATGGCCTCGCGCCCGTGCGGTAAGTAGATTTCAAAGTCGTATACCGGCACGCGCTGCGCTTCGGGCAAGGCCGGAAGCCGGCCGCGTAGACGCAATTCGATCGTGCCGTCGTGCAGTACGCCGACGGCAAAAAAGCCGGAAAAATGCAATTCAAACACGTCCAATCTCGACTCGGTTGAGCAGCTTGTCGTACTGCGCCCGCTCGAAGAGACAGCCGTTCGGGCTGCTGACGGCTGCCGCAGCCGCGGCTACGCCGCAGCGAAAGGCTTCCTTCAACTCGCCGCCCTCTTCAAAGCCGCAGATAAGCCCGGCCACCATCGCGTCGCCCGCGCCGACCGTAGAATGCACGCTCACGGGCAGGGAAGCGGCGTACAGCGTCGTCTTGCCGTCCGTCATGAGGGCGCCGCCTGTGCCCATGGAGACTACGACGATCTGCGTACCCTGTTCGATAAATCGAAGCGCCTCCGTCCTGATTTCGCGCAGCGTCGTGAGCGTCTTCCCGCTGACCTGTTCGAGCTCCTGCAGGTTGGGTTTGACCAAAAAAGGCTTGCCCAGGATGCCGTCCGCCAAACAAGCGCCGCTCGCGTCGAGCACGCAGCGGCAGCCGGAATCGGCAACGCGCAGCATCAGCATGCGGTAAATAGAGGCTGGGCAGTCCGGCGGTAGGCTACCGGTCAGCACCAAATAGGCGCTCTCCTTTGCCAGTTCCTCGATACGCGCGGCGACCGCAATCAGCGCTTTTTCATCCACCGGCGTACCGGGCTCATTGAGCTCGGTAATGCTGCGCTTTTCTTCGTCCTGTATCTTTAAATTTGTGCGGACAGCCCCGTCATAGCGGACAAATCGTTCGCGAATGCCTAGTCTTTCAAAAGGCGTAAGGATCAACCGCGCGTTGTCCTCCCCCAAAAGGCCTGTGCAGCACGTCTTTAGGCCGAGATTCTTCGCCGCGAGCGCGACGTTGACGCCTTTTCCACGTCCGGCGCTCTGCTCGCTGGAAATGCGATTTGTCGCACCGATGGCGAAGCCCTTGACCTGCACGGTTCTATCGATACTCGGGTTCAGGCAGACGGATGTAATCATGCTATTCCTCCTGCGGCAAGCTTTCTATCCATGTTTATTTTACCACATTTGATGGTCTACAACAATATGCGATGAAAAAAGCCGGAGCAAACGCTCCGGCTCAACGTGTCGACAAAGTGGCATACGCCGCTTTACTGATTTCGATAGGTTTGTAAACGACCTCGTGCAAAATAAATGGGATTCCCACTCTTCATGCATCCCCAACGAAGATGCCTGGGTTTTTCAACAGCCTGAAGGTAACCGGGGGTTCAAAGCAGGAGGATTATTCGTCGTCGTCGTCCGAATCGCTCTGCTTGTGCTCGTCGATAATCTTGGCTGCGATCATCGCGGGTACTTCCTCATAGCGCTCAAAGTTCATCGTAAATGAGCCGCGCGCCTGGGTCATGGATCGAAGGTCTGTCGCATACTTGGTCATCTCGGCCAGGGGAACCTCGGCGACGATCTGCTGCAGGCCGTCCACCTGGTTCATCCCCAGGATGCGTCCGCGGCGCTTGTTCATATCGCCGATAATGTCTCCCATGTACTCGTCCGGCACGAGCACCTCGACGTGGTTGATCGGTTCCAGCAGAACGGGGCCCGCGTCGATACATTTTTTATAAGCGATGCGCGCGGCCGTCTTGAACGCCATTTCGGAGGAGTCTACCGCATGGTACGAGCCGTCGTACAGCTTCGCGCGCAGGCCGACCATCGGATACCCCGCTAGCACACCCTTGGGCAGGTTTTCACGCAGGCCCTTTTCTACGGAAGGAATGAAGTTGCGCGGCACGACGCCGCCGACCACCGCGTCCACAAATTCAAAGTCCGTCGAGCTGTCCTCCAGCGGCGAGAACTCAATCCAAACGTGGCCGTACTGCCCATGTCCGCCGGACTGCTTCTTGTGGCGGCCTTCGGCCTTGATGGTTTTGCGGATGGATTCGCGGTACGGGATGCGGGGCTCCTTGAGCACGGCCTCCGCGCCGAACTTGCTCGCCAGCTTCTGGCGCGTGATCTCCAAGTGCAGTTCGCCTTGCCCGCACAGGAGCGATTCGGTCGTCTCGACGTTCTTTTCGAGCCGAAGGGACGGATCCTCCTCCATCAGGCGCGAGAGGCCGGAGAAGACCTTGTCTTCCTCGCCCGCCTTCTTGGCGAAGATGGCCATGGACATCTGCGTCTGCGGAAACTCGAGGGGATCGTACTTGACGACCTTATTGACCTCGCACAGGCTGTCGCCCGTGTTGGTGTATTGCAGCTTGGACAGCGCGCCGATGTCGCCCGCGTAAAGCGCGTTGACAGGCGTCTGCTTCTTGCCGCGCACGGTGAAGATATTGGCGGCCTTTTCCAACTTTTCGGTGTTGGCGTTAAACAGCGCCGTTCCGGAGGTCAACGTTCCGGAGATGATTTTGATGAGCGAGAGCTTGCCGACAAACGGGTCGGCGATGGTCTTGAAGACCTGCGCCGTGAACGATTCATTCAGGTCGCAATGGCGCACGTGGATGGTGCCCGTCTTGGGGTTTACGCCGTGGAAGGAGTGCCCCAGCGGGGAAGGCATGTACGTCGCCAGCGCGTGCAGCAAAGGGGCGACGCCGATACCTGTCGTGGCCGATACGGGGGCGACAGGCACAAGCGAGCCGTCGTAAATGCCGGCGGACAGCCCGCGCAGCATTTCCTCGTCCGTCAACTCGCCCTCGCTGAAGTACTTTTCCATCAGATCCTCTTCCGTTGAAGCGGCGGCCTCGCGGCATGCCTCTACGGCCTCTTCGACGTCGGCCATCATCCCTTCCGGGATCGGGATCTCGTGCATCGCCTTGCCGCTGCCCTCAAACGCCTTCTTGCTCAGAACGTCCACGATGCCCTTAAAGTTGGGGCCTTCGCCGATCGGGAGCACCATCGGCACGATGCAGGAGCCGTATTTTTCGCGCAGCACGTCCAGCGTCTTGCGGAAGTCGACATGCTCACGGTCCATTTGATTGATCGCGATAAACTTCGCGAGGCCGTTGCGCTTGGCGTTGTTCCATGCCTTTTCCGCGCCCGTCGTAATGCCGGAGGGCGCGCCGATCACCACGAGCACGCCCTCGACCGCGCGCATGGGGCCAACCGCCTCGCCGATAAAGTCGAAGTAGCCGGGTACGTCGATAAAATTGACCTTTTTCTTGGAAAACTCGATCGGCACGACCGATGCGCCGATGGAGATATGACGCTTGAGCTCCTCCGGATCGTAATCCGATACCGTGGTTCCATCCTCTACGCGTCCCTGACGGTCGATGGCGCCGGAAGCAAACAGCATCGCCTCTATCAGCGTCGTTTTGCCTTCGCTGCCATGACCGAGTACCGCAATGTTACGAATGTCTTTCGCCAAGTAGTCCTTCATGCTCAATCCTCCTATTATTTGTATCCCTGTTTTACATGGATACAATGTAAATGCTCGGTCTAAGCCGATTCATTTCATACGGCACATAGCGTTTTCGCACCCGCCACACACCATCTGTTCACCATTATACATGATGCCAACAAAAAAGAAAAGATTATTTTGGCCCAACAGGGTTCAATTCTCAAAAATCAAATGAAATGGATGTGATTGGGCCCGTCTGGCCGCCTATATTTCCAGTAAACGGCGCATTTGGGGCAGAACGGTCGCGGCGTCGCCCGACGTTTCAAGCGTAACGCCGCCCACGCCGCCGGCGAGCAGCATACCGGTTTCGTCCAGCTTGCGCCGCAGCTGGCGCACCGTGCCCGCATTCCCATCGAGAATGCGGGTTTCCGCTGTAAAATGGCGCGCGATCGCGCCGCGCAAAAATATGTAATGCGTGCAGCCGAGGACGACGCTGTCGATTTGACGGCCCTGAAAGGGCTGAAACAGACGCGAAAGATAGGCGTCCAGCGCCTCGCCGCCCAGCATACCACGCTCCACGAACTCCATGAGCCCCGGACAGGGCAGGGCGATGGCGCCCTCGCCGTACGCCTCCATCAGTTGCGCAAATTTCGGCTGCGTAAGCGTCACAGGGGTTGCCATGACCAGCACGTCTCCCCCGCGGCGCAGGAGCGATGCGGGCTTGAGCGCGGGCTCCATGCCGATGACCGGGATGTCGAGGCGCGCGCGCAAATCCTTGGCGGCGACGCCTGTCGCCGTATTGCAGGCGATGACGAGCGCCTTGATGCCCTGCGCAAGCAGGCCGTCCACGACCGCCTGCACGCGCAGCAGCACCTCCTGCGGCGTCTTTACGCCATAGGGTGCGTGCGCCGTATCGCCGTAATAGATGAAACGCTCATGCGGCAGCGTGCTGAGCGCCTCGCGTAATACGCTGATTCCGCCCACCCCCGAATCAAAGATGCCGATGGGCGCACTCCTATCCGCCATCATAATCGATCTCCTCATCTGTGATGCTATTGCCATTATACCGCATTTTGAGCAAAAAGAAAACTACTGCGTCGCTTGCACGATCGCGCGGGCCAGATAAGGCATGGACGCCATCGCCTCCTCGAGCGTATTCATGTTGTTGCCCACCTCGATCAAGAGCGCGCCCTCCGATATATGCTGGTTGAAGCGGCCCGTCTTCGTCTTGACCGGATAGCAGAGGTTTTCAACCTGCGCGTTCAACGCATCGGTAATGGCTTGCGCCAGCACGATATTGACCTCCCAGTTGGGCTTTTGTTCAAACGCCTCTCCGCCCGAGGCGCCCGTGCCTTTGCCGATGAGCACCATAATCCGTGCAAGGGATTGCTCTCCATCGGTCACGCTGTTATGCCCCGCCATGGAGGCGACGTAAGCGTCTCGGTGCAAATCGATATAGTAATCGAATATGTCACCCCGTTCGCGGTAGGCCTCCAACGTTTGCAGCGAGCGCGTATAGGCTGTGGAGAGCACGGGCGGCTCATGGGCCGTCGCATCGTGCACGACCTCCATGCCCAGTTTCGTAAGCTCCTGCGCGAGTACGTCCCCTACCTTGACCACATTGTACGCATTGTCCTTCGTGCGCCAGCGTTCGGTCTGCGTATAGCTGTTCTCAGGCGTCGGCTCATACGCTTCCCAGGTATGGGTATGGTAGATCAAAACGCGTTTTTTCTGTTCAGGGCTATGCGTACGGCGGACGACCTCGATGCGTATATCGCCCGGCTGGGGCAGCTCCTCGGGTTCAACCTCTACGCTCTTGAGCGTCGTGCCGGGCGAAGGCTGCGGAAAAGCGAAGAGGTTTACATCCTGCCCCGTCTCCACATAGGCCATGGCCGGCACGGCTTTCTCTTCCGGGATCAGCGCAGCGCCGGCGATGGCGATCGTCAAGGAGACGGCCGTCGCCGCCCAAAAGACGGCTCGTCCTCTCTTTGACAGAATTTGAGACGCAAATATCCGCAGCTTCATCATTCCACCCCGCTTTTTTCTCCCTCATCTGTATGCCCGTTTCCCGCCAAACATGTCGGGTCAGGACATGAGCAGTGAGATTTCAGCCGGATCGAGCTGCGGATGCAGCGCCTGATTGATGCCGGCCGCGACGATCTCCGACATGTGATCGATGAGCGCGTCGACCTCCCGTGGGGTGACGACCAGATCGCCCAGCTGTTCCGTTATGACGCGTTCAATCAGGGCGTCGACGACCTGCTCCCTGTTTTCCACGTCCTCTTGTACGTCCGATACGAGATAGGATAGCGCGTCGCGCGCGATCGTCGCGGCGTATACGACCATCGGCACGCCGATGGCGATCACAGGAACGCCCAGGGTTCCCTGCGTCAGCCCCATCCGGCAGTTCCCGACGCCGGACCCCGGCGCGATCCCCGTATCGGCAATTTGTACCGTGCTGCAGATGCGGCCGGATTCGCGGGCGGCGAGCGCATCCACCGCGATGACAGCCGCCGGGTTCACATGGCGCACGATCCCTTTCACCACCTCGGCCGTCTCCATGCCGGTGATGCCCAGAACGCCCGGCGCTACTGCGCTGACGGGACGTACGCGCTCGGACAGAGATTGCGGCAGGTGCCTTTGCAGATGGCGCGTGACGAGCGTCGCGTCCACCACACGCGGCCCGAGCGCGTCGGCGGTTACCCGCCTATTTCCCAGCCCCACGACGAGCACGTCGCCCTCCTCCGGCAACATGTGCGCAAGCGCAGAGGCGACCTCGTCCGCCAGCTCCCTGCGTACGTCCAGGTCGAGCTGGGCTTGCTGCTCAAAGCTCAGGGTGATATAACGCCCCCTCGGCCGCTGCATCGTCTGTTCGGCCTGCTCCGTCAGTATCTTGACGATCGTCCTCTCGACTGATCCGTTTTTGTGCGTCTCCAGCTCAATGCCTTCCCGGTCACGCTCCTGCGTCATCTGATGGCGTTCGAGCGCCAGATCTGTAAAAACGCTGCGCATTTTGTTTTCCTCTCCGTTTTGTTCATTTTTTCTAAAGGCTGCCTCAAATACGTAAAAAATATACGCGCTCCTGCGTCATACGCAGGGCGCGTGCGTCGGCGCGCCTTTGAAAAGTTAGGTCTAAAAAAGAAACGGTTTGCGCCAATATAAGGCTTGCAATCGGCATGAAAACATGGTAAAATACTATTTGCTGATTCTAAAGCGAATGATACATGAGGAGGTGAACTGTTTTGCCGAACATTAAGTCTGCTATTAAGCGCGGCAAGGTGAGCGAAACCAAGAATCTTCGCAACCGCATGGTGAAGTCTGCGACCAAGACCTCGCTCAAGAAGTACGAGGCTGCCCTCGCTTCCGATGCGAACGCCGCTTCCGCGTTGCTGGGTTCCACCTCCAGTGCTGTCGATAAGGCTGCGGCAAAGGGCGTCATCCATAAGAACGCTGCCAACCGCAAAAAGGCCCGTCTGGCCCGTGCCCTTGTAAAGGCGCAAGCCGCTAAGTAATGCAGAGCCAAAAGAGAGATCCGGTTCAATATGAATCGGATCGTTTTTTTATTCGTTCGTCCTCCGCCGTTTACGCCTGCCGTGCACAGAGCATCAGCATCGCGCGCTCCAGGGCCGCCTCCTCGCGCATACGTCCGCTCTTAATCGCGTAATCCGTCTCCTCGCATAGCGCGACGCAGCGGGCAAGGCGCTGCGCGTCGTATGGGCGCGCCTGCCCCTGCAAACGGTTGAAGATAAACGAAGGCACGCCCAGGCGCTTCATCATCTCTCCCTGCGGTACCTTGCCGTCCTGCATGAGCCGAACGTGCAGCAATTGCCGGTATTGGCGTGCGATCAGCGCCAGAATGCCGATGCGCGCCTCCCCTGCCTGTAAAAGATGCGAGAGCAGCGCAAACGCCTGCTCCTCCTTGCCGGCCAAAATGGCGTCCACCATGTTGAAGACCGTGCACTCCAGCGTCTTGGTAGCGACCTGTTCGATATCCGCTCGCGTGATCTGCGCCCGATCTCCGGCAAAGCTTACAAGCTTTTCGATCTCCCGCGACAACATCGTCAGATCCCGCCCGGACGTAAAGGAAAGAAACTGCGCATCCTCCGCAGAAAGCGTCTTCCCATACCCTTTGAGCGCCTGGCGCATCCAGCGTGCGAGTTCCAGGTCGTCCAGCGGATCAAACTGCACGACAAACGCCGTCTTTGTAAGCGTCTGCGCGAGTTTTTTGCGTTTGTCGATGCCGCCGCTGCAATAAAACACGAGGCAGCACGTCTCCGGCACACGACCGATATACGCGGCGAGGCGTTCGGCTTCCGTGGCCTCGTCGCGCGAACGCCCGGCCGTCAGCAAAGCGCTCTCGCGCACGAGGACAAGGCGGCGCGCATCCATCATCGGCAGCGTCTCACAGGCGGTAATGATGCTGTCGACCGCCGGGTTGTCCAAAATCGTCTCGTTCATCTGTTCGAGCCCGGGGGTGAGCATGCACTCCCGCAGCCGCTTGAGGGCGCTCTTCTTTACGTGCTCCTCATTGCCATAAAACCAATAGACGCGCGCTATCGATCCCGCTTTCATCGCGTCAAAAAAGGCCTGATGCGTCATACAATGCTCCTTTATCCTGTACAAATCGGCGTACGCGGTATTGCCCCTCCCGCAGACGGATGCTGATCGCCCCTGACTCATCCGTGCGCAGTACCTGCACGCCCGCCTGCGCCAAACGCCCCAGCACCTCCGGCGTTGGATGACCGTAAAAGTTTCGGCCCACGCTGATCAGCGCGAGCGAAGGCGAGGCGCTCTTGAGCAACTGCGCGCTCGTAGCGCTTTTCGCTCCATGGTGGGACACCTTTAGTATATCACAGCGCGTGCCTGCATGCATCTCGTATTGCGCAGGCAAATCGCCCGTTGTGAGAATCGACACGCCCTGCGCCTCTATTCGCACAACCAAGGACCGTCCGTTCGAGCCCTTCGCCGACGGAGCGGGGCCGAGCGCCTCCAGCCGCGCCTGCGGCACATCGATCGTATCGCCCTGCGCAACCCCCTCTATCACGGCACCGGACTGGACCAGGCGCGCAAGGGCGTCAAGAATACCCGGGTCGGTCTCCTCCGCCTCGATGCCCGTCGGAAGCCCGATGCGCGCCACCGGTATCCGCTCCGCGATCAACGTATCAAGGGCTCCTGCGTGATCCGAATCCAGATGGCTGAGCAGCAGTAAATCGACATCGCGCCCCTCTTTGCGCAGGAGATCGGCCAGGGCCCGCTCCCCTTCCGGTCCCGTATCGATGACGGTTGTGAACCCCTGCGTCAGCAATACGGCGCTGTCCCCCTGCCCGACGTCGAGCTGTACGTACCGTACGTCCCGCCCCCTGAACAATCCAAATAGGCCGAAGGTAAAAAACAGTATCGTCGTACACGCAAAGAATCGCAGGGACGTGCGCAGGTGCGCGTACGGGCTCAGCAGATAAAAACACACGACGCAGGCGAGGGCGGCATAAACAGGAATACACGGGATGCGCAGGCTCCCCAATGGCGCGGAGGCGAACAGGCGCGAGAGTACGTCCATCGCGCGCAGGCATTCGGATACAAACCAGGCGATCGCCTGCCCCAGCGGCATAAAAACGCAGCTCGCCATCAGCGAAAGCAGGCCCAACGGCACCGTAAGGGCGGCGAGCAAAATGCACAAAAGGTTAGCGGGAATGCCCAGCAACGGGATCTCGCCAAAAAACAGCGCCTGGCCCGGCAAGGAGGCGATCTGCGCCGCGACGGCGATGGAGAGCGCGCCGTTTAGCGGCTCGGGTATAAATGAAAGGCAGCGCTGCACGCGCGCGAGCAGCAGCACGATCCCCAGCACGGTCGTGAAGGACAGGATAAAACCCATGTCCATCAGCGCGAGCGGGTCGAACGTCAAAATCAAGAGCGCGGCCGCGGCCATTGCGCAGGGCGGGTTGTAGCTGCGTCCGGCCCACATCGCCGCGATGGACAATAGGCACATCATATAGGCGCGCACCGCGCTCGCCGGCAAGCCGATGAGCAGGCAATAGACGCCTACGATACTGGCCGTCAGCCCCAAACGCAAGCGGACCGAGAGCCCCAACCGATTCAGCAACCATGCGATCGCCCCGGCGATCAGACCGATGTGCAAGCCGGATATGGCGAGCAGGTGGGCGATGCCGCTTTGCTTAAAGGCTTCGTACGTCTCTTCCGGCAGGGAACTCTTATCGCCGAGCAACATGCCTTTCAGCATGCCGGCATGCGCGCCGTACAGCGCCTCAATACGCTCTGCCAGCGCTTCGCGCGCGGCATCCAACAGGCCTGCCGCTCCGCCGGACGCGGCGCGGACCTGCTCCACATGCGTCCCGTAAATGCCAAAATCCATGCCGCGCTGGCGCAGATATAGGTAAAAATCGAACCCTCCGGGGTTTCTCTTGGACTTGGCTTCGTAGACGCTTCCGCTGATGCGCACGCGCTCGCCGGCGGCCGGCATCTGCTCCGTAAGCGGCAGGCTCACATACGCCTTGGCGCGTAGGGGCTTTGTATCGCCTTCCTCCAGAACGTCGATATCGCCCACGCGGTACGTCGCGCGCGCTTTTTGCCCGTCGACCTTTAAAAGCATCTCGACGCGCCCTTCGATCCCCACCGGCCCCGCCGCCGGAACCGGGATGCGAACGAGCTCCGTCGTGCATCTAAGCAGCCCGACGCTAAACAGCAGCCCAAAGACCGCGATGTAAGCCGCCCGCTTGCGCTTATATAAAAGCAGTACGCTGAGCGCCAAGAGGAGCGCTACGCACCCCAGATAGGCATAACGAAAGGAGGCGGTATAGCCGCAGCCAATTCCGGCGGCGTATGCGAGCGCCGCATAGAGCAGGGCGTAACGCGGGCGTTCCTCCGTCCCCGGCCGAAAGATAAGCATGCGCAATCCGCTCCTTCAGCATCTTCTTATGTAGTAGGCGGCTATTGCGGCGAAAATTCCCAAAACCCCGGGCGCAAACGGCCAGAGCACCGTAAATCGGGCCAAATAGGCCGCCAAGACGAGAGCCCCTAACACGGCAGAGGCTTTTCCGGCACTCCTGGCCGCTTCGACGAGCGTGCAGAGGCGGTGGCGGGCTTTCGCAATCTCCTGCAGGGCGCCGTCCAATCCCCCCTCTCGCGCAAAGGCGACCTCGGCGCAGCCCGCTTGCGCTTCGCCCAGCACGGCCGCGGTACGCAGGCGAACGCCCGGCGCACCGCCCCGGCCGCTCGGGCAGGCGACCCCGGCTCGCCTTGCGAGCGCGCGCGCTTGCGACGAGTCGGGCGCTAAAAGCAGGCTCGTACGCACGCCGTTGGCTAGCAGCGCTTTGACCTGCGCGCACGCCTCCGCGCGCAGCACGGCCCTCGCGGCCGTGTAACCCAGGAAGACGTTGCTCCCCCCTTCCGACATGCCGAAGGCCGCGACGCGCAGGCCCTGTGAAGCCGCAGATGCGGCCTCTTTTTTGAGCGTCAGGCGGTCTTCGTCGGTCATGGGCCGGGACGCTTCATCCCAAATGGCTTGGCATAAGGCGAGAATCGCATCCATCGATCCTCTCAAAAAAGTACGTTCGGCTCCGTTCTCCAGGTGCGTGCTGCGCACTACGCCTTCCGCGTCCACGGTGCGCTCTTGGAGCGGGAATTGACTGCACAGCTTCCTTTGTTCAAAACCAAACGCGCGGGCAAAGGCCGCATTTTCATCTTCGTCGCATACGGCGCAGGCAGTGCATAAAAACATAAAAGCGCCCCGGCGCCGCAGCGCGCGAAGATCCTCCGCCTCAAACGGTGCGCCTGCCCGGTCGACTTCAAACGAACCGTCCGTCAGCGCCGTCAGGTCCGGCAGGTAGAGGACGGACACGCGCGCGCGTCTCTGCATTGCATCGATCGCTTCACGCATTCCGCGGCCCTCTTGCATCCGCATGAGAAGGACCTTGAGGACCATCAACATGCCCAGAGGAGAAAATGCAAGAGACCAGGCGAGCGACGCCTGCGCGGCGCGGTATTCGCCGGGGGCGAGCATGCCGATCGACGCGATCAAAACGAGGCCCCCGGCCCAGCCGATGAGCAGCTCCTTTACAGCGCGAACGAACCGCTCCGCCGGCCTGCGGCGAACGCTCTTTCCTCTCCTACGGCGCATGATTCGCCCTCCTCTTAATCCTCTTGCAGGATAATCCCCGGATTGCGTACAAAGTATCCGCGCATCTCCATCGTGCCGGCCAGCGCCTCGACCTGCTTGCCATTGACAAAGAAGCATACGCGGCGCACCTGCGACAGCTCGGTCATGGTATTGACGATCGTGTAAATGACGTTGCGCTCCTGCTGCGCGGTCAGCTGCGCGCAGGCATCTGCAAACGTCTGGGATACGTTGATCAGCATGACGTCGTCCACGATCTGCAGGCCGATGACGTCCGCATCGCTGAGGCCCTCCGGGAAAGCGCCGGTCAGCCCTTCCTTGGCGTCGGCGCGCTGCGGGCCCTCGAGCAGCTGGCGGATCAGCGCCCGCGGCTGCAGGCTCTGTTTGAGCGGGACCGGCCTGTTCACGCCGGCCAGCATGTCTCCGGCCTCCGTCGGGAAATAGAGCCGGCAGTATTCTGCCAGATAGGGGCTGAAATCCCCGCGCGTCATGATGCCCTCCGCAAACGTCCAAACGCGTCCGTCCAGGCTCTCCTCTTCTGTCAGCTGATTGATCAGGCGATCGCCGATATGTACGACGACGCCGTCCAGCATGGGGATAAAGCTGGTCAGGGTATACGTCATCATCGCCATGAAGAGGCCCTTGGGGATGGCGGCGCGCGCGAGCGCGTCCTCGATCTCCGGCATGAAGTTCAAGCGCACGATCGCGGAGCTGCCATCCAGCCAATTCTCCTCCGGCAGCCCGATCAGGTAGTCGAGCGGGGAAAAGACCGCCGGCGACCCCTGTACGGCTGATGCGCCTTTGCCCCATTCGAGCAAGAGTCCCGCCGCGTAATCCGCCGTGGTCGCGCCGGAGAACGTGAGGCTATGTACCTCGGGCACCATGAATTGCGCGCCAGGCATAGGAAAATAGAGCGTCGCCATCTTTGCCAGGCTCGTGTTGCTTCCCTGAACGCGCTGCCCCTCCTGCTGGTTCCACAGCGCGGCCACGTCGCCGCTCGCGCTGCGGGAGAGCGTTCCCGTCGGAATTTGCGCGCCCAGGTCCAGTCCTTCCTCCCGTCCCTCGACCAGCACGTTCACGTAATCGATGTCCGGCAGCTCCGTGAGCGTATTGGCGATGGCCACGCGCGCCGTATACAGGTCCTGCGGTTCGAGGATGCGTGCCTGCGAGGAAAGGTTGACCGTCGCCACGCCGTTGGATACCTCCACGGCCGACGAGCTGCTCTGCACCTCCGTACCGGGCGCGACGGGAAACATCCCCTCCTGCATAGGGTCTGAAAGCAACGCACGCAGGACGGCCTCGGCCTGCGTCATATTGCTTGAAACGTAAATGCTCCTGACCGTCGATATGAGCTGTGTGCCGTCGTAGCTCAGGTAATGTAGCACCGCGTCCAGCGTGCGCGAGGAGGCCATGTCGCCCAGCGGCGCGTCGTAGACGACCGATATGTCCGCGGCGGCCAGCTCGGCAGGGGGGCGCTCCTCGATCTGCTCCACACAGCCGCCCAGCGACAGGCAGCAAAGGAGCGCCGCCGTCAACCGCCTGATCTTTTTCATCGTACGCCTCCGTTAGGAATGATCCATGAGCGCCTGAAGCGACGCATAGGTCATCTTCCAATTGTCGTTTTCAAGAATCAGCGGCAGGGGGATGTCGTCAATCCCCATTCTCCTGCCGTCGCTTCGCTGAATCTGTAGGCTCACGTTTACCGTGGCGCGCTTGCCATCCACCGAAACGCTGCCGCTGCCGACGCTGTAGCCCAGCAGCGAGCATGCGCGCGTGCTCACCTCGCTCAAAAATTCCGTCTGCGCAGGTAGGGATGCATCGCCGCCCCCGGCTGTGCCCCGGCTCATGAAGCCGTACAGCGCGTCCCAGCTCTTGCTTTGCCAAAGAGAGAGGATGGCGCGCACGGCGCTTCGCGGCGTCAGGATGACGTCCTCATTGCGCGCGAGGGGCTCGAGCGCGATGTGTGGGTCCGTCTCGTCCGCATACAAGAGCGCGCGCGGGATGCGCTCCCCTTGGATGTCCCCTTCCGCGGCAGCGATCAAAATCTGCACGCGTTCGCACCTGCCGTTTTCCGTTAGCGCGCTCACGATCGACTGCGCGGCGAGCCGACGGCGAAGAACCGCCTCCTGTACCCAATAGTCGTAGGACTGCCAATTTTGCGGCGCATCGGCCGGCGCGCCTAAAAAAGCGCGGCTGAGGGTTACGGTAACCATGTTGCCGCTACGGCGGGTGGCGACCACCTGCGTATCCGGCGGAAAGAGCGGGTTCAGCTCCTGATACGTCGAACTCGGGCCCGCGATGAGCGCCTGAACGATGGTCAACTCTACCGCATCATCGCGCGGTACGCTCACAGCGCGCTCCTCCCTTCCCAAATAGGACGACAGATGATACCTGAAATACAGCGTTACGCTCGTCTCGTCGCTCTGCGAACCGCGGGCGACCGGCTGTAAGGGCGTCGCGGTCGTGCCGGGCGCCGCTGTCGCCAGCGCGGCCCGAGGCGCCTGCGTCGCCTCGCCGTCTCCCCGCGATGCGTCGCTTTCGTTTAAAAGGGGCTTAAACGTCAGCGAAACCCCGCTTAGGCGCATGGCCTCTGCCCCACAGAAGATGAGGACCGCCAGGCAAAGGCACGCGATGACTTTTTTGATCAACCGAACATCTCTCCTCACTTGACGGGTAGCTCGATGGTAAAGGTCGTTCCCTTGCCCGCGTCGCTCTGCACGTCGATATTCCCGCCGTGTAAGCGGATGATCTGTTGCACGATCGAAAGGCCCAGGCCGGTTCCGCCCGTATCGCGCGAACGGGCCTTATCCACCCGGTAAAACCTTTCAAAGATATGCGGCAGATCCTCTTTGGGGATGCCGACGCCGTTATCTGCGATCTTTAACACCGCATCGCGTCCGTCGCGCACGAGCGTGACGCGCACCTTGCCGCCGTCCGGGGTATATTTGACCGCGTTCTCGATGATGTTGTAGATCACCTGTTGCAGCTTAAGCGGATCGGCGAACATCTCGCATTCGTCGTGTATCCCCACCTCGATTTCCTGCCGGCGCTGCGCCGCCATCGGCGCCAGGCGGCGGATCACGTCGCGTACCGATTCCCCCAGCGGCATCATCTCGCGGCGCAGCTTCATCTTGTGGCTGTCGATATGTACGAGCGTTAGCAAATCGCCGATGACGAGGTTCAGCCGGTCGATCTCCTTGTTGACGTCCTGCAAAAATTCACAGCGCAGCTCCGGATCCATGTCCTCCTGATAGATGACGGATTCGAGCAGGATTTTCATCGTCGCCAGCGGCGTCTTGAGCTCGTGCGAGGCATTGGATACGAACTGATTGCGCGAATGGTCCAGGTTTTCGAGCTTTTCGCTCATCAAATTAAACGTTTCCGCCAGTTGAGCCATCTCGCTATGCCCCTGTACACGCACCCGGCTGGAAAAATCGCCCTTTGCCATCTGCTCGATGCCCGTTGTAAGCGCGCCGATCGGGCGCGTAATCCAACGGGAGACGAGAAAACTCAGTAGACTGACCGCCAGCGCGCCCAGTACGAACGTAGAGAGCATTTGGTCGCGCATATTCACGAGTGAATCGACCATGTCCTGCACCTGGGACGAATAGAGCAGCACGCCCGTGCGTTCGCCGTCGTAGACCATAGCGGCGGTGAAGTAACCGACCCAGATCTTGCTGCGGTCCCTGCCCGAGAAGATGTCCAACCAGGAAAACTGCTGCTTGCGCCCGTTGCCCGGCAACAGATGAAATCCGTAATCTACATTCTGTTCTCCCGCCAGCAGGGTGCTGATCTCCCCCAGCGCCAGGCGCATGCCGTTGTATTCGCCAAACGTATCGATCTGCACCTTGCCGTCCATATCCAATACGAGCAGCCGACCGCCTGTCTGGCGCCCGGCTTCAAGCAGCTCGTCGTAAAACGCATCCGTCCGCTCTGTCGCCCACAGCGGCGAAAAACGCACCGCTAAATCGGTCACGGTGCTCTTCTCCGCGCGCACCTTTTCGTCGAAGAGCGAGTCGCCCACCATCTTGATGAGCGATGTGGCGACCGCGTAATAGGACACGCCGATGACGAGCAGAAAGGCGATGACGATCTTGGTGCGGATGCTGGAAAACGGGTTAATCTTTGTCCGTGAAATAGTAACCCACTCCCCATTTGGTCAGGATAAATTCAGGCTGGGTCGGATCACGTTCAATCTTTTCGCGCAAGCGTCGGATGTGGACGTCAACCGTGCGGATATCGCCCAGGTAATCATACTTCCAGACCGTCTCCAGCATGTTCTCGCGGCTGTATACCTTGCCGCGGTTTGTGATGAACAGCTGCAAAAGGTCGAATTCCTTGGCCGTCAGCTTGACGTCCCGCCCGCCCAGCGTCACGGACCGGTTGGCAAAATTGACCTCCAAATCGTGCACGCGCACGACCTTTTTGTCCTCCGATTCCGCCGCGGGCGCGGTACGGCGGAAGATCGACTTGATGCGTGCCTTGACCTCCAGAATGTTGAAGGGCTTCGTCATGTAGTCGTCCGCGCCGTATTCCAGGCCGAGAATCTTATCCATATCCTCGCCTTTGGCCGTCAACATGATGATCGGCACGTTGGACCGCTCGCGAATGCGTTGGCAAACGTCAATGCCGCTCATCCGCGGCAGCATGACGTCCAGCAAGATCAGGTCATATGACCCTGAAAAGAATTTATTGACCGCCTCTTCTCCGTCTGCGGCGGAGTCGATGACATAGCCGTCCTGTTCAAGGCTGAAGCGAAGCCCCTTTACGATGAGCGGCTCATCGTCTACGAGTAAGATACGTTTGGCCATCGAAGGTCCCACCCTTTCCTCACACAGCGCTGTAAATCTGTATATGCTTATTGTAACCTCCCGTGCAGGCCAAAATCAACCCAATTCGAAAGAAAAATGCAATAATTTCACCACATGTTCGTAATATATAAGGGTGTGATTCGTCATAATTGCATTTCGGGCCCCTTTCAGGCTGAGACGGAGCCGGAACGAAGCGCGTTAAAGTCTGTACAACCGGTTCAAAACATGCTATAGTAAAGGGACGCCTATCGGCGGCGTTACTGAAAGCTCATTCGCTTGCGGCCAAATCAAAAGGAGGGACAGCTTGCTTGAATAAGGCGCGCTTTACGTATCTGCGCAGATCGATCGTGCTGTTTCTGTTTGTCTATGCGTTGGCGTCGGGCTCCGCTCTCGCAGCCCCAACCCCGACGCCCGATCCCGATAAGTTCGTCAATCCGACGTATGCCCCCGACGTCGTTCGCTGGGATGACAAAAACCCCGACCTTCTGGAGCCCGATATGCTGTTGGCTGAGGCGGCCATTTTGGTCGAAATGGAGACGGGCACCGTGATCTTTGCCAAAAACGAAAACGTGGCGATGTATCCAGCCAGTACGACCAAGATTTTGACGGCATTGCTCGGCATCCAGTTTGGCGACCTGGAAGACGAAGTGGAAATCTCCGAGGAAGCGGTGAATATCCCGAGCGATTCGTCCAAAATCGGTCTGCGCCCCGGGGAAAGGGTCAAGCTGAAGGACCTGCTCTACGGCACGATGGTCAAGTCCGGCAACGACGGCTCAAAAGCCATCGCCGAATACGTTTCGGGCTCTGAAGCAGAGTTTGTAAACCTGATGAATGAGACGGCGTCGATGCTCGGCTGCAGCGAAAACACGCATTTTGCCAATTCGCACGGCTATCATGACGAAGCGCACTATGCGACGGTAAGCGATATGGCGATCATCGCGCGCGCCGCCATGCAGGTGGATACGTTCCGAGATATCGTCAGCACCTATCAATACTCGATGCCAGCGACCAATACGCAGGCGGAGCGCCATCTGCTTTCCGAAAATATGTTCATCCGGCCTAAAAAGAACGACGGCGACGACAATCCCTATTATTATCCCGAGGGCATCGGCGTCAAGACGGGCTTTCACAGCAAAGCGGGTTATTGCTATGTCGGCGCCGCCGACCGCAACGGCGTCGAGCTGCTGAGCGTCGTCTTCTATACGTCCCCGTACGGCCGATGGAACGACACGAAAATGCTGATGGAATATGGCTTCTCACAGTTCATCAGCACAGACCCGATCAGCATCTATAACGAGGATCCGCGCTACATCGATATCGCGGGCTTCGCGCTGAACGATTACGTGAACGACGAGGAAAAATACGGCACGATCAAGCTCGGCATCCGGCCTATGGACGAAGACGCCGAGGTGCACGTCGTCGGCACCAAAGACGAAATCGAAACCATGAAGGATAACTTTTCCAGCATCTCTCACGTCAACTGGACGCGCGAGTTCCGCGCGCCCATCTACGAGGGCGACGTGATGGGCATCCTCACCTTCTATCCCCGCGGCGGGGATACGGTTGAGTATGAACTATACGCCACGCGCTCCGTCGCCGCCCGGCAGGACGGTCCGCCGACGCTGGAGGAAATCGAGCGCTACACGCTGGAGGACGAAAACCCCCTTCCCCGCTTTTCCATGGAGTACGTCGCCGTCCCGGCCGTCTTCGCGTTCATCCTCTTTCTGCTCATCCGCAGGTTCCGTTCGCTTCGCAAAAAGAAAAAGGCGCGAGAAGTGCGCCTACCTGAACCCAAGTCGAGATCGTATCGATAAAAAAGCGGGCAAGCCCGCTTCAGTCTATTAAAAAACCCAGTCACTTCGTTGGGGATGCATGAAGGGGAGGATTCCCCTTCATATGGATTCGTATCGACCGGCTCTGCCTGTTATGCCCCGCGCAAGTTGCGCGGGGTACGGCGTTGCGGAGCGCTCCGCGCTAAACATCTCCTGTGATCTTCGTGCAAAATGAGTGCTCATTTTGCACGAGGCCGTCGACTTTGTCGACGGCCAAAGCGGGCTTGCCCGCTTTTTTTATTCTTCTCCCTGTGCGTCCTGCCCCGTGACGGCCTTCAGCCCTTCCTGCGCGCCGTCTACCATGACCTTCTCGATCAGCGCGAGCACCTGCTCTCGGCCCGTGCCGTCCTCGGACGAAAACGGGATGATCTCCCACGGCTGCACGCTCAAACCGCGGCAAATCGCCGCGATGTGCTTCATGCGCGCCCCCCGGCTGATCTTGTCGGCTTTTGTGGCGATCACCGTAAAGGGAATGTCGCGCGCGCGCAAGAAGGCGTTCATATCTCGGTCGTCCGCCGTCGGGTCGTGGCGGATATCCACGAGATGCAGCACGTGCCGCAGCGTGGCGGTATCGTCAAAGTACCCCTCCATCATGTCCATCCAACGCAGTTTCTCGCCTTTGGCCACCTTGGCAAACCCATATCCCGGCAGGTCGATCAGCTGCAGCGCCTCGTTGATCGTATAGACGTTGAGCAGCCGCGTCTTGCCGGGCGTGCTGCTGGTGCGCGCCAGCTTATTCTGGCGGCAAAGCCTGTTGATCATCGAGGACTTGCCTACATTGCTCTTGCCCGCGATCGCCATTTCGACCAGGCCGATGCCCGGGTAATCGCGATACTCGGCCATAGACGTCGTGAATATTGCCCGCTTGATCTCCATGATGCACCTCTTTCGTCTCTTGCGCTACGCCTGCGGTTTGCCTGTGAGCGCCGCCTTAAGCACCTCGCTCACGTCGACCACCGGCACAATCTTCAGCTTCTGCGTCACGACCTCCGGTACCTCTTCCAAATCCTTTACGTTCTCCTTGGGGATCAAAACGGTGTCGATCCCCGCGCGGTAGGCCGCCAGCAGCTTTTCCTTGAGTCCCCCGATGGGCAGCACGCGGCCGCGCAGCGTCACCTCGCCCGTCATGGCCACATTCGGGCGCACGGGGATGCCCGTGAGCGCCGATACCAGCGCCGTCGTCATCGTCACGCCCGCGCTCGGGCCGTCTTTGGGCACCGCGCCCTCCGGCACGTGAATATGAATGTCCAGGTCCTTATAGAAACCAGGGGCGATACCCAAATCAGCCGCGTGCGCGCGCACATACGATTTTGCGGCGCGCGCGCTTTCCTTCATGACGTCCCCCAGCGAGCCCGTCAGCTCCAGCATCCCCGTCCCCGGCATGGTCGTCGTCTCGATCTGCAGGGTATCCCCGCCTACGACCGTATAGGCGAGCCCGTTGACCACGCCGACTTCCGGCTGCTTGCCCGCCTGCTCATGGCGATAGCGCGGCGCCCCCAGATCCTCCTGCAGGCGCGAGGCGGTGATGGATTCGAGCTTTGTGCCGTCGTCCAGCATTCGAACGGCAGCCTTGCGGACGATCTTGGCCAGCGTGCGTTCCAGCTTGCGCACGCCCGCCTCGCGCGTGTACCCCTCGATGATCTTGAGCATCACCGCGTCGCTGACGCGCACGCTCTTGGGTTCAAGCCCGTGCTCCGCAATCTGCTTGGGTAACAGATGGCGCTTGGCGATATTCAGCTTTTCCTCCTCCGTATAGCCGGAGATTTCGATGACTTCCATGCGGTCCAGCAGCGGCCGCGGGATGGTATCGGTCGAGTTGGCCGTCGTCAGGAACATGACGTGCGACAGGTCGAACGCAAGTTCCAGATAATGGTCGCGGAAGGCGAAGTTCTGCGCGCCGTCGAGCACCTCGAGCATCGCGCTGGCCGGATCGCCACGGAAATCCGACGCCATCTTGTCGATCTCGTCGAACAGGAAGACCGGATTGGATGTGCCCGCCTGTTTGATAGAGGAGATGATGCGCCCCGGAATCGCCCCAATATAGGTGCGCCGGTGCCCCCGTATCTCCGCCTCGTCGCGCACGCCGCCCAGCGACATCTGCACGAACTTTCGACCGAGCGCCCTGGCGATGCTGCGGGCGATCGATGTCTTGCCTACGCCGGGAGGGCCTACGAAGCAGAGGATCGGCCCCTTCATATCGTTTTTGATGCGGCGCACGGCGAGGTATTCGATGATGCGCTCCTTGACCTTTTCCAAGCCGAAATGATCCTCGCCCAGCACCCGGCGCGCGCGGCGCAGGTCCAGATTATCCGGCGTCGTGACGTCCCACGGTAGATCGAGGATCCATTCGACATAGGTGCGCGTGACGCCGATTTCAGGCGAACCCGGCGCCATGCGCGAAAGCCGCTCCAGCTCCCTCGTCACCTTGTCGCGCGCCTCGTCCGGCAGCTTCATACGGGCGAGCCGCTCGCGCAGCTCGTCCACGTCGCCGGCCTCTTTATCCCCAAGCTCCGTCTGGATCGCCTTGATCTGTTCGCGTAGGAAATAATCCTTTTGGTTCTTTTCAATCTGTTTTTTGACGCGAGCCTGCACTTGCTTCTCGACGCCTGCGAGCTCCGTCTCATGCGCGAGGATGGTGCACACCATCTCTAGGCGCTCTACGACGTCGAATTGCTCGAGCACGCTTTGGCGCTCTTCCGGCTTCACCAGCACGTTTGCGGCGATGACATCGGCCAGCTGCGCCGGATCCTCGATGCCGAGGATCGACTGCAGCGTGTCGGTCGACAGACGGCCGCTGATCTTGCTGAACTCCTCGGTAAATTGGTGCGTCGTGCGCACGAGCGCTTGCACCTCCAGGGTCCTGCGCACGGGCTTTTGCGCGTCGGGAATCACCGTGGCCATATAGCATGGCTCCTCCTCGACGATCGCCTCCAGACGCGCGCGCGTCAGGCCCTCCACCAGCACCCGCAGCGTATCCCCGGGTAGCTTGAGCACCTGCTTGACGTTTGCGATCGTGCCTACGCTGCAGATATCCTTGATGGAGGGATCGTCCACGTCCGCGTCGTGCTGCGCGGTGAGAAAGATGCGCTGATCCTCGACCATCGCGCGTTCGAGCGCCTGCACCGATTTTTTGCGTCCCACATCAAAGTGCAGCACCATGTGCGGAAACACCATGAGGCCTCGAAGCGGCAGCATCGGCAACAATTCAGGCTGTGGCTTGCTTTTCTTTGTTTGCGCCAATGTCAGCCCTCCTCTATTTCAAATCTTTGTATGAACCTTTATTATACCCGTCCGGCGGCCTTTTGACAAGTCGAAGTCCCGACGGACGGTGTTTCTCAGTTGGAAAGCGGTCTGCCTGCCTGCGCCTGCACGCTCTGCGCCGCGAGCGCAGCGTCCGCGTGGCCGGCTGACTGAGCGTCTTCAACCGGCGCCGTATCCACCAGCATGCCGCTTAGGGCGTCGTCCAGCGTTTTGATCGGGATGACCTCGATGCCTGTTTTGGCAAAGCGCTCTAGGTAGTTTTCCACGGGCACAAACACGCGGCGCAGCCCCGCGCGCTTGGCCGCCTCCACCTTGCTGGGCACGCCGCCGACGGGCTTTACGTCGCCGCGCACTGAGATTTCGCCCGTCACGGCCGTCGCGCCGTTCACCGCTCGACCGAGCAGCGCGGAGACGGCGGCTACGGCCATCGCAACACCTGCGCTGGGCCCATCCACCGGCGCGCCGCCCGGAAAATTGATGTGCAGGTCGACGTCGTCCACATCATAGCGCATGCGGCGCAGCAGCGTCTGCACGTTCTCGGCGGATCCGCGCGCAGTGCTCTTGCGGCGAATGAGATGACCCGGGGAGCCGATCTCCTCCTCCTCCGCGATACCAGTGACCACGATTTTGCCCGTGCCAGGCACGGCGACGGCCTCGATGTCCATGACCGCGCCTTGATGGCAGCCGTAGACCGCCAGCCCGTGTACGCTGCCGACGCCGCACTCAAGCGAGGCCTGCTGCTCCGGCCGTACCGGATAGTGGCCGCTGTCGACCACCCACTCGATATCCTCGCGCGTGATGCAGTTTCGCTCCTCCAGCTGCGCTACGCCTGCGCCCATCTGTACGATGTTGACGGCGTCGCGCCCGCATGTGGCGTAGCGTCCCACGAGCTGCGCCTGTTCCTCAGCCATCTCGAAGCCCGCGCGTACAGCTGCGCCCATAGCGATGGTCGCGATTTCATGCGGCTCCAGCGCCCTAAAATAGATTTCCATGCATCTAGAGCGCAGCGCGGGCGGCAAATCGTTCGAGCTGCGGGTCGTCGCGGCGACCAGCCGAAAATCCGCCGGCATGCCGTTCTTGAAGATGTCGTGGATGTAACGCGGCACAGACATGTCTTCCGGGCTGTAGTAAGCCGATTCGAAGAAAACTTTGCGGTCCTCGAGCACCTTAAGCAGCTTGTTCATCTGTGTTGGGTGCAGTTCCCCGATTTCGTCGAGAAACAGAACGCCCCCGTGCGCCTTGCTGACCGCGCCGGGCTTGGGCTGAGGTACGCCCTGCACGCCCAGCGGGCCCGCGCCCTGGTAGATCGGGTCGTGCACGCTGCCGATCAGCGGATCGGCGATCGCGCGTTCGTCGAAGCGTACGCAGGTCGCGTCCATCTCGATAAAAGGGGCGTTCGGCCCAAAAGGCGTGCCCTCCGTATGCTTGGCCGCCTCTAGCACGAGGCGCGCGGCGCAGGTTTTTCCAATACCGGGCGGTCCGTAGATGATGACGTGCTGTGGGTTGGGCCCGCAAAGAATGGCCTTGAGCGAGCGGATGCCCTCTTCCTGGCCGATGATATCCTCGAATTTCATGGGGCGTACGCGCTCGCTAAGCGGTTCGCTGAGGCGAACCGCCCGCATGCGCTGCAGGCGATCCATCTCCTGCGAGCTCTCACGGCGCGCAGCAGGCTGCTGTTTTTGTTGCTGCCTGAGCTGAATGAAGAAGTAAATGCCGATGACGACGGTCACGACGAGCTGTATGCCGAGCAAGACGAAGCTGAGCAAATTCATACCTTCTTTCCCTGTCACATGTCGCTTTTATCATGTGTGACGGGAACCAAAGGCATGCAGGGGCTTGCTTACAGGGGGCAATTCCCTGGGGCTTATGAGACGGTATAGCCCGCGCTTTCAAGCGCCCGCATGGCGTCGCGATGCCGTTCCTCCTTGATGAGCACGTAGTCGGTGTCGTATGTCGATACGACGAATACGCCCACGCGGGCCTCGGCCAGCGCACACGTAATGCCGGCCAGCACGCCGACCAGCGAAAAATCGAGCGTACCCGCGGCGCGAAAAGCCGCCCAACCGTCCTCGCAGGCGATATGACGGTCGGGTTTGTCCTGCGTTCGGCATACGAGCGAGCATTCGTCTTCAGTGCACGCCGCAAAGACGAAGGGCTTTCTGAGCATCTCCGGCGCCAGCTCGTCCACCTTGAGCACGGAAAAAGCCCCATCTAAAAAATTCAGCTGCATGTATTTCCCTCCGGTCATAAAGAAACTGCCGCGCATGCGGCAGTTCAAACTGTTGACGAACCAAAAGCCGTCTGCAAGACTGCAATCGTATCGACCGGCTCTGCCGGTCGGGCGGGGCGTTTTCCGTAGTCAAATGC
This sequence comes from Bacillota bacterium, assembly GCA_023404715.1. Classification (GTDB taxonomy): domain Bacteria; phylum Bacillota; class Clostridia; order Christensenellales; family Aristaeellaceae; genus Beduinella. Next base: position 56,706 of record JAEYAR010000077.1, on the reverse strand, counting down.
GCAGCATTTGCGGAGGAAAACATCTCCCGTGATCTTCGTGCAAAATGAGCGTTCATTTTGCACGAGGCCGTCGACAAAGTCGACGGCCAGAACTGCCGCGCATGCGGCAGTTGCGTGTCGGCAAAGCGGCGTACGCCGTTTTGCCGAGTATACGGGCGATTTTTTCGCTACGACACCGAAGGCCTGCGCGCGGTCATACCGCCCTCGTCGCGGTGGGGCTTTGCGCCCAGCCGCTTTTGCGGGATGCCGGGAACCAGCGTCGGCTTCGCCTTGCCGCGAACCACGTCCATGGTGACGATGACCTTGGAGATGTCCTCGCGAACCGGCAGCTCGAACATGGTGTCTAGCAGCGCGTTCTCGATGATCGCGCGCAGTCCGCGCGCGCCGCTCTTGCGCTCGATGGCCATATGCGCCACCTCGCGCAGCGCATCGGGTTCGAACTCGAGCTCCATGCCGTCCAGCTCCATAAGCTTTGTGTACTGCTTGACGAGCGCATTTTTCGGTTCGGTCAAAATTTTGACCAAAGCCTCTTCATCGAGATTCTCTAGCGTCACGATAATCGGCAGGCGACCGACAAATTCGGGGATCAGCCCGAATTTCAAGAGATCTTCCGGGCGGATTTGCGCCAGGATCTCCCCCAACTGTTTGTCCTCCGGCCGCAATACATCTGCGCCGAAGCCCATCGCCTTTTTGCCCGTCCGCTGTTCGATCACCTTGTCAATGCCGTCGAACGCGCCGCCGCAGATGAACAGAATGTTCGTCGTATCGATCTGGATGAACTCCTGATGCGGGTGCTTGCGCCCGCCTTGCGGTGGAACGCTCGCGACGGTGCCCTCGATGATCTTGAGCAACGCCTGCTGCACGCCCTCGCCGGATACGTCCCGCGTGATGGAGGGATTATCCCCCTTGCGCGCGATCTTGTCGATCTCGTCGATGTAGATAATGCCGCGCTGGGCCGCCTGAATGTCGTAATCGGCGTTTTGAATCAGTCGCAGCAGAATGTTCTCGACGTCCTCACCCACATAGCCCGCCTCCGTGAGGCTGGTAGCGTCCGCGATAGCGAAGGGCACGTTGAGTATTTTGGCGAGCGACTGCGCGAGAAACGTCTTGCCGCAGCCCGTGGGGCCGAGCATCAAGATATTGGATTTTTGCAGCTCCACGTCGCCGCGCTTCACAGGCGAGTTGATGCGCTTGTAGTGATTGTATACGGCGACGGAGAGCGAACGCTTCGCCCGTTCCTGACCGATGACATACTGATCGAGGATCTCCTTGATCTCCGTCGGCCGCGGAACGTCGCCGGTTTCCGTCCCTGGCGACGTGCCCAGGTCGTCCGCGATGATCTCCTGGCACAGCGTGATGCATTCATCGCAGATATAGACGCCGGGTCCGGCTACGATGCGGCGAACCTGGTCCTGAGGCTTATCGCAAAAGGAGCAGCGCGCCATGCGGGGCTGTCTGGTTTCGTCTTTGTCTCTTGGCATTTTGCACCTCATTGCGTCGTATTAAGGGGAGGGTTTTACGCGCGGTTTTTGTAGATCTCGTCGATGATGCCGTAATCCTTCGCTTCCTGCGCCGTCAGGAAGTGATCGCGCTCAACGTCGCGCTCGATCTTTTCCAGCGGCTGGCCCGTCATCTCGCTCATCAATTGGTTCATCTTGACCTTGGTGCGTATGAGCCACTCGGCCTGAATCTTAACGTCGGTGGCCTGGCCGCGCGCGCCGCCCAGCGGTTGGTGAATCATCACTTCGCTGTTGGGCAGCGCCAGGCGCTTGCCGCGCTCGCCCGCCATCAGCAGGAAGGCGGCCATCGAGGCGGCCATGCCGATGCAGACGGTGCGCACGGGGGACTTGATGTAATTCATGGTGTCGAAGATCGCCATGCCCGCCGTCACCGAGCCGCCCGGGCTGTTGATGTACATGGAAATCTCCGCATCGGGGTTTTCCATCTCTAAAAAGAGCAACTGCGCGACGACGGTATTGGCCATATCGTCGCCAATCTCACCGCTCAAAAACACGATTCGGTCCTTGAGCAGGCGGGAGTAAATGTCGTAGGAACGTTCACCGCGGTTCGTCTGTTCGACGACCATAGGAATAAGACTCATGGCAAATACCTCCTTTACATTCGGGGTCATCGTGCATGTTTACTCGCTGATGGCCGCGTCCTTGATCAGCTCAACGGTTTTCCTGATGCCTACCTGATCCTTCAAATAGTCGATATCCTCCGGGCGCAGCGTCGCCTTAAACTCCTCGACAGTCTTTTGGCCCTCCTGCGCGAACTTGGTGATCTCGGCCTCGACCTCTTCCTCTGTGGCTTCGATGCCCTCGGCCTTCTGAATGGCCGCCAGCACCAGTTCGGCCTTTACGCGCTTCTCCGCCTCTTCGCGGTGCTGCTCGCGCATCGTCTCTTCGTTCTGGCCGGTATATTGCATGAAATCCTCCATGCGCAGGCCCTGATAGGCTAGACGCATCTGGAAGTCGCGAAGCATGCTGTCGATCTGGCGCTCAATCATCGCTTCGGGCACGTCCAGCGTGGCATTTTCCACCGCAGCTTCGACGACGGCGTTCTCAAAATGCGCGTCGCAGTGCGCCTTGTTGTCCGCCTCAAGCTTTGCCCGAATGTCCTGCTTATATGCATCGAGCGTATCGAACTCGGATACGTCCTTGGCGAAATCGTCGTCTGCCTCGGGCACCTCGCGCACGGTGATGGAGTTGACCTTTACGTGGAATACCGCGTCCTTGCCGGCCAGCTCCTTCGCGTGGTATTCGTCCGGGAACTTGACGTGCAAGTCCTTTTCTTCCCCGATCTGCATGCCGACCATCTGCTCTTCAAAGCCGGGGATGAATTGGCCGGAGCCGATCGTCAGTTTCTGCCCTTGGGCCGTGCCGCCCTCAAAGGCGACGCCGTCCACGCTGCCGGCATAGTCGAGGCCCACGATGTCGTCGTCCTGCACGGGCCGGTCTTCTACGGAGATCTCTCGCGCGGCCTTTTGCAGCGCTTCATCGACTTTGGCGTCCACGTCCGCTTCGGTCACGGGATGCTCGTGCTTTTCCACCTTCAGACCCTTGTATTCGCCCAGCGTCACATCCGGGCGCACGAAAACCTCGGCGGTAAAGACCAGGTTTTTCCCGGCCTCGATCTGCCCGATGTCCACGCTGGGGCGGTCGACCGGCTGAAGGTCGTTATCGCTGACCGCTTTTTCGTACGCATCAGGGAAGACGCTTTCAAAGGCGTCGTCGTAGAAAATGCCTTCGCCATACATATTTTCAATCAGCTTGCGGGGCGCCTTGCCCTTGCGGAAGCCCGGGACGTTAATGCGGCCACGGTTTTTGAGGTATGCCTTGTGCATCGCCTCTTCGAACTTTTCAGCCTCGATGTCAAAGGAAATCTTTACTTTGTTGCTGCTCAGCTTCTCAACAGAGATCGTCATGCTAACGGTTCCTCCCAGTAGTTCTTGGTGTACATAATTCTTGATAGAGATAATGCACTATCCTGCATTGTAACATAAACAAAAATCAATTACAACCATTTATTCCAAGCAAATCGTCCTTTTTATCTTTTTCAGGCCGCTTTTCCTCCGAAAAGCGCGTCACTTTATCATTCTATGTCCCGACTACGAAAAACTTGCATTCTAGGATGGGTTATGTATAGGCGTGCGCGCGCCTGTACAAAATGAATGGCACAATCCTTTATTTAGCAAAGGAGTTCATCATGACCTTCTTGAGTCTGACCGCCCTCTCGTGTGGCCTGCTTTGCCTGCTGGGCGCGCTGCCGCGGCGTGCGCGCGCAGGCGCGCAGAGCATGCCCTGCGAGGAAGAACTAAGCCCGGCAGCCCTCAGCACGCACCTGCGGCGCATCGCCGCCTCGGGGCATGTGCGCGGCCTGGGAACCCTGCGCGGGATAAAACGGGATGTGCGCCGCCTACGCCGCGCGCTTCGCGAACTGGACGCGCTCGCCGGCGAGCGGCAGCAGGCGCTGCTGCCCGGCGCGCATTGGCTGCTGGACAATGCGCGTATGCTGGAGGAAGCGGCCTTGGCGCTGCTCGACGATCTGGGCGGCGTGCGGGGGCTTCCTCTCTGGCGCCGCGAAACGCGGATCATGGCCTTCTCGCGCGAGTATTTGGATCATGCGGGGCTGAGGGTCGAAGGCCGCTCCCTCGAGGAGGCGGTCAAGTCCTGGCAGGAGGTCCGCCCGTTCTGGCTCTGCGAGCTGTTCACGCTGCCGCTCGCGCTTCGCGCCGCGCTCGTCCGGCGCCTTTCCTATCTGGCTACGGAGTGCCTTTTAGCGCAGCGCCAGCGCAGGGCCGCTGAGGCGGCCGCGCAACACCCAACGAAGCGTATGCTTCGCCATGCGCCCGACAGCTGCGCCTTTTGGGAGCATCTGCTCAAATGCCTGCGCGAGCAGGGTAACGCCGAGGCGCTGGCTTACATCGACCGGCATTTGGACACGATGGACCAAAACGCGCAACGCATCGTAGAGATAGAGCATATGCGCCAGGCACAGGAGCGCCAATCCATCTCCTGCGCGATTACAAGCCTGCGCGATATGGGCCGCATCGATTGGGCCCCCCTGCTCGAGTCGCTCTCGCCGGTCGAAATGCTGCTGCGCGAGGATCCGTCGGCCGTCTACGAGCGCATGGATGCGGATTCCCGCAGCCTGTACCGCCTGCAGGTCGCACGCTTTGCTCATGCGAGCCCATTTTCCGAGACGCTCATCGCGCGCATGGCGCTAGAGTGCGCCCAGGCCCGCGGGAGCGCCCAGGATGACCCGCTTTCCCAACACGTCGGCTTCTACTTATTGGATGCGGGCGAAAGCGAGCTATGGGCGCGTCTGGGCGAGATGCCGGCCCGCGTGCGCATGCGGCTGTTCGGGCAACGCCATGCGCATCTGCTCTATCCCCTCTCGCGGGTTTTGCTATCGCTGTTCCTGTTTGCGCTTGCCTGCCTGTTTCGTCCGCCCATCCTCCTGCTGTTGCCGCTGCTCGTCGTATCGAGCGCCGGCGCGCAGGATCTTCTCACAAGCTATGTCCGGCGCAAGAGCGTGCGCAGGCCGCTCCCATCGCTCGAGTTCGACGTCCTGCCCCCGACGCTTCGCACGCTCGTCGTCGTACCGACCCTGATCTCCAGCGCGCAACAGGCGCGCGAGATGGTCCGCCATTTGGCGGTGCTGCAAAAGGCAAACGGTGACGCGCAATTTTCCTATATGCTGTTGGCGGATTTTAAAGACAGCGACGCCGCCCAGGAAATCGACGACGAGGACATCACGCGCGCCTGCACGCAGGAGATACGCGCGCTCGGTCAGGGGGAGACGTTTCTTTATCTGCACCGGGCGCGCGTATGGAACGATGCGCAAAAGCGCTTTATCGGACGCGAACGCAAGCGCGGCGCGCTCGAGACGCTGAACCGTCTGATCCTGACCGGCGAGGCGCTCGACGTCTTTGCCGCCGCCTCCTTTGATCCCGCGTGGCTCAAGGACCGTTTTGCGCACGTCATCACGCTGGACAGCGATACGATCATGCCGGCGGGGAGCGCGCTGCGCCTCGTCGGCATGATCGCCCACCCGCTGAACGCGCCGTGCGAACGAGGCGGCCGCCGTCGCGGCTATGCCGTCATCCAGCCGCGGATGGAACAGGCCGCTCATCGCGTGCATACGCACCTATGCCGCGTTTTCGGCGGTCCGGGCGGCGTCGATCCCTACGTCAGCGCGGTGTCGGATGTCTACCAGGACGCGTGCGGACGCGGAAGCTTTGCAGGAAAGGGCATCTATGCCGTTCAGCCCTTTGTGCGGGCGACGGCGCCCTTCATCTTACCCGGAACCGTCCTTTCGCACGACCTGCTGGAGGGCGAGCTCGCCGGGGCGGCGCTCGCTGAGAACGAAATCTTTTACGATGGTCAGCCCGCCACGCTGCGCGCCTACCTGCTCCGGCTGCACCGGTGGACGCGTGGGGATTGGCAGCTGCTTCGCTACCTCGGCGCGCGCATTCGCACGTCCGCAGGCAGGCAAAAGAATCCGCTCGACCTCCTATCGCGCTTTAAAATTTACGACAACCTGCGCCGCAGCCTCGTGCCCGCAGCGCAGGGGCTCCTGTTTTTGCTGGGGACGCTGACCGCCCATGTTCCGTCCCTGCTGCTGGCGCTTTTCCTGCCCAACCTCGGCCTCTTGCTCGCGCCCTCGGCGGGCAACCTGCGGCTTATACTCGTACAGACAGCGCTGATTCCTCAGCAGGCGCTCACGCTGCTCGACGCCGCTGTCCGCAGCCTGTACCGTTCCTTTATATCCCATAAGGGGCTGCTTGATTGGGTTACAGCGCACGACGCGGAACGGATGGCGTCCGGACGCGAACGCTACGCGTTCTCGAGAATTTGCGGCGCGCTTTTGCTGATCTTCGGCGCGGCGCGGATCACGCCCTTCTTTCTCGCCTTGCCCCTCGGCCTAACGTGGATCTGCCTGCCCCTGCTCGCCCGTTGGCTCGACGCGCCGACGCATGAGCGCATCCCGCTGAGCGGCGAAGAAAAGGAGGCGCTCCTCCGCTACGCCCAAAAGACATGGGCCTTTTTCGAGCGCACCGTAACGCAGGAGGAGCACTTTCTGCCCATCGACAACCTGCAGGTCGTCCCCGAGCGCGGCGCTGCACACCGTACGTCGCCGACCAACATCGGCCTATACCTGCTCTCGTGCGTGGCGGCGCGCTACCTGGGCTTTCTGGAGCCGGATGAGATGGCCTCCCGCATGGAAAAAACGGTGGATACGCTCGAACGGCTCGAGATGTGGAAGGGGCATCTGTACAACTGGTACGACACGAAGACGCTCCGCGTCCTGCCCCCCGCTTACGTCTCCAGCGTGGATAGCGGCAACCTCGCCGCCTGCCTTCTATGCTGCCAGCAGGCTTTGCGCGCAGACGTGTCTCGCTTTGACCCATCCTTCCGTCCGTTGGCCGGGCGCCTGGAGGCGCTGTTTTACCATATGGATCTGAAGGCCGTCTACGATCCCGCCGTCCATCTGTTTTTTGTCGGCGTCAATCCCGATGCGCAGGCCCCAACCGCTATGCACTACGACTTGCTCGCATCCGAATCGCGTCTGCTCAGCTTCCTCGCGGTGGCGACCGGGCAGGTTCCCCGCCGGCACTGGCGTAGTTTGGGCCGGCCGCTCGTCAAAACGCGCAAAGGGATCACCCTGGCTTCCTGGAGCGGGACGATGTTTGAATATCTGATGCCTGCCTTGCTCATGCGCTTGACCCCTGATACGCTGCTGCACGAAGCCTGCGTTCAGGCGGTCTGCGAGCAAATCGCCGCCTGCCCCCAAACGCCATGGGGCATCTCGGAATCCGGGCACTACCAGTTCGACCCTGCGCTTAACTACCAATACCACGCCTTCGGGTTGCCGCAGCTCGCGCTGCGAAGCGAGACCGAGCGGCGCGTCATCACCCCCTATGCCGCCGCGCTCGCGCTATGCGTACGTCCGCATGCCGCGACGAAAAACCTGATGCGCATGCAGTCCCTGGGCTGGTTGGGCGAACTGGGCTTTTACGAGGCGGCGGACTATACGGTGCAGGAGGGCGGAGAGTGTCAGCTCGTCCAAAGTCATATGGCGCATCACCAGGGGATGGCGCTGTGCGCGATGTGCAATGCGCTGATGGACGACGTCCTCGTCCGCTTGTTCAGCGACCGGCTCGACGTATCGGCGTATTCCCTCCTGCTCGAGGAGCGCATCCCCGAGCGTCGGTCTCTAAGCTTTAACCGTCGCGCCTTCCGTCATGCCGACCGGCCTAACCCGAAATCGCCGCTGGCTTCCCGTAAAGCGGACATAGACGCATCGCCGCTCGACGTACAGGTGCTGTATGGCGAGGGAACGACGCTGGTCTGCGATGCGCGCGGCGGCGGCTATCTCAAAAGCGGCGGCTTCATGCTATCTCGCTTCAGACCCAATCCGCTATCTACCGGCTACGGGCCGCAATTCTATGTCGCAGAGGGGGCGTGGGCCTTCCTCGCCAATCGCGTGCAGGCGGACGGCGAGGCCCGCTTTGAAACAGGCCGTGCGGTCTACAGTAGAAGCGTCCGCGACCTCAAGACGACGCTTTCTTGCTGCGTCGGCCCGTTGGATGGTACGGCCATCCACCTGCTCGAGATCGAAAATACGGGGCGCGTATCGCGCAGCCTGCGCATATCGAGCTTCATGGAGGTGGCGCTCTGTTCACAGCGTCAGGATGAAGCCCATCCGGCCTTCGCGAAGCTCTTCGTGCAGACGCGGGTACCCGCGCCGGCGACGTTGATCGCCTCTAGGCGCGCGCGCGAACCGCAGGAGCATACCCCGGTTTTGTTCCATACCGCCGCTTGTTCGAGACCCGGCGTGAGCTTTGTCGAAATCAGCGACCGGGCCGCCTTCTTGGGGCGAGACAAAGAAGCCCTCTCGCGACCGCAGGCGATGCTGCCCGGCACGCCCGAGCGGAGCGAAGGCGCGGTCGTCGATCCGTGCGTCGCGCTGCTCACCGATGTGACGCTCGCGCCTGAGGAGACGCTGACGCTCGCCTATGCGACGGGCGTTCAGCCGGACGAGCATGCGGCTGCCGCCTGCGCCGCGCAATATGCCGCCGTCGAAGCCTGTGCTCGCGCCCTTTCGCTGGCCCGCATACAGGCGCAGGTCAGCGCGGATTACCTCGGGCTCGATCCCGGCGCGCAAAACCTCGTCTCCCGCGCGGCAACTTACGCGATCTATGACGGTCAAAACCCGATGCAGCGCGCATTCGCCGCAAAAAATACACTCGCGCGCGAAGAGATTTGGTCGATGGGCGTGTCCGGCGATCTGCCGATCGTAACGGTGCGCATCGCGAACGAAGCGCAGCATGCATTGGCGTGCATGGCGCTCAAAATGCACGAGGTGTGGCGCCAGTGGGGCGTATGGACGGATTTGATCTTTCTATGCCCCGGCAAGGGCGACTACGGCGAGCCAGTCCGGGAAATGCTGCTGGAGCAAATCGCCTGCGGCCATGCCCGCGACCTCGTGCGCAAGCACGGCGGCGTTTATCTCGTCGAGCAGGGCTCCGTCTCCGAGGCGCATCAGGCGCTGCTGCTGGCGATGACCGCGCTGTATCTGGACGGCGACGCCGGCAGCCTGGGCGCGCAGCTCAAACAACTGCGCGGCGTCTTGCCGGCCCGAGAACGCTTCAAGCCGCATAAGCGCGGATCGCTCGATCCCTTGGCGCTGCCCTGGTTCAACGGATATGGCGGCTTTGACCAGGACGGAGCGTTTGTCGTCGAGTGCGCGCGCCCCACGCCTGCGCCTTGGTGCAACATCCTGGCTAACGCCGGCCTGGGCTGCATCGTGACCGAACGTAGCGTCGATATGCTCTACGCGCAAAACAGCCACGACGGCCGCCTGACCGCCTTTACGAACGATCCGGTCGCCGACCGCAGCGGACAGCGGTTTTTTCTGATCGACGAGGCGCAAAACAGGATCGCCCCCATGCCGCAGGACGCGCTGCGCGCCCGGTATCAGCCGGGCGCCGCCGATTGGGAAATCGTCTTTCTGGACGCTTTACAGACCCTCAGTTTGTTTGTGGATCGCGATATGCCGATACAATATGCGGGCCTGACGATCAGGAATCAGACAGGGCGCGAAGCGCGCCTATGTGTGGGCATGGCCGTCGATTTCATCCTCGATACGACGCAAAACAAGCAGTCTTTGATCCGCGTGGAGAGAAACGGCGACGCGCTGCTGCTCGAAAGCCCCTGCATGCCCGGCGTTACCTTCGCCGCGGCCCTCTCGCCCGAGGGGGGCACGCAGATCGTGGGGCGTCCGGGCGATTATCCGGACGCGCGGTATTTCCCGTCTACCCAGGATGTCCCTTTCGAACCCAACGCGCTGCTGGTCCTGCGCGATACGCTCAGCGACGCGCAGGAGCGCACGTACGCGTTTTGTATCGGGCATGCGGACTCAGTCGAGGACGCGCAGAAGCTTTTACAGCATGTCCGCTCGCGGCCGTTCGCCGAGCGCAGGCAGGACGCGATCGCTCGTTGGAACGATCGTTTGGGCCGCCTCGTCCTGCGAACGCCGGATGCGGCGATGAACGCGGTACTCGGCCGCTGGCTGCCCTACCAAACGACCGCCTCGCGCCTCTATGCGCGGGCGGGGTTCTACCAGGCGGGCGGGGCGATCGGTTTTCGCGATCAGCTGCAGGACATGCTGGTCCTTCTCTATACTGATCCTGACAGCGTGCGCGGCCACCTGCTGCTCTGCGCGGCGCATCAGTTTGAGGACGGCGACGTGCAGCATTGGTGGCATCCGCCTGCGCGCGGCGTGCGCACGCGTATGACGGACGACCTGCTCTTTTTGCCTTTTATGACGGCGGCCTATGTCACGGCAACGGACGACCGGTCTGTTCTGTCTGAAGAGATCCCTTATCTGCAGAATGTAGATATACCGGACGGACAGGAGGACTATTACGGCGAGGCCATCCCCACGGCAGAGAAGGCATCCCTCACGGACCATTGTTTGCGCGCCATTGAGCGCGTCGCCCTCGGAGAGCACGGCATCCCGTTGATCGGCACCGGGGATTGGAACGACGCGATGAGCCGCGTCGGCATCGAAGGAAAGGGCGAAAGCATCTGGCTCGGCTGGTTTTACAGCGTCACAGCGCGTTTTTTTGCCCCCCTTTGCGCGCCGGAGCGTCAGGATGCGCTCCTGCGTCTGGCGGACGAAGTGCTGCGCGCGACGGACGAAAACGGCTGGGACGGCGACTGGTACCGCCGCGCCTACATGGACGACGGCACGCCGCTTGGAAGCGCGCTGGGCGACGTCTGCCGCATCGACTGCATCGCCCAATGCTGGGCCGTTCTGGCCGGCGCGCCCGAAAAGCGGGCGAACCAGGCGATGGATGCGCTGCTCAGCCAGCTCGTCGACCGCGAGTTGGGCATCGTGCGCCTGCTCGCCCCCGCGTTCGACGATACGAAGCTGGAGCCGGGATACATCAAGGGATATCTGCCCGGCGTGCGCGAAAACGGCGGGCAGTATACGCACGGCGCGGCGTGGGCCGTCCTCGCGCTGCGAAAACTAGGCCGCATCCAGGAGGCCTGGGAAATTTTCCGCATGCTGCTGCCCTACACGCACGCTGAAACCGAGCAGGCGGCCAATCGTTATCGCGTAGAGCCCTATGTCAGCGCGGCGGATATCTATGCGAACGCCCAGCAACCGGGCCGAGGCGGGTGGACCTGGTATACGGGGTCGGCGGCCTGGATTTACGTCGCAGGCATCTACGTGCTGCTCGGCTTTGAAAAACAGGGCGAGCGCATCCGCCTAAAGCCGACGCTCCCGGCGGATTGGGACGCCTTTGAAATCGTCTATCGTAGCCAGGGCAGCACCTATGTGCTGCGCGCCGACCGGAACGCCGGGGAAATATCGCTCGACGGCAACCCCAATCCCGACGGATGGATCACGCTTACACAGGACGGCGCGCAGCACGAAGCGATATTTCCCGCGCTCTCAGGCGCCGGCCTCTGAGACGCCGGTTTGCGCCGCAGGGGGCGTAAAGAGCGGAATATTCGGCGCTTTGTACGTAAAGACGATGCTGGCCAAAAGCAGGAGGCTTAGGGCGATCGCCGGCGCGAGATACAGCGTGCGTCTGCGCGCGCGGGTTGAAAAGACGCGTAGACCGGCCGCTTGCCCCGCAACCAGCGCCAGGGCAAAAAGAAGGATGTCGGCCCATAGCGCGTGTAGGCCGAAGGCGCCGGTGATCGTGTAGAAGCCCGCGATCATCACGCCAAGCGCCGTCATACACGAGACGCCGGCACCCATCAGCCATCGCAGGCGCCCATCGCTCGCCGTCCCCTGTGGCCAGGCAGCGCGCATGGGGCGGATCAATGCCATCCCGAGCAACCACCATAAGCTGATCGGCCAAAGCAAAAGCTTTCCATGCTCCCACACGCTCTCGTTTACCGGGACGAAGGCGCCGACCAGCGCGTTTCGCCCCGACCAGGCGTATAAAAAATGGTTCAATGTCCCCAAGACGAACAGGATTCCCAGTCCATTGATGTTCCACCGGCGGCAGCGTCCATAAAGATCCATCTGGCATCCGCTCCTTTGTACCCCGAGCGTATGCACGGACCCTGCCGCCGCATGCCTTTGCACCACCAAAAAAAGGGCGGCACAAACCGTCCTTTTTCGATCCGCTTCCTTAGCTCACCGGCGCAATTCGGTTGACAATTTCCGTGAACTCGGTCGTGATATCCGAAATCACCGAGCCGCCGTCCAGCTTCTTGCCCAGGTCCGTTACGCGCGTCAGCAAGTCGGGGTCGGCCGTAACCGTCACGTTTTGGATGCGCTTGTCCGCCGCCTTGGCCCGGCTGGCCACCATGTCCTTGATCCGCGTGGTCATTTCGCCCTTGTACTGCGCATCGAACTCGACGCCGATCAGGGCCGTGTCGCCGACGACGACCGTCGTCGCCTTGCTGATCTCGCTCAGGCGCGTCACCTCGTCGCTCACCTTTTTCGCGACAGCCATGGCGTCCGAATCGCTCATCGTACCGCCTGCCGCCGGGGCCGTGGGCTCAAGGCTCGCGTCCGCCGCGGGCTGCGCGCTCGTCGCGCCCATCGTCGCCTCGGGCGCGATCGTCGGGGCCTCGGTCGGGGCCGTGGTCGGTTCGGTCGTAGCGTTCTGCGTCGGCGCCGCAGTCGTTGTCATCGGCGAGGGAGACGGCGTCGGCGTCGTATTGCTCGCGCAGCCTGCCAAGGAAACAACCAACAAGGCGCTCAAGAGTACCAGAATAGTCTTTTTCAAAGCTCATTCGCCTCCTCACGGCTATTGTGCGCAAGTCGGCGAAAAGCAAACCGAAAATGCGAAAAACGCAGATGCATTTTTTTGTTATTCGGCATCATTCTTGATAAAAGGTGCAGCCCCCGATGAATTCGCGTAGAATCGACGTAGGGGGAATCTCGTCTTCTACGTCCGCCGTCTGAAAGTAGTTCAGGAATTTCAGCATGCGCAGGGCGCGCGAGTACCAGCGGCTCTCCTCCGCCACTGCGCCTAGCAGCGGATAGGCATATTTTTTCAATACAGCCAGCTCATAGTAGAGCGAGGAGTTAAACATCAGGTCCGCTTCTTCCTGAAAAGGGAAGATATGCTTTTCTTCGCCTGCGCGCACCGAATCCCACATGTCCATCGTGCGCTCGACCGGCGAATGGCGGAATTGATGATCCCGCACCATGCGCCTGAGCAGACGAACATCCGTCGTGCGGATGCGGTTGTGATCGTCCAGGTTCAATTGCGTCAGCGCGCTGATATAAATCTTGTATTTCATCTTGCCCGGGATGTCCTCGGTCAGCCTGTTATTCAACCCGTGGATTCCTTCGACGATGATGGGTTGATCCTCCCTGACGCGCAGCAGCTTGCCGCTCTCCTTGCGCTGCTTGACGCGAAATGAAAATTCCGGGATCTCCACCTCGTCCCCCTGCAGCAGGCGGACGAGCTGTTCGTTAAAGAGAGGCACGTCGAGCGATTCCAGGCACTCCAGGTCAGGCTTGCCCTCGGCGTCCAGGGGTACCTTCTCGCGGTCCAGATAGTAGTTGTCCAGCGAGATCGATACGGGGTGCAGGCCGCTTAGGCGCAGCTGTATGGCCAGCCTGCGGGCAAACGTCGTCTTGCCGGACGAGGAGGGCCCGGCGATGAGCACGAGCCTTGCGCCCTTCTCCGCTATGCGGTCTGCGGCGTCAGCGATCGATTTTTCCTGCAAGGCCTCGTTCACGCGGATAAAATCGCGCATCTGCCCCGCCGAGATCAAATCGTTCAGATCCGCCGCGTTGCTGCAGGAGAGGATATTGCCCCACTGTGCCGCCTCCGCAAAGGCGCGCTGTAGCTTGGGCCGCTCCATGAACGAAGCGACCCGCTGGGGATGGGCGGGCGCGGGCAGCTGCAAAATGACCCCGGGCAGGTAGAATTGCAGCGAAAAATGGCGCACATAGCCCGTAGAGGGCAGCATTTCGCCGTAAAAATACTCCTTCGTATCCCCACAGACGTACAGGTCAAAATAGGAATAGGGCCTGTACTGCAAAAGACGCACTTTGTCCTGCTGCCCATCGTGCTCGAAATAGGATATCGCCTCTTCCCGCGACATACGCGTGCGCACGAACGGCAAGTCCGCGGCCACGATCTCGCGCATGCGCTGCTCGATGCGCCGCACGCGTAGGCTGGAAAGCGCGCCCTCCCCGTCAATCACCGCGTACACGCCGTAGCCCGCGCTGTTCTCCACGCGTACGCGCGCGCCCGGCATCACATCGCGCACGGCCATGAGAAAGACGAAACGGGCGGAGCGCTCGTAGACGCGCCTCCCCTCCTCGTTTTCGTATGTCATCAGCGTGCAGCTGCAATCCTTCTGCGGCTGCCAGCGCAGCCCTTTTACCGTGCCACCGACGCGGACGGCGACCGCCTTTTCCTGTGCCTCCTGCATATAATCGTGCAAAATCTCCTGAATGCTCGTCCCGACCGGGCAGTCGATCTCCCGGCCGTCTATCCGCAAGCGAATGCTCTGCGCCACGTCGCTTCCCCCTCTCTTTTCGTTTCTCATCCGCCGTATCTATCAACCGTCTGAGACGGTTTTCGCCGGCTGCTTTTCCGATATTTTTATACTATTCTGGACAAAAAATTGTTTTCCTGCCCAAATTGCAGATAGGACGGGCGCCGAAGCGTCCGCCCTCGATAGTATGCCCTGTATTTTGCCTTTACGCGGCGTATGGCGGCTATTTTACCGCGACATCCGACGTCGCAACGAGGTTCACGCCGGTGTCCGCGACGTTTTCGATGAGCACATCCCCGCGATGCAGCGGCGCTTGCGCCATCTTCGCTTTGATTTGCTCGAGCACCTGCGGTATCTCCGCCTTGGGGATCGGCCGCTGCGTCTTGCACGAGCAAACCGGCCGCACGCCGCCCGTAAGGCGCACGAGGGAGGTGACGACGCGCATCGGGCAGGTCATCTCCTGGCGGCCGTAGGTCTCGCCGCGCTTGCAGGTGTTGCCCGTGACGACCACCTGATCGCCCTCCTGCGTCACCTTCAATTGGCAGCCTATCGGGCATGAGATGCAGATCATTTCCTTTGTCATCGCTTTACCCCTCCACGATCGTCAGGTGTACGTCGTCTGTCAGACCGGTGACGTCGACCGTCACCTTTTCCATTTCGCCCGGCGTCATGATCGGCTTTTTCCGCCGGAGCAGTTCCTTTTCGCCGCTGCGCACCAAGAGCGTCGCGCCTTTATAGACCGCGCCGACGCGGAAATACAGGTCTACCTTGCCGTTGGCCGCGGCGGATAGCCTTTGCGGCACCGTATAGCGCACGCCGCCCTCCGCAACGACGCGCAGCGCTTCCCGGATGGGGGCCGGGTTTTGGGCGAACTGCGCGGCGCTGCTCCCCGCCAGCTCCGCTTCATTGCTGACGTTGTCCACAAGGTCGTGCACGTGCAGCACGTTGCCGCAGGCAAACACGCCCGGGAGGCTCGTCTGCCGCCGCTCGTCCACGATTGCGCCTGCGGTGATGCGGTCCATCTCGACGCCCGCCGCGATCGTCAGCTCATTTTCGGGCAGCAGCCCGACGGAGAGCAGCAGCGTATCGCAGGGAATGGTCTCTTCCGTCCCCGGAATCGGCCGCTTGGTCTGCTCGTCCACCTCGCTGATCGTCACCGCCTCGACGCGCTCCTTGCCGTGAATGCGCACGACCGTGTGGTTGAATTTGAGCGGAATGTCATTGTCCACCAGGCACTGCACGATGTTGCGGTTCAGGCCGCTGGAATACGGCATCAGCTCGCAGACCGCCATGACCTTAGCGCCCTCCCACGTCATGCGGCGCGCCATGATCAGGCCGATATCGCCGGAGCCCAATATCACAACCTGCCGCCCGGGCATGTAGCCCTCCATATTCGTCAGCCGCTGCGCGCACCCGGCGGTGAACACGCCCGCCGGGCGCGCGCCGGGGATGCTCAGCGCGCCGCGCGTGCGCTGCCGACAGCCCATGGCCAGCACGACCGCGCCGGCCTCGATTTCGATCAGGCCCGCCTGGGCGCTCACCGCGAGTACGCGGCGGTCGTTCGTAAACTCGAGCACCATCGTATCCGTCAATACCTCAATGCCCGCTTCCTTCGCCCGGTCGATGAACCGGCCCGCATATTCCGGGCCCGTCAATTCTTCCCCAAAGTAGTGCAGGCCAAACCCATTGTGGATGCACTGCTGCAAAATGCCGCCGGGCTCCTTGTCACGCTCGAGCACGAGCACGCCGACGCCGGCTTCATGCGCTTTGAGCGCGGCCGCCAGCCCCGCCGGGCCGCCGCCGATGACGACTACGTCTACCTTGCGCTTCATGCGTGCTTCCCCTCCTTGAGTTTGCCGACGACCAGCTTGGAGCCGCCGCCGAACTTCGTGATTTCTTCCATCGGTACGTTTAACTCGCGCGCGAGGATATCCATCACGCGCGGGGAGCAGAAGCCGCCCTGGCATCGGCCCATGCCCGCGCGCGTGCGGCGCTTGACGCCGTCGACGGAGCGCGCGCCGCGGCGGATCGCCTCCACGATTTCCGCCTCTGTCACCGTCTCACACCGGCAGATGATCCGCCCGTACAAGGGGTTTTTCGCGACGGCCTGCGCCTGCTGGGCGCGCGTCATCTTACGAAAGGCGGCGATATGCGCCCGCCTCGGGTCAAAATCCGGTTTATGGGCGGCCTTCAGGCCCTGCTGCCCCAGCAGCCGCACAACCTCCTCCGCGATCGCGGGCGCGCTGGAGAGTCCCGGCGAGGCGATACCCGCCGCGTGAACCATATGGGGCGCGGCCTCGCTCGCGCGAATGATAAAGTCGCCCGTAGACGGCACGGCGCGCACGCCGGCGAACGACGTGATGACGGAACGAAAATCGAGCGTCGGAACGGATTTGAGCGCCAGACGCCGCAGCGTCTCGATGCCCTCCTGCGTCACCTCGGTGTCTCGCTTATCCGCCTGATCCACCGCCGTCGGACCGGCAAACACGTTGCCGTCGACCGTGGGGCTGACGAGCACGCCCTTGCCCATCGGAGAGGGCGTCTGAAAGACGACCTTGTAGGTGTGACAGGCGTTCCGGTCCAGAAGCAGGTATTCTCCCTTGCGGGCGGAGATGGAGAACGAGTCGTCGCCGGCCATCCGTGCGACGTCGTCGGAAAAGAGCCCCGCCGCGTTGACGACGTAGTCCGCATCGATCGTCTTTCCACCGCAGGTTAGGGTGAAGCCGCCATCCGACCTTTTCACAATCGCCGTAACGGGGGCGTCCATCTCAAACGTCACGCCGTTCTTTTTCGCATTTTCGAAGCAGGCGATCGTCAGCTCATACGGGCAGGTAATGCCGCCAGTGCGGGCATACAGCGCGCATTTGACCTGATCGCTGAGCGAAGGCTCCAGCGCCCGCGCCGCGTCGCCGTCAATGATTTCCATATCCGGGACGCCGTTTTGAAGGCCTTGATCGTACAGCTTCTCGATTTCACGCCGGTCCTGCTCGTCGAAGCCCACGACGAGCGACCCGCACCTGCCGAGCGGGACGTCCAGCTCCTCGCACCATTGGGTGAACATCGCATTGCCGCGAACGTTCATTCGTGCCATGACGCTCCCCGGTTTACAGTCGTATCCCGCATGGACGATCGCGCTGTTTGCCCTGGAAGACCCCATGGCGACGTCCTCCGTCGCCTCCACGAGCGCCGCGCGCACATCGAGGCGCGAAAGCTCCCTGGCGATCGCGCAACCGATCACGCCGCCGCCGACGATGACCACATCGTACCGCATGTCGTTCCTCCCGCTTCCTAAATGAATTCATATGTATGCAACGCCGACCGGCGCTACAGCCGAATGCTCTTTGCCGCCGCCCGACCGGCGAGCACGCCCGTCGAGAAGGCGATTTGCAGGTTAAACCCGCCTGTATGCGCGTCCACATCCAGAACCTCGCCCGCAAAGTACAGCCCTGATACGCGCTTGGACGCCATCGTGCCCGGAACGACCTCCTTTACGTCCACCCCGCCGCGCGTGACGATCGCCTCCTCTACGGGGCGCATGCCGGCAATCGGCAGCGCCAGGGCCTTCAGCGTCTGTGCGATCTTCTGCCGTTGCACGCGCGTCACCTGGTGCACGGGCAGCTGCGGGTCGATGCCGCACAGACCGGGAAATAGGGCCGCCATCCGCTGGGGCAGCAGGCCGCCCATCACGCCCGCGATCTGCCTGCGCTGCATCGCCTCAAAGTCGCGCTGCAGCCGCCGTTCAACCTGCTCGGGCGTAAGGCCCGGCTTGAGATCGAGGCGTACCTGCACGCCCTGCGGATCCAGGTCCGTCATGTGGCTCGACAGTTCGAGCACCAGCGGCCCGGAGACGCCGAAATGCGTAAAGAGCATCTCACCCAGCTCGTCGTATAGCTTTTTTTTGCCGCATCTGGCGCTGAGGCGTACGTTCTTGAGCGATAACCCCTGGAGTTCACGCGGCCAGTCCGCTTGCGTCACCATGCCGACCAGCGCCGGCCGCGGCGGCACGAGGCGATGCCCCGCGGCCTCGGCCAGGCGGTATCCATCCCCCGTCGAACCGGTGGAAGGGTAGGAAACGCCGCCCGTGGCGATCACCGCGCAGCGTACGGGGATGCGCTCCCCGTCTTTTAGCAGTACGGCGCTGACGGCGTCCTCCTGCTGCTCGAGCGCCTCTACACGGGCGCTTAGCCGAACCCTGACGCCTGCTTGAGCGAGGGCGCTCTCGAGCGCGCGGGTCACGTCGCTCGCCTTTTCTGATTTGGGGAATACGCGCCCGCCGCGCTGTACGTCCAACGGCACCCCCAGATCCTGCAGCAGCGCCATGAGATCCTGCGCGCTAAAGCCGCGAACGGCCGCATTCAAAAAACGTGGATTTCGAGGCACTTGCGCAAAAAACTCCTCGAAATCCGCGACATTGGTGACGTTACATCGGCCCTTCCCGGTGATATAGAGCTTTTTGCCCAGCTTTTCGTTGCGCTCCAGCAGGAGCACGCGCGCGCCCTCGCGCGCGGCCGTCAGCGCGGCCAGCATGCCGGCAGGGCCCCCGCCGACGACGGCGAGATCATGCACGGTCTTTTCCGAGGTAGACACGGTATTCATCCCATATTCCTTCCATCAAACGGAAATGCTCCGATAGGTCGTCGCGCCGGCGAAGGCCCACGGCGACCACCAGCGCGTTGATGACCGACAGCGGCGCGGCCAGCGAGTCGACGAACGAGGCCATGTCCGTGCGCGCGGTCAGGCAGATGGTCGAAGCGGCGTGCAGGGGCGACATCGGGCCGTCCGTCAGCGCGACCACCTGCGCGCCGCGCGCCTTGGCAAACGTCATCGCCTCCAGCGTGCGCGTCGAATAACGCGGGAAGCTGATGCCGATGAGCATGTCCTCCTCATTGACGCGCGAAATCTGTTCAAAGACGTCGACGGCGCTCTCGCCGACGATCCGGACATTGTCGAATATGAAGTTCAGGTAATAGCCCAAAAACTGCGCGAGCGGCGCCGCGGAGCGCACGCCCATGACGTAGATATTGCGCGCATTCAAAATCCGGTCGACGACGTCGTCGAAGGCTACCGTATCGATGTCCTCGATCGTCGTGCGGATGTTTTGCATGTCTGCGCGCAGAACGGTGCGCAGCACCTCCGATTGGTCGATATCCGACGCCATCTCAAAGCGCTGCACCGCCGTCAGCCTGTGGCGGACGAGCTCCTGCAGCGCCCGCTGCAGCTGCGGATAGCCCTCGTATCCCAGCGCAGACGCAAAACGGACGACCGTCGACTCGCTCACGCCGACCTTGTCGCCCAGACGGGATGCCGTCATAAAGACGGCCTTATCATAATGTTCGACGATATATTCCGCAATCCGGCGATGCCCCTTGCTCAGGCGCTTGCCAGATTGATTCAAACGGCGGATCAAATCCTGCATATCCTGCATTTCCATCACCTCATACCGCAAACTTCGTTGCCGCTGCCATTTTATCAAATTTACAGGTGATTTGCAAGCATATGCGACTTATTCCTGCAAAAAACGCGCCGTTTCCGCAGGCAGCGCCCAGTTATATCCCAGCGCCGTATAGGTGATATAGCCTTTCTTGAGCAGGCAAACATCGGCGTCCCCCTCCTCCTGCTCCGCGGCCATGCCGCCGATCAGCCAGTAATACTTGCCAACGCGCTCGTTCTCCTGCTCCAGATAGCCGTCGTCGTAGCGCAGGCGCGCCAAATCCGCCGCGCGTTCTCCCGCGATTTCCTCGGGGGGCACGTCCGGCAGGTTGATGTTCAGGGTAAAGGGCTGCGCAAGGGGCTTTGCATAAATCTTTTCTGCAGCTTTCAACGCCGTCTTGGCCGCCAAAGGGCAAAGGTCCGGCCGCCGAAACGGAACCGAGACCGCGATTGCAGGAAATCCGGCAAAAGCCCCTTCCATCGCGGCGGAGACCGTCCCGCTGTAGTGGACGTCCGTACCGATGTTGTGACCGTCGTTGATGCCGGAGACGACTACGTCGACCGGGCCTGAAAGCTTGTCCAGCGCGAGCTTTACGCAGTCGGCGGGCGTCCCGTCGATCGCCCAGGCCCTGGCGCCGGGCCAATCCGTTTCTTTGGCCATCAAAGGCCTGAAGAGCGTGATGCTGTGCCCGGCCGCGCTGCGCTGCGTGTCGGGGGCAGCGATGGATACGCGGTGCCCCGCCTGGATAAAGGCGCCGGCCAAGCTTTGGATGCCGATCGCCGCGATGCCGTCGTCGTTGGTGATGAGCGCGTGCATATCATTCCTCATTTCGATACATAAAGGCCGTCATGACGCCGTCCTTGGCCTCAAATTCCAGGCGGAGCGCATAGGGCAGGATGTTGCGAAAGCGCATGTCCGAACGGCTGCCCACCGTGGCGTCAAACCCGGCGGGGATGTACTTGACGCCGCCCTGTCCGTGCCAATGCATTTCCTCGATAAAAGTGGGGATGCGCAAAACGATGTTGTAGACCGTCGTGCATACCTGACACGTGCCGCCGCCGTAGCCGACGCTGCTATCGCCGGAGAGGATGGGGGCCAGCTTGTAGCCCGTCTCTTTCTCGTAGGGGCCGCAGATGGCGTTAAAGGAGAATATCGCGTCCGGCTCGACGACGATGTTCGTCAGCATGTCGGCCGCCATGTCGATGTTATACATGCGCCCCACGTTCTTTTCCGACCGGCCTGTCGAATAGTAGGTCGTAAAGGCATAGAGCAGGTCGCCGGGCTGCGCCTCCTGCCAGGGCACGAAATAGGTGAGATCCAGCGCGTCCGCGCGTACGGACATGTCGTCCTCCTCGCGGCGGTATTCAAAATAGGCGCGCCCCTCCCGGATCGACTTCACCGCCATATAGGCGCCCTCGCTGATCGAGATCGCGTATCGGTACTCCTCCGGTTTAAAGCTGATGTCCCTCGTGACGCGCCCGACCGCGACGTAGGCGGACGTGCCCGGCATCGGGCCGTCAAACGGGTTCTTGCGCTGCACGCGCTCTGTGAATTTGGTGAGCACGTAGCCTACCTGGCCCTCAAAGTCGATCTTTGTAAACGTGCGCATTTTTTCATACACGTCCACGATCGTCCCGGCCTCTACGCGCCCGAGCACCGTCGCCTCCTCGCTGCCGCGCGCGTATACGTTGAGGTCCTTGCCGATGACGCCGGTATAGGGCGCCTCCTCTATCTCCTGTGCGGCAAGGGCTCCCGGCGCCAGAATGAGCGCCAGTAAAAGCGCGATGAATCTTCGTCTCATCCTTTTCCTCATGCGTCCGCCCGATAGATCAGCACCGTCACGACGCCCTCCGTCAGCTTGAGCGAAAGGCGGATGTCGTAAGGCAGCATGTTCTGAAAGCGTAGGTCGATGTTGCCCTGGCCGACCGCCGCGTCAAAATCGATCGGCGCATAGTCGATGCCGTAGGAACTGTGCGGTTGCTCCTTGACGATCTTGACCGGGATTTGTAACAGCACGTTGTACAGCGTCGTCGATACCTGGCAGATGCCGCCGCCATACCCCGTCTTCTTGGAGCTGACGTAGTTGATGATGGGGCCCAGTTCATAGCCGTTCCGCGCGCTGTACGGCGCGCAGTAGTCGTTAAAGGAGAAGTTTTCCCCTTCCTTGATGACGACGTCCTGCAGGCGTTCCACGCCCTCGCGCATGTTATGCACGCGCCCGACCCCCAGCTCGCTCTGATCTTCGGGCTCAAAGAAGGTGGCGAAGGCGCCGATCAAATCCCCCGGCTGCGCCGCATCCCATGTCTTCACGGCCTCGAGCGAAACGCGCGCGCCGCCCTCGATCATGCCCGTCGTCCGCAAATAGGGCAAAAGCAGGTTTCCCTTGTCGTCCGGTTCCAGCACGCAGACGACGGATCCCTCCGGGATCGTCATAAAGGCCTGGCTCGGGTCCTCGGCGTTCCGTATGGTCACGTCGCCCATGGCCGTCGCCGCATAGGGGTACCAGACCGCCCCGGGGATCATCCCCAAATACGGATCGATCGCGCGGAAGCGGAAGAGGTACTCGCTGAGCACATAGCCCGTCTTATTCCCTTTTTTGATATGCGACCACGTATCGCCAACGCTGCTGACGATGATCTCCTCGTCCTCATAGACGGTGGCGACCATTTTGGCTTCCTTGGCCGGCGCCTGGCGCACGGACAGGTCCCGCTTCGCCTTGGCGGTGTAAACCTCTATAAATTCCTCGTAAAAATACTTGAGCGGAACCTCTACGCCCTCTTGGGCCGCCTGAATCTTGACGACGTTGCGCGCGAGGATATAACCGACCGCGCCGTTTTTGACGACCTTAAACCATTGGTCGCCCAATTCAAGGATATCGACCGTCTCGTCCTTTTCCACGCTTTCCAGCTTTTTGGCGGACGTGGACTTTGTCTTTCGGACGGTCATGTTCTTCGTGACGACGCCCGTATAGAGGATTTCCACCTCCTCTTCCGCCAGCGCCATAGCCGGCAGTGCAAGCAACAGCGCCAGAAAAAGAGACACCAAACGTCTGGCCATAAGAAAGAAACTCACCCTTCCATGTACACATTTGTAATCATTATATCATGCGCCCCCCGTAACCGCAATAAAAAGAGCGCTCCCTATACCAGACGAAAAAAGGCAGGGAAATCATCCCTTTGATTTCCCTGCGCAGCCGGTTTTTTACTCGTCGTCCGAGGGGTCTTCATCTGTGGGCGGTACTTCGCCGAAGACGGGCTTTCCGCAGTTGGGGCACAGGTGCTCCTCCTCCAGGTCAAAGGCCGTCTCGTCAAAGTAGATGCTCGTCCCGCAGTTCGGGCAGTCGTATTCGATTAAGCCGTCGTCCTCGTCTTCATCCTCGTCGTCTTCATCATCATCGTCTTCGTCATCCTCGTCGTCGAAGTGATGATGACCGCACGAACAGCCGTCCTCGTCGTCCTCGTCGCCAAAGAGCGCGTTTTCCATCTCCGTCAGGTCCTCGTCGATGTCCTCGACGTATTCCTCCAGCTCTTTATGCGCTTCTTCCGCCTGCTCGATCTTCGCGGCCATCAGGCCGTAGGCGTCGATCAGGGCCAGCAGCAGCTTGCCCTCGTTCGATTCGGCGCTGATGTTCATGCCCTCCGCCAAGCCCTTTAAATAGGCCGCTCGGTCTGTGATCTGGCTCATGCTTGTTTCCTCCTTCCCGCCCGACGTGGGGCGGCGGACGTTTACGCGCGCTCCATATACTCGCCTACGCGGGTATCAACGCGGATTTTATCGCCGATGTTGATGAACAGCGGCACCTGCAGGGTGTAGCCTGTCTCAAGGGTCGCGGGCTTGTAGGTATTGGAGGTGGTGTCGCCTTTAAAGCCCGGCTCGGTCTGGGTGATCTCCAGCACCACGAAATTCGGCGCTTCGACGGAAAACGCCTTGCCCTTGAAGAAGCGAACCGTGACGTTCTCGCCTTCCTTTACAAAGCGGATCGCATCCTCTACCTGATCCAGCGTCAGCGGGATCTGTTCGAACGTCTCGCTGTCCATGAAGTAGTACAGGTCGCCGTCGTTGTACACATAGCTCATTTCTTTGGTCTCGATGATCGCCCGCGGCATTTTGTCGGTCGGGTTAAAGGAACGCTCGACGACCGCGCCCGTCATGATGTTTTTGATCTTCGTGCGCACGAACGCCGCGCCCTTGCCTGGCTTCACATGCTGGAAATCGACGATGTTCCATACGCCGCCGTCCCATTCAATCGTAATACCCTTTCGGAAATCTCCTGCCGTAATCATGTAAAATCCCTCCGTATTCTTTTTCGCGTGGTGTTTATAGAAAAAGGTGAATAGCCCGCTTAGAGCGTGACCAGTTCCTTTGTCGCAGGAGTTAGGATGCGAATGCCCGTATCGGTCACCGCGACGCTGTCCTCGATGCGCACCCCGCCGACATCCGGGATGTAGACGCCCGGCTCCACCGTGATGACCATGCCCGGCTGTACGCGTTCGCCGCACAGTCGGCTAAAACGCGGCTCCTCGTGGATTTCAAGGCCCGTGCTGTGCCCCAGCCCGTGCCCAAAGCGCCCTGCATAGCCGGCCTCGTCGATCAAGCTTCTGGCCACCGCATCCACATCGCTGCACAGCACGCCGGGCCGTATCGCCTTCAGGGCGCTGAGCTGCGCCGCCAGCACGGTGTCGTACATCCGGCGTAGCTCGGGCGAAATCTGCCCGAGCGCGACCGTGCGCGTCATATCGGCATGATATCCGCCTATGACCGCGCCGAAATCCATGGTGATCAAATCGCCCTTTTGAACGCGCCTGTCCGACGGAATCGCGTGGCACAGCGATCCGTTCGGGCCGGATGCCACGATGGTATCGAAGGATACGCCCTCGGATCCGTTACGCATCATCCAATAGTCGATTTCAAGCGCGATTTCACGCTCGGTCATCCCTTCACGGATCAAGGCGCACATGTGGTCAAAGCAATCGCTCGTCAGCTGGTTCGCCGCCGCAAGCGATTGAATCTCGCTCGCGTCCTTTACCTGGCGCAGACGCTGCACCGCGCCGTCCAAGGATACGAGCGTCATCCCCGGCATGACGTCCTTCAGCTTTTTATACTGCGCAACGGTCAACACGTCTTCCTCTATCGCCAGGCACGCGGCGCCGCATTCCTTCAAGAGGCGATAAGCTACGGCTTCATGCGCCTCGCCAGACGAAATCTCCAGGATGCGAAAGTCCGGCGCTTGGCGCTGCGCCTGCTCGGTATAACGAAAATCGGTCACGATCGCGGCCAAATTCCCGGCGACGAGGGCGATCCCCTCCCCCGTATAGCCGCTCACATAGCGAATGCCCGGTGCACTGCTGATCATCGCCGCCTGCGCGCCCGCAGGCAGGCGGCGCGCGAGCGCCGCGCAACGTTCGTTCATAAAGACCCTTCCTTCCGACGAAGAACGCGGCGTGCGCCGCGCTCATATGCGCACAATATTTTAGCATAAAAAACGCAATGATTCAAGTTCTTTGTCGCAGCCTTGCCCCCTCATTGTGCAAAAATGCGCGCGTTTTTACGCAGAAAAAACCGCCAAACCCCTTTGGCGGCATAAAAAATTCAAATTTTCCTTCTATGCTGAGAGAAAATAAGACCGATGAGCGTAAGCAACACCCCCATGACGGACAACGCCGTCATCTGCTCTTTTAAGATGAGCGCCGAAGCGACGAGCGTCACCACGGGCACGAGGTAGATATACACGGACGTCTTGACCGCGCCGATGGTCCGCACGGCGCTTCCCCATGTCGCAAAGCACAAAGCAGAGGCCACGAGCCCCAGGTAAAGCAGGTTAAAAATGCAGGCCGCGTCCAGCGTCCGCGGCGCCGCAAAGCCCATGATCAGCGCCGGGAATTTGGGAAGCATGAAAAGCAGCCCCCAAAAGAAGATGCGTCTCGTGGTCTTGAGCGTTCCATAGCCCATATCGGCGATGCGACGAGTCAATATGGAGTATGCCGCCCATACGATCGCCGCGAGCAAGGCCAGCAGGTCGCCCAGCGGGTTTAGGGCAAGCGCGCTTCCCGCAAAGCTGATGCAGGCGATGCCGGCCATCGAAACCAAGAAGCCTGCGAAGAACCACCCGCTCAGCCGTTCCGTCTTCAAGACGGCGGACGAAAGAAACGCCGTGAAAAATGGCGCAACCGCCAGGATGACGCTGACGTTGGAGGCGTACGTGTATTGCAGCGCCACGTTCTCCAGCAGGAAGTACAGCGTCACGCCGCACAGGCCCGCCGCCATCATCTGGACCTCCTCGCGCCAGGAGCGCGTACGCAGGGCGTGCGGACATGCAGCCCACAGCGCGCCGTATCCCAGTAAAAACCGGATAAAAAGGATCTCAAAAGGCTCGAATGTGCGCAGCAGCACCTTGGTCGAAATGAACGTCGTGCCCCATACGATCACCGTCATCGCGGCCAGCAGATGCCCTGCGCGCTGTGAAATCTTCATGCGTGTATATCTCCGATCATGCGTTGGTAATAGCCGGGCGTCAAGCCCGTAAAGCGTTTAAAAAAGCGGGTGAAGTGGCTTTGATCGCAAAACCCCGCCTCGATACCGGCCTCCATCGGCCTCAGGCCCCGCCTAAGGCCTTCCTGCGCGCATTCTACCCGCAGCGCCTCCTGGTATGCGCCCGGCGGTATGCCCAGCTCGCGCGTAAAGGAATGCAAAAGATGCGAACGGCTGCAATGGCAAACTTCGCAAAGCTCCGCGACCGTCACCCCGCGCCGGAAATGCGCCCTCAAGTAGGCACAGGCCTCGTCAAAGCGCGTGTCTGCCTCTGCGGGCGGCGCGCTGCGCATGCGCGCTTGGCCCACACGCTGTATAAACGCGGCGCGCAGCCCCGCATTCTCGTAGGCCGCGAGAAAGGCTGCGTCCATCATAGATCCGTGCCAGATGGGCTCCTCATAGCGATAGAAAGGCCCTGTCAGGGCCTCCATTTCTTCCCGTTGGACGTGAAAAGCGCGATATAGAAACGGCTCGCTCGATTCAGATACGCACGCATGCACCTGGCAGGGATTGAGCAGCATCATGTCGCCCGCCGCCACGGGGTATTGCTTCCCGTTCGTAAAGAGCGTACGCCTGCCCTGCAGCACCAGCCCGATGACGTAATAGCTGTGAAAATGCCGCTTCAGGGGAATGACCCTGCCGTTGATCTCCACCGCCTCGATGGCCGCCATGCGCATACCTCCGTTCTTGTATGAATTGTAGCGCATTGTCCCGCGCGCCGTCTTGTACGATTGTGCATTTGAGGACAGACAGTTTTCGCGCAGATGCCGCATACGTTTCCCGCGGAGGGATGAAACATGCTGACATCTGCGCTTTTATGGCTCGTCAAGGATGCTCTTTTTTTTCTCGCTTACGTCTCGGGCAGGTCGGCCTTTCAAAAACCGCTCAGCGGAAAAGAGGAAGCGCGCTGCATCGCGCGCATGCAGGCCGGGGACGCGCAGGCAAAGAACGAGCTCATCGAACACAACATGCGGCTGGTGGCGCACATTGCACGCAAATATACCGTCCCGGGCTACGACGCGGACGACCTGATCTCCATCGGTACGATCGGGCTTATCAAAGGCGTCTCCACGTTCAAGACCGGCACGGGAACGCAATTGTCGACTTATTGCGCCCGCTGCATCGAAAACGAAGTGCTGATGGTCCTGCGGGCGAGCCAGAAAAGAAAGGGGGACGTTTCCCTCTCCGAACCGATCGGGACCGACGGCGAGGGAAACGAAATCACGCTGACCGACGTGCTCGGCACGGACGAAAACGCCGTGCCGGACGAGGTGGACCGCAGGCTTTCGATCAGCAAGGTCGCGCGCCTGATCCGCACGCAATTGCCCGAGCGCGAACGGATCGTGCTCGAGCTTCGCTATGGCCTCACGGACGGCGTCGCGCACTCGCAAAAGGATGTTGCGCGCGTGCTGGGGATCTCGCGCTCCTACGTCAGCCGTATCGAAAAGCGGGCGCTTGAGACGCTGTGCGATAGCTTTCAAAGGCCGATGCCGCAATAACGCGCGGTTAACTCAGCCGCGCGTGGTTGCGGCACACTCCGCGCAGCAGGTCGCCCGCCTCGATGCCCGTGGGCGCCTCGATGCGCACGCGGGCCTTGGGGTGGCCCACGACGGACACCCGTTCCCCCGTGTCTTCCATCACGATATCGCCTACGGTCAGGGGGATGATGCCGCCCGGCGTCATCGCCTCCAGCTTGTCGCCTTTGAAAAAGCGGTTTTTGACCTCGAGCAGCAGCTCGCCCGTAGGCAGGCGCTCGAGCACCGACGCGGTGAATTCGCGGGTCTGCAGAAACCCTTTCGCGCCCGCGCATTGATCCGGGCGTCCAAAGTAAAATCCCGTGTCGGACGGCCTGTGGCTGGCCTTGCCCAGCTCCTCAACGAGCGCCGGAAGCATCTGCTCGTACGCCTGCGCACAGCGCGCATAAGCGTCGAGCGCACGCCGGTATGCGCCGACGACCGTAGCCACATAATACTCCGTCTTCATGCGCCCCTCGATCTTCAAGCTCGCAATTCCGCTCTCGACGAGCGCCGGAATATGCTCGATCATGCAAAGATCGTGCGCGCTGAGGATGTACGTCCCCCGCGCATCCTCTAGGATGGGCAAGTATTCCCCCGGCCGCGTCTGCTCGGTCAGTGCATAACGCCAACGGCAGGGTTGCGCGCAGCTGCCCTGGTTGGCGTCCCGCCCGGTGAGGTGATTGCTCAACACACACCGGCCGGAATAGCTCATACAGACCGCGCCGTGCACAAATGCCTCCAGCTCCAGCTCGGGCGGCACGCTTTGTCGAATGACCCGAATCTGCTCAAGCGAGAGCTCGCGCGCGAGAATCACGCGCCGGGCGCCCATTTGGCCATAGAGCCCCGCCGTGCGGCTGTTGACCGTGTTGGCCTGGGTGCTGACGTGCAGCGCGAGACCGGGCGCCTGCTCGTTCAAGAGGGATATGACCCCGATGTCGGAGACGATCGCCGCATCCACGCCCAGGCGCTGCGCCCGTTTGGCCGCATCGATCATGCCGGGGATGTCCTCGTCGTAGGCGAAGATGTTCATCGTTACGTACAGACGCTTGCCCGCCCCGTGTACGATTCGTATGGCTTCCTTGAGTTCGTCGTCGTCAAAATTGCCCGCATAGGCGCGCAGGCCGTAGTTTTTCATGCCGACATACACGGCGTCCGCGCCAAAGCGGACGGCCGCCAGCAACTGCCGCATGCCGCCCGCCGGCGCCAAAAGCTCCGGAAGTATCATGGCTTATTCAATGCCCCTGCTCTTATCGTATTCGATCCAAAGCGGCCGATACATGGATACCGCCGCATTGTGTTCCTCCAGCGTCTTGGAGAAGTGCAGCTCGCCGGAATCGGGGTCCTTGCTGCAGAAGTACAGATAACCCTGCTGGCGGTATTGCTCGTCCGGGTACAGCGCGGCCACGATCGCGTCGCTCGAGGGGTTGCAGATCGGTCCCACAGGCAATCCCTTGTTCTGATAGGTATTGTAGCCCGTATTCACGTTCAGCTCCTCGTCGCTGAGCGCCATCTTCTTGGAATTGAGGTAGTACTTGATCGTGACGTCCGACCCCATCGTCATGTTTTTCGCCAGACGATTGTGGAACACGGCTGAAACCTTGGCGAATTCCGCCGTCTTCGCCTCTTTTTCGATCATGGATGCGAGCGTGATCACCTGATCCATCGTAAAGCCCAATTCCTCGGCGCGCTCGTGATAGGAGGCCGGATAGGCTGCCTCCGTCTGGGCGATTAGCTTCTTGATGATGTCGTCCGCCGTAGAGGACGTATAGATTTCGTACGTATTGGGGGATAAATACCCTTCCAGCACGTATTTTCGCTGGCCTACGTTCGCAGCGTTCAAGATCTCCGCGATGTAGTAATAATCCTTATACGCCTCGCCCGTACGGCACAGCGCCAGGAATTCTTCCTCGCTCTTGATCATGCCGTCCTTGTATAGCTGCGCGGCGATATCCTCGATCGTCCAGCCGGGGATGATCGTGATGCGGGCCGTGTTCGGCTTGCCGTCGCCCAATGTCAATTGGTTCATGATCTGCATCATGTCCATCGACTTGGAAAGCACGTACTCGCCGGACTGAATGCGCTGCCCCTTGCCCATAAAGTCCGTCACATACTTAAACACGGTACGGTTATGGATCAGGTCGGCCTCTTCCAGCTCGCGCGATACGCGCGAAAGCGAGCTGCCCGACGCCACGGTGAACGTGACCGGCGTCTCATCCCCGGCGTTTACCGGGCCGATAAAGCGCTCCGTCACAAAATTCCATCCCGTCATGATGATGCCGCAGACGATGGCGAGCGATGCCGTAAAGACGATCAGCGGGCGCAGGGCGCCCCACAGCCAGTCATACCAGAAAAGCCCATAGGACCGCTCCTCGTGCAGCGTCTTATGGTCGTAATCGCGCGGCGTCTTTTTCTGTTTCCTTGACAAAAGGTGTCAGCCTCCAGTCGGTCAGACGCCTTCAGGCAGCTCCAAAGAAAGCCCTGCGGCATCCGTTAAAATTTTAAACACATCGGCCAGCGTCTTTTGCATCTGCATTTCCGCCATCAGATAGGCTTGAACGTCCTGGTTCATATAAAGCAGCGTCGCCAACTGCTGAAACCGCTTCATTTCGTCGTCAGGCATCTTACCGGCCGCGCCGGTCATGCTCATCTGCAGCTGTAGCTGCAGCTTTTTGTACTCGCCGAGCAGCGCGCGGTTTGTTTCGTCTGCATAGGCCGCCTCGCGCAAACGGGCAAGCACCTTGCATTCATCGCTGTTTTTAATTTCGCCGGCCAGGCGGTTTGCGGTATCGTAAATATTCACGGCTTATTCCGCTCCCTCAATATAGACGTGCAACGCATCCCCTGCGTTGCACGCTTTCATAACATTTGTTTCTTTTCCCAAGCGCCGCTTTACGTATCCATGATGATCGGCAGGATCATCGGGTTTCGCTTGATGCATTCGAACAGGTAACGGTGCAGATCGTCTTTGATGCGGTTCTTGATCGGCGTCCAATCGGATGCGTCGATCACCCTGTACTGCGACAGGACGTTTACAACCACCTGTTTGACGCCGGCGATCAACTCTTCGTTTTCGCGCACGTATACGAACCCGCGGGAGATGATTTCCGGTCCGGAGGAGATCAGGCCCGTTTCGCGGTCTACGCCGACGACGATGATGATGAGCCCGTCCTGTGCAAGGTGCTTACGGTCGCGCAGCACGACGTTCCCTACGTCCCCGATGCCCAAGCCGTCCACCATGATGGCGCCCGTCGGCACCGCCCCGGCGATGTGAACGCCGTTTGCGCCTAGCTCGATGATCTGTCCGAGCTCCGGTATGATGATGTTCTGCGGATCCATCCCCATCGCTTCCGCCAGCTTCGCGTGCTGGCAGAGCATGCGGTATTCGCCGTGCACCGGTATAAAGACCTTCGGATGCACCAGCGTGTGGATGAGCTTGAGCTCCTCCTGGCAGGCGTGGCCCGAGACGTGCACGTCCGCGATCGCCTTGTACACCACCTGGGCGCCACAGCGATAGAGCTGGTTGATCACGCGCGATACGAGCACCTCGTTGCCCGGAATCGGCGTCGCCGAGAGGATGACCAGATCTGTCGAACGGACCTGCAGCTTGCGGTGCTCGCTGTAGGCCATGCGCGTCAGGCCCGCCATGGGCTCGCCCTGGCTGCCGGTGGTGAGCACGACGATCTCGTTGTCCGGGTATTGGTCGAGCTCGTCGACGTCGATGGAGCATCCGGCGGGAATCTTCAATTCGCCCAGAGACATGGCGACCTTCATATTATTCACCATGCTGCGGCCGATAAAACAGATGCGGCGCTTATATCGCACGCATAAGTCTACCACTTGCTGGATGCGATGGATGTTGGAGGCGAACATCGCGATGATGATACGCCCCATCGCATCGCGGAAGTAGGAATTGAACGTCTCGCCGATCTTCCTTTCGGACATCGTGTACCCCGGACGCTCGACGTTCGTGGAATCGCAAAGCATCGCGAGCACGCCTCTGCTGCCCCAGGAAGCCAGCGTGTTCAAATCGGTCACCACCCCGTCGATGGGCGTATAATCCACCTTAAAGTCGCCCGTGACGATGACCGTTCCCGCGGGAGTTGTGATCGCCATCGCGACCGCGCCGGCGATAGAATGGCTCACCTTGATGAATTGCACCGTAAAATGACCCAATTGCACCGTATCCTTCGGTGCGATGACCTGCATCGGGATGCCGCTCAGGCGATGCTCGCGCAGCTTGTTTTCGACCAGCGCCAGCGTGAGCTTCGTGCCGTAAATCGGCATCGGTACCTGTCGCATGACGTACGGGATGGCGCCGATATGGTCTTCATGCGCATGCGTGATCAGCAAGCCGCGGACACGGTCCCTATTTCGAACCAGATAGGTCACGTCCGGGATGACCAGATCGATGCCCAGCATGTCCTCTTTGGGAAAGATCGAGCCGCAATCCACCACGATGATGTCGTCCTCATACTCGAAAACCGTGATGTTCTTGCCGATCTCGTCTACCCCGCCCAGGGGTATGATGCGAAGTTTCGAGGGTAGTTCTGCCACGTTTTCCTCCTTTCAACACGCCATGTGTCTGCCCATTGGGGGTATGTATCGTCTACTTCAAGCACAATCCGCATGTCTCTCAATGCCGGCATGTGCTTTTTGTATGGATTTATGCAGGCTGCCGCCGTCCTGCCACATATATACAAGGTTATTATAGCACACATTTCGCTTCCTGTACAAAAAAAAATACAAATCCGGGCATGTGCTTTTTCGACAAAGCGTATACCTGGATTTGTAAATAACGTCCAACTTAAGCCATGTAAGGCTCCAGCAGCTTTAAGATGTCTTCCTTGCCGCGCGCGCCGACGGCGCGCTGCACCATCTGCCCGTTGTGAATGACGACCAGCGTGGGAATGCTCATCACGCCAAACTTCTGCGCGAGCGCGCCGCTGTCGTCTACGTTGACCTTGCCCACGACCGCCCTGCCCTGCGTCTCCTCGGCCACGGCGTCGATATGCGGGGCGACCATGCGGCACGGCCCGCACCACGGCGCCCAGAAATCCACCAGCACCGGCAGCGCCGAGC
This sequence comes from Bacillota bacterium, assembly GCA_023404715.1. GTDB lineage: Bacteria > Bacillota > Clostridia > Christensenellales > Aristaeellaceae > Beduinella. The sequence continues at coordinate 23,653 of JAEYAR010000077.1, read as the reverse complement.
CCATCGCCACCGACTCAAAATTCTGCTCCGTCAGTTCCTTTACATAGGCATTCATATAGATTCCTCCTCGAATATTTGCGCGTCAACCGCCCTATTGTTCACGCGGCCGCACGGCGATCACGCGGGGCTGCCACGTGCCCTTCTTCTTCATATGCGGCTCGAGCGCCCGCAATACGGCAAGCGCCAAGCCGATGCCGATAAGGCCCAGCAAGACGGTAAAAAGATCCGCCGGAATCGCCAGGCCGAGCGCCGAGCGCACGGGCCCGGCGAGCAGCAGCCCGGCGATGAAAAAGAGAAGCGGCACGATATAGGCGAGCATCGACGCCTGCGCCACGCGGCCTTCCGGGATTTCGACCACGACCTCATCGCCGACATTCGCCTGCGCCCTAAGCGTAAGCGTCGTGCACTGCGCGCGCCCCTCGCCGCAGGCCCCGCACTTGGCGCAGGCCTCCGGCCGCTCAAACTGAATGTCGATCATCTCTTCGTTTTTGGCGACGACCGTCCCCGTCTTGCGCAAAGCTCATTCCTCCATCCCGTCCGTACAGGTCTTGATGCGCAGCATATCGAGCTGATCCTGCGCTACGCGCGAGGGCGTCTGCATCATCAGGCACGAGGCGTTCTGCACCTTCGGGAAGGCGATGACGTCCCGTAGGCTGTCGCTGCCCGTGATCTGCATGATCAGGCGATCCACGCCAAAGGCAAAGCCGCCGTGCGGCGGCGTGCCGTACTGAAAAGCCTCCAGCAGGAAGCCAAAGCGCTCCCACGCCTGCTCGTGCGTAAAGCCGAGCAGCTTGAACATGCGCTCCTGCAAATCGCTCGCGTGAATGCGGATCGATCCGGACCCCATCTCGATGCCGTTGAGCACCAGGTCGTACGCTTTCGCGCGCACCGCGCCCGGATCGCTCTCCATGAGGTCGAAATCCTCGTCCATGGGGCTGGTGAAGGGATGATGCTGGGCGACAAAGCGCCCATCCTCCTCGCTCCACTCCAGCAGGGGGAACTCCGTGATCCAAAGCAAATCGTAGCGGTTTGGATCGATGAGCCCCAGCTCATGCCCCAGCCGCAGGCGCAGCTGGCCCATCGCCGTGAGCGCGACGTACTTTTTGTCCGCGATGAGGAAAAGCGCGTCGCCGCTCTTTGCGCCCAGCGCCTCGATGAGCGCCTGCATGGCCTCGGGCTTCATGAACTTGGCAAACGAGCTGCGCACCGATCCGTCTTCGCCCAGCGTCGCCCAGGCGAGGCCCTTGACGTGATAGGTCTTCACAAACTCGCCCAGGGCGTCGATCTCCTTGCGCGAGAGCTTCGAAGCGCCCTCCGCCCGCATGGCGCGCACCGTGCGACCCTCGCGCACAGCGTCCTCAAACACCTTGAAACCGCAGTCCTTCGCCACCTCGTCTACGCACTGAATCTTCATCTCAAAGCGCGTGTCGGGCTTGTCGGAGCCGTACATGTCCATCGCGTCGCGCCAGGTGACGCGCGCAAGCGGCAGCTGTAGCGGCAATCCCTTGACGCCTTGGAACACGTCGGCAAACGCGCCCTCGACCACGCGCTGAATATCCTCCGGCTCGACGAAGGACATCTCCAGGTCGACCTGCGTAAACTCCGGCTGCCGGTCGGCCCGCAGGTCCTCGTCTCGGAAGCAACGGGCGACCTGGAAATAGCGGTCATAGCCCGCGAGCATCAACAGCTGCTTATAAATCTGGGGCGACTGCGGCAGCGCGTAGAATTCACCGGGATGCACGCGGCTGGGCACGAGGTAGTCGCGCGCGCCTTCCGGCGTGGACTTGGTCAGAATCGGCGTCTCCACCTCGAGGAAGCCCTCGCCTTCCATATGGCGGCGGATGACGGACAGCACCTGGCTGCGCAAGGCGAGCGTCTTTTGCAGCACGGGGCGCCGCAGATCGAGGTAGCGGTATTTCAGGCGGACGTTTTCCGCCTCCGCCGCGTCGTCCTCGATGTAAATCGGGGGCGTTTCGGACTTATTGAGCAGCTTGGCCTCGCGCACGAGCACTTCGACGCGCCCGGTCTTCATCTTTTCGTTTACGGCGCCGTCCCCCCGTGCGCGCACGGTGCCGCGCACCGCCAGCACGTATTCGCGCGCGAGCGATTTGCCGGTCGAAAAGGCTTCGCCGCCGTCCTCGCCGTCAAAGACCGCCTGCACGATGCCCGCGCGATCGCGCAGATCGGTAAAGATTAGGCTGCCCAGGTTGCGCGAGCGCTGCACCCAGCCCATCAGGGTCACTTCCTGACCGATCATGTCCGCGGAGACGTCGCCGCACATGCAGGTGCGCTTCCAACCGTTCAGTCCTTCTGCCATGGGAAAGTCCCTCCTATGTATGCTCAAGCATTATTTGCCATGGAAAACCGTTTCATTCCTGCAGTTTTCTGAATTCTTCCCGCGTCATGAGCACGGCGCGGGGCTTTGCGCCCTCGGCCTGCGCCACGATGCCGCGCCTGGCCATCTCGTCTATCAGGCGACCGGCGCGCGCGTAGCCTACGCGAAGCCGTCGTTGCAGCATGCTGATCGACGCCTGTCCCGCCTCGACCGCCAGCTCGATCGCCTGCTCCAGCAGCTCGTCGACGGTCTCTTCCGTCTCCTTGGGCTCGCCCTGCGGCGCATCCTCCGTGTTGTTCAGGTGCTCGATGACGTCCTCGTTGTACTCGGCGGCAAAGCGCTGCTTTACGTACCCCACGACGCGGGATACCTCCTCATCCGAGACAAAGCAGCCCTGTACGCGCAGCGGCTTGTTGGTTCCCTGCGGCGCGAAGAGCATATCGCCCTTGCCCAGCAGCTTTTCCGCGCCTGCGCTGTCCAAAATGGTGCGGCTGTCCACCTGTGAGGAAACCGCAAAAGCGATGCGCGAGGGGATATTGGCCTTGATGACGCCCGTGATGACGTTGACGGACGGGCGCTGCGTCGCGATGACCAGGTGAATGCCCGCCGCGCGCGCGAGCTGCGCCAGGCGGCAGATGGATTCCTCCACCTCTCCGGGGGCGACCATCATGAGGTCGGCCAGCTCGTCGATGATGACGACGATTTGCGGCATGCGCTCCTCTTCGGGCGTCAGCGACGCGTTATAACCGCGGATATCGCGCACGCCCTGCCCGGCAAAGCGCTTGTAGCGCTGGTCCATCTCCATCACGGCCCACGACAGCGCGCCGGAGGCCTTTTTCGGGTCGGTCACCACCGGCACGAGCAGGTGCGGGATGCCGTTGTAGACGGAAAGCTCGACGACCTTGGGGTCGATCAGGATGAGGCGCACCTGCTCGGGCGTCGCCCGGTAGATGATCGAATTGATGATCGTGTTGATGCATACCGACTTGCCGGAGCCCGTCGCGCCTGCGATCAGCACGTGCGGCATCTTCGCCAGGTCTGCGATGATGTTGCGCCCGGCGATGTCCTTGCCCAACGCGCACGCGAGCGGCGACGGGTGCCTTCGCGCCTCGTCGCTCTCCAGCACGTCGCGCAGCGCGACGGTAGAGATGGATTCGTTCGGGATCTCGATGCCGACGGCCGGCTTGCCGGGGATCGGCGCTTCGATGCGCACGCCCGCGGAGGCCATGTTGAGCGCGATATCGTCCACCAGCCCCAGAATGCGCGAAACCTTCACGCCCGGCGCCGGCTGCAGCTCATAGCGCGTGATCGCCGGGCCGTGCGTCACATTGAGCACCTTGGCCTGCACGCCGAAGCTGCGCAGCGTGCCGATCAGCTTGGAGGCGCCCTCCTCGTCCTTTTGGCGCGTATCCCCGCTGACCGCCGCCTTCCCGTTTTTGAGCAGGTCGATCGGCGGAAACAGATAGGGCTCCACCGGCCTTGCAAGCGGGTTTTCCGCCTTTTTGGGGATCGTGAGCGGCGTATCGTCCAGCCTGCGCGACGGCTGCGGGGGCGTCTCCTCCCGCGCCTGCATAGGCGGCCGCGCAGCGGGCGGCGCCAACGGTTGGGGCGCGGGCGGCGCTTCCTGGGGCGTCAGGGCGTCCGGCGCGAACGGACCTTCCGTCTGAAACGGTTCCGTCTCCTCCGGCGCTTCGGGTTGCATCACCCACGTATCGGCATCCTCTTCCGGCGTCCAGGCCTGCTCCGGCGCGGCGCCCGTCTCTACGGCTCCCTCTTCGTCCTCAGGCGGCGGCGCATTCTGTTCCCGTCTGCGCTTTCTGAGCATAAACTCCGGCAGTTCCAGCACTTTGGAATCGAGCGGCGCCGCCGGCCGCGCATCCGTCTCTACATTTTCAATATAAAGCTGGGGCACCTCTTCATAGGCGGTGGTGTGCACCGCCACGTCCCCATAAAGCCGATCATCCCCGTATTGAAAGGGGGGCAATTCATCCTGTACATAGGCCGACGGCGTATAGGGCTCCGACTGCCCATAGGGCTCCTCGTACGTATACCCCTGCCAATCCGCCTGTTCGGCGTAGCCCCGCTGGTCGTCATAGGCGGCGTAATCCGCCTCCGGGGCGTTAAACCCCTGCGCTTCCTGGGCCTCATCCGCCGCGACATAGGGCTCGTAGGCCGGGGCGACGTACGGGTCCTCCTGCGCGGCTTTTCTGGAGCGGCGTTTGCGCGGCTTTTCTTCCTCCTCAGGCGGCGCCTTGATCACCTTGGATTTCGCGCCCGCCGCTTTGGGCTTCGCAGGCTCTTTGGGCGGCTTGGGTTTAGGGGGCGGTGTTTTTTCGCTCTCGTCCTCCTGCGCCTCGCGAACCGCGCGGCGCTCATCCCTTCGTTCGCTGAAATTCTGGCGCATTTCGCCGAAAAGCGCGGATATATAGTCGCCTACCTGGTACAGCTGGATGTTCGTGATCAGCATCAGGTCCGCGATGATCACGAAGATGAGCAGCAACATGCTGCCCCAAAGGTCGAGCAGGTGCCACATGGGCCAGGCGAACAGCGCGCCGAGCACGCCCCCGCCCGTCTTGATCGCGCTGGAGCGGATGTAGGACAGCTCGATGAACGTAAAGTAATCCTCCGAAAGATTGGCATACTCCATGTACCGGCGCACGTCGTTGATCTGATAGAGCTGAAAGATCGTCGCCACGCAGAAAAAGAGCACCACAAAGCAGACGATCTTGCGCACGTTGATCTGCGACTGCGCGGAAAACGTGAGTAGGATGCCCGCCCAACATACGATGATCGGGATGAGCGGACAGATCGCTCCCGCAATCCCCTGCATGATCGCCCGAAGCTGCACGATGAGCGTCGCCTCAGAGGTTACAAACAGACATACGAACATTAAAATGCCCAGGCAGAGAATCATGATCCCACTGGCGCCGCGCGTAATGCGGTCGCCCGTGCTCGTCTTTCGTCTTTTCCGATTCTGTGCGGCCTTGGCCATTCTCCGTCCTCCTCAATCGCCCGTTTCGCCCCGTCGGCCATAACAAATGAACAAACTGCCCAGCCTGCATGAGCCGGGCAGATTATTATATCACACAAAAGCTTGCAGATCAACCGACGAATGAATAGCGATCACAACCGTTTCTAATCCAAGTTACAGTGATCGATATTTTGTAGGGGCGACCTTGGGTCGCCCGCTCGTGTACTATTCACGATCTGCGGCTTAAAAGTTTCGGCTCATATCGTAACCGTCAAAGAAGTCGCGGCGGAACTGTTCAAACCGGTCCTCCTCGATCGCCTTACGGATGCGCTCCATCAGCCTGAGCAGGTAGCGCAGGTTATGGATCGTCGCGAGACGCCCCCCCGTGATCTCGCCCGCCTTGATCAGATGGCGGATGTACGCGCGCGAGAAGTTCTGGCAGGCATAGCAGTCGCAGCCCTCCTCGAGCGGCCCGAAATCGTGCGCATACTGCGCGTTGCGGATCACCAGCCGCCCCTTATCGGTAAAGACCGTTCCGTTCCTGGCGATGCGGGTGGCGAGCACGCAGTCGAACATGTCTACCCCGCGGTATACGCCCTCAACCAGGCAGTCCGGGCTGCCCACTCCCATGAGGTATCGGGGCTTATGCACCGGCATGTAGGGCATCAGCTCCTCGAGCATTTCGTACATGATGGGCTTGGGCTCGCCCACGCTCAGCCCGCCGATGCCGTAGCCCGGGAAGTCCATACCGGCGAGCACCTTCGCGCTCTCGATGCGCAGATCCCTGTAAAACGCCCCCTGCACGATGCCGAACAGCGCCTGATCCTCGCGCGTATGGAAATCCTTGCAGCGCTGCGCCCAGCGGTGCGTGCGGTGCATGGCCGCCTCCGCGGTCGCATGGTCGCACGGATAGGGCGAGCAGACGTCAAAGGCCATGGCGATGTCCGCGCCCAGGTCCTGCTGGATTTGCATGGAAACCTCGGGCGATACGAACAGCCTGCTGCCGTCTAGATGGGATTGGAAGGAGACGCCCTCCTCCTTGATCTTGCGCAGGCCCGAGAGCGAAAACACCTGGAATCCGCCGCTGTCCGTCAGGATCGGATGCTTCCAAGACATAAAGCTGTGCAGCCCGCCCGCCTCCTTTACCAGGGCTTCGCCCGGGCGCAGGTGCAGATGATATGTGTTGGAGAGGATGATCTGCGCCCCGGCCTCCTCGAGCTCCCTGGGCGTCGTCGCTTTGACGGTCGCCTGCGTGCCTACGGGCATAAAGATCGGCGTCTGAATATCGCCGTGCGGCGTGTGCACCACGCCCCGGCGCGCGCCGGTTGCGGCATCCTGTTTGAATAAGTCAAATGTCAAGGGACTTGGCATACGCTTCTCCATTTCTTCATTCTTTTTCGATGATCAGCATCGCGTCGCCGAACGAAAAGAACCGGTAGCGCTCGCGCACCGCCTCTTCATACGCCTCAAGGGCTTGCTCTCTGCCCATCAGGGCGCTCACCAGCATCAACAGGGTCGACTGCGGCAGGTGAAAATTCGTGATCAGCATATCCACCGCTTTGAGCTTTACCCCCGGGGTGATGAAGATCTGCGTGTAGCCGCTGCCCGCGTGCACGATGCCCGCCTCGTCCGTCACGGTCTCGAGCGTGCGCACGCTCGTCGTGCCTACGCATATGATGCGCCCGCCCGCCGTGCGCGCCGCGTTGATGCGCGCGGCCGCCTCCGGCGTCACCTCGTAGTACTCCGAGTGCATGTGGTGGCGGGATACGTCCTCCTCCTTCACGGGGCGAAACGTCCCCAGCCCTACGTGCAGCAGCACGGGCACCACCGATACGCCCATGGCCTTCACCTTTTCAAGCAGCTCCGGCGTAAAGTGCAGCCCGGCGGTCGGCGCGGCGGCGGAGCCGTCCTGTTTGGCATAGACCGTCTGGTATCGCGCCTTGTCGCTCAGCTTCTCGTGAATGTAGGGCGGCAGCGGCATTTGCCCCAGCTCGTCCAAAATCTCTTCAAAGACGCCTTCGTAGGCGAAGCGCACGACGCGCCCTCCGTCCTGCGCCACATCCAGCACGGTCGCCTTCAGCCTGCCGTCCCCAAAGACGAACACAGCGCCCGGCCTGGCTTTTCGTCCGGGCTTGAGGATGACCTCCCAGGTGTCCCGATCGATGCGCCGAAGCAGCAAAAACTCGATCGCTCCGCCGGTGCCCTCCTTATGCCCGTACAGCCGCGCCGGGATCACGCGCGTCTCGTTGAGCACGAGCACGTCGCCCGCTCTCAGGTAATCGGTGACGTCGCGGAACACGCGGTGTTCCCGCACGCCCGTCCCGACGTGGCAGACCATGAGCCTGCTCGCGTCGCGCGGTTCAATGGGCGTCTGCGCGATCAGCTCTTCCGGCAGATCGTAGTAAAAATCCGATGTCAGCATTTCGTCCTCCCACGGCGCTCAGTCCAGCATTGAAAGCTGACCGTCGTCCTTGTCCTTTGCGTCTTTGCGCGCGGGCATCGCGATGCGCATGTGGTCATAGGCCGCCTGCGTGCAGACGCGTCCGCGCGGCGTGCGCATGAGAAAACCCAGCTGCATAAGATAGGGTTCGTATACGTCCTCGATGGTCACGGCGTCCTCGCCCGTCGTCGCGGCCAGCGTATCCAGCCCCACCGGGCCGCCGCCGAATTTCTCCATCATCGTCGTCAGCATCGTCCGGTCCACGCGGTCCAGGCCCAGCTCGTCGATCTCCTGCAGGTTCAGCGCCTCGCGCGCCACTTCGTAGGTAATCACGCCGTCCGCCCGCACCTGCGCGTAGTCGCGCACGCGCTTGAGCAGGCGGTTGACGATGCGCGGCGTGCCGCGCGAGCGCCGGGCGATCTCGCGGACGCCCTCCGGCTTGACCGGGATCTTCATGATGTTTGCGCTGTGCTGCACGATCTGCGCCAGCTCGTCCGTGGAATACAGCTGCAACCGAAACAGGATGCCGAAGCGGTCGCGCAGCGGCGCCGACAGCTGGCCTGCGCGCGTCGTGGCGCCCACGAGCGTGAACTTGGGCAGGTCCAGCCGGATGGAGCGCGCGCTCGGCCCCTTGCCGATCATGATGTCCAGCGCGTAATCCTCCATCGCCGGGTAGAGCACCTCCTCCACCGTGCGCGACAGACGATGGATTTCGTCGATAAACAGCACGTCGCCCGCGCTGAGATTCGTCAGGATTGATGCCAGGTCGCCCGGCCGCTCGATCGCAGGGCCCGACGTGATGCGGATGTTCTGCCCCATCTCGGCCGCCACGATGCAGGCCAGCGTCGTCTTACCCAGGCCCGGCGGGCCGTAGAGCAGCATGTGGTCCAGCGCGTCTCTTCGTCCGCGCGCCGCCTCGATGTAGATGTTCAGGCTATCCTTGACGGTCTGCTGTCCGATGTATTCGCGCAGCGTCTTGGGGCGCAGGGACTGCTCGATGTCCTCGTCCTCTTCGCGAAAGCCCGTCGTAATCAGGCGTTCCTCTTCCATATTCCTACCCCCTCATCCCACCGTCGTCAATTTCCGCCCAGCGTGCGCAGCGCCAGCATGATCAGCTGATCCGTCTTGTCCGCCTGATCACGCACCTGGTTAATCGCCCGCGCCGCCTCGGCGGAGGAATAGCCCAGCGCCATCAGCGCGGCGACGGCCTCCTGCTGCGCGCCCATGGCGGCGGCCGGCACGGCCTGCCCGGCGGCGGACTGCAGCTCGCCCGCTTCCACCTTGTCCTTGAGCTCCAGCACCACGCGCTGCGCCGTCTTTTTGCCGATGCCGGGGGCGCGAGAGAGCGCCGCCGTGTCGCCCGTCGCGATGGCGATGGACAGATCCCGCAGCGGCATGGCGGAAAGCACGCCCAGCGCCGTGCGCGCGCCGATGCCCGTGACGGAGCAGAGCTTTAAAAACATCGTACGCTCCTCTTTGGTCGCGAAGCCGAAAAGCTCCATCGCGTCCTCGCGCACGGATAAATAGGTATACGCCCTGAACCGCTCGCCCGCGGCGGGCGCCTCGGCTACCGTAGAGGCGGAGCAAATCAGCTGATACCCCACGCCCCCGGCGTTGACGACGATCTCGCCCTGGCGCTTGTCCTCCAGCTTGCCTTCTATAAATGCGTACATCGCAGGGTCTCCTCACATGATCTTGAATTGCCCGCGCGCGTTCCCCGTGTGCGCGTGCGTAATAGCTACGGCCAGCGCGTCCGCCGCGTCGTCGGGTCTGGCGATTTCGCCCATGCCGAGCAGCATCTTCACCATCTGCTGCACCTGCTGCTTCTCCGCCTTGCCGTAACCGACGACCGCCTGTTTGATCTGCATCGGCGTGTACTCGTATAAATTATCCGTCCGCTCCGCCGCGGCGACGAGCGCGACCCCGCGCGCCGCGCTGACCGCCATGCCCGTCGTCACGTTTTTAGCGAAAAACAATTCCTCAAACGCGATATCGTCCGGCCGGTAAGTGTCGATCAGCTGCTGCATGCCGATATAGATGCTGCGCAGCCTGTGCGGCAGCGTATTGCCCGGCTTGGTGCCCAATATGCCGTATTGCACCATACGCAGGCGGCTGCCCGCCTGCTCCACGACCCCCCAGCCCAGCGTCGCGAGCCCCGGGTCGATCCCCAATATGATCAAAAACATCGCTCCATTTGCCCATAAAAAATCTATTTTATCTTACTCTTTTTCAGCGCTGCCTGTCAAGAGCAAGGTTATACGCTATAGCCGCTATGATTTCCTTTCGTACAAAAGCGGATGGAAACGATTGTATAAGGACGACCCGCCCAGGCCGCGGGCTTACGCAAATGGAGACAGGCTTTTCGCCTGTCCCCATAAAACAAACGCAATACGCTACTCCCCATAGTGATCATATAGATCCACTTTGTCCATTCGAGCCTCGTACGCCTCTTTGTGTTCAAAATATATGTCATCATGATGATAGAGCACGTTCACGGATTCGGAAAACGCCCGGTAGCCGACGAAGCGAACGGAAGGTGGAAGAAAGACCTCGCTTAGAGCGGTGTCATAAAAAGCGTATTCGCCGATCGTCTCTACGGTATCCGGGATCTCGATTTGTTTCAGAAAAAAAGATCCATCGAAGCAGGCGGCGGGAATATGGCGCAGACTCTTTGGAAGGCGCACGGAGAAAAGAGATGTGACCGCGAGGGCAAAGGGCTCTAACTCAATAACGTTGTCGGGGATGTATAGCTCTGTCAGATTGATTGCATCGTAGAACGTATAGCTACTGATGCATTTCAGCGTCTGTGGAAGCGTGATAGATGATTTAGATGACAGGTTCTCTATCGCGCCGCTTAAAATATACTCGACATCCGGCAGGACGAGCGGATCGGGCACGTCCGGCGAATACGTATAAAGCAAGGTATTCGTACGCCGGTCGATCAAAAAACCATCCTGAACATAAAAATAGGGATTCTCCATGTCGACGACGATTTCAGCGATGACGTGCTGAAAGCAGCTCACGGGAATGGATTCCAAAGAGGCAGGAAAGCGGATCTTCCGAACGTCGTGGCAGCAATCAAACGCGCCCGGTTCCAAGCGTTTCAGCGTTTTAGGCAGAATGATTTCGTCTACGGCCTTACCGTCATAATCTCCCGCATCATTGTTAAAGCCACCTTTTCCGATCGCGACCACGGGATAACCGCTCAGGGTTTCAGGCACCTGCACGATAGAGGGCGTTTCGCCTTTACGCACTGTATAGCGGGCGATCACCGCCCCGTCTTCGTCCAGCGTAAACGTATAATCGCCGTCCTGATATTCCCCAAACAAGAGTATGGGCGCGACAATTCGCGTGCCGCCCTGCGCCGTGCGCAATTTGGCGCCGTCGTAATCATCGAGATCCGCCGCCATCATCGCAGAGCCGACGGCAAGGCTCACTCCGAGCAGCATACAAAGAAACGCTTCCATATCCATCTTCCCCCTGTTAAATACAGCATCTTTTAGATATAACGTTTCTATGCGTTCGTTTCACCCGCAATATATTTATTGAAAATACTTCCAAAACAAAAAGTGCGTGTTAGACAATTCAAGCCCTTGATTTTAAATCATCGTATATCGATCTCAATCATCCATTTTCAAGGTGTTTACATCATTGATTCCGTATGAAATTTATGTCGTATGTTTATACGCAGCACGGATAAAACCAGATGGTTCCTGTCTATGTGCTGTTCAGTGTCTTAAATCAGTTGTCATTTTTATTTTTTACCCATACATCAGTAAAAATCCAAAAATCACTGTTATCATGGAATTATAAACGCATAAAAACAATCGACGATAGCGAGGTAGAATTATGAATAGCGATTATTCACACATCATTCATCTAAGGATTCTTTTCCTATGTCAAAGCGATGGAATCACCATAGCCGATCTCTCAAGAATCAGTGGAGTAAGCCGAAAAACAATAAACAACATCCTATACGGTAAATCAGCAAACCCCAAGATCATTACGCTCCATAAAATTGCCAACGCATTTCGTCTAACGCTCGCAGAATTTCTGGATATACCCGGGATCAACGATTACTACTTTCCCGATTCTTCTGAAAACGATATGGAGAGAGACCTCTTTGATCCGCGTGAACGTGTATGATGCCAAAAAGAAATGTATTTTTATACAAACCCCTTGCATTTTTCGCCCCGATGGCGTATAATACCAGCGTTATACGAACACACGGGCCATTGCGCCCAATATACAGCTTGGAGGGGACCCTATCACCATGAAAAAACACGATCGCGTTCTGCTCGCGTATTCGGGCGGCCTGGATACGTCCATCATCATCCCCTGGCTTAAGGAAAACTACGGATGCGCCGTCGTCTGCTGCGCGGCCGACGTCGGCCAGGGCGAGGAGCTTTCCCCCCTGCATGAAAAGGCGAAGAAAACCGGCGCGGAAAAGCTCTATATCGAAGACCTGCGTAAGGAATTTGTCGACGACTTCGTCTGGCCTACGATCAAGGCTGGCGCCGTCTACGAGGGCAAATATCTGCTGGGCACCTCCTTCGCCCGTCCGCTGATCGCCAAGCGTCTGGTCGAGCTAGCCCATCAGGAAAACTGCACGGCGATCTGCCACGGCTGCACCGGCAAGGGCAACGATCAGGTTCGCTTTGAGCTGACGATCAAGGCCTTCGATCCGCATATGGATATCATCGCGCCCTGGCGCATTTGGGATATCAAGACCCGTGAAGAGGAGATCGAGTATGCCGAGGCGCGCGGGATTCCGGTGCCTGTCAGCAAGAAGCGTCCCTATTCTATGGATCGCAACCTTTGGCACCTCTCGCACGAGGGCGCGGATCTGGAAGATCCTTGGAACGAGCCGCCGCGCGACCTGCCGCTCATCTGCGTCAGCCCCGAGGATGCGCCGGATACGCCCGAATACGTCGAATTTACGTTCGAGAAGGGCGTAGCCGTCGCGATCAACGGCGAGCGCATGGATTCCGTCGCCCTCGTCGAAAAGGCGAATGAAATCGCCGCCCGCAACGGCGTGGGCATTGCCGACATGGTCGAAAACCGCCTCGTGGGCATGAAATCCCGCGGCGTGTACGAGACGCCCGGCGGAACGATCCTCTACGCCGCGCACAAGAACCTCGAGGAAATCACGCTCGACCGCATCACCAGCCATTACAAAGAGCAGGTCGCCCTGCGTTTCGCCGAGCTGGTGTACGACGGCCTGTGGTATACGCCGCTGCGCGAAGCGCTCAGCGCCTTCGTCGATTCCACCCAGCAAAACGTGGACGGCGTCTCTCGCCTTAAGCTGTATAAGGGCAACTGCATCCCCGCCGGCGTAAAGTCCGCCCATTCGCTGTATTCCGAAGAGATCGCCACCTTCGGCGACTCCAAGGATCTGTACAGCCATAAAGATTCAGAGGGCTTCATCAACCTCTTCGGCCTGCCGCTCAAGGTTCAGGCCATGATGAAGGAAAAGAACGGCGATCTTTGATTCAACCCGCTTTAGCCACCTGTGAAAGACAGCATCCGCTGTCTTTCTCTTTATCGATAAGGAGCGTGCATGATTATGAAGCTTTGGGGCGGACGCTTTGAAAAACAGACCGACGGCCTCGTAGACGACTTCCATTCCTCCATTACGTTCGACAAGCGCCTGTACAGGCAGGATATCCAGGGCTCTATCGCCCATGCCACCATGCTCGGCGAGCAGGGCATCATCCCAAGGGAGGATGCGGACAAGATCGTTTCCGGCCTGCAGGCCATCCTCGCCGACGTCGAGGCCGGGCGCGTGCAGTTTGAGATCGACGCGGAAGACATCCACATGAACGTGGAAAAGCTGCTCATCGAACGCATCGGCGATGCGGGCAAGCGATTGCATACGGGCCGCAGCCGCAACGACCAGGTCGCGCTCGACGGGCGCATGTACGTCAAGGACGAGGCCATGCGCGTCTGCGGACTGCTCGGCGATCTGTGCCGTGTGCTGCTTCGCATCGCGCAGGAGAACCTTAGCACCGTTATGCCCGGCTATACGCACCTGCAAAAGGCGCAGCCCGTTACGCTCGCCCATCACATGATGGCCTATTTCCAGATGTTCTCCCGAGACATGGACCGTATGCGCGATTGCTATCGCCGCAGCGATGTGATGCCGTTGGGCTCCGGCGCGCTCGCCGGTACGACCTATCCGCTGAACCGCGCGCGCGTAGCGGAGCTGCTCGGCTTCTCCGCCGTCACGCAAAACAGCCTGGACGGCGTCTCCGACCGCGACTTCATGCTGGACTTTCTCTCCGCCGCTTCCATCTGTATGATGCACCTTTCGCGCTTTTGCGAGGAGCTCATCCTCTGGTCGAGCCATGAGTTCCGCTTTGTAGAGATGGACGACGCCTTCTCCACCGGCTCCTCTATCATGCCGCAAAAAAAGAACCCCGACGTCGCAGAGCTCATCCGCGGCAAGACGGGCCGCGTCTACGGCGACCTAACGGGCCTGCTCACCGCGATGAAGGGGCTGCCTCTCGCCTATAATAAGGATATGCAGGAGGACAAAGAGGCGCTTTTCGACGCGCGCGATACGCTCGTCAAGTCGCTCGTCGTCTTCACGCACATGCTGGACGCCTGCCGCTTTCGCAAAGACGTCATGGCCCGCGGCGCAGAGGGCGGCTTCACCAACGCGACGGACGCCGCGGATTACCTCGTAAAGAAGGGCATGCCCTTCCGCGAGGCGCACGCGGTCATCGGCCGTCTGGTGCTGCACTGCATCAAGGAGGACAAGGCGCTGCTCGATCTCACGCTCACAGAGCTGCAAGCATTCTCGCCTCTGTTTGAGCTAGACGCGTTCGAGGCCATCTCCATCCACGCCTGCGTGGATCTTCGCAATGTCCCCGGCGGCCCCGCGCCGCAGGCGGTTCAGGCCTCTATCGACGCGGGAAAGGCCTGGTTGGAGCGCTTCTCTTGCGAGCAATCTGCCTGACATATCTCATGATGCAAAAATGGAGGCTACGCAGCCTCCGTTTTTTGTTGCATTACGTCCTTTTTTTAGCAATAACTCTTTCAAAGGCATGTTCATGGTGAATGTCACCAGGATGCGTATCCTGAAATGTCCCCTCCAGATGATGTATAATTTCCCAGTTAGAATATTTAGAAGGCAACTCTCCGACTTCGAAAAGACTATGTGTAAATGGGGCATTATCTGGCGTTGCAGGTAATCTGTTTGTAAAAACCCCGATAGCATTGATTCCTCCTTTTTTTGTATATTCCTGCATATTTAAAATGAATTTATCTCTAACTTCCTTGTAGGGTAAGTGTAAAACTCCATGAGACAAAATGATGTCATAATGCTTCTGAAAAGTAAAGCCAGCCAAATCACATGTAAAGAAGTTTACAAACACATTTTCCCTTTCCGCTATTTGTTTGGCTTTCTTAATTCCATTTTCAGATATATCAAATGCATCAACAGTATTGCCCTTTTTAGCCATAAAAATCGAATTTCTTCCCTCACCACATCCAACATCCAAAACAATGGCTTTCTTAGGGAATATCTCATAAAATTCCATCACATCGACTGTAGGGCCTTTGGCAAAAGTCGAAACATGATTATCCGAATAGCTTTGTTCCCAAAAGGGTTTCAATGCATCCGCCTCCTTCATGATTATCCTACTTTATAACGCCCAATTGTGTCACGCAAGATACCCCGGGATTTCCCGGCTCGCCTCTTCGACCAGCGCTTCAACCATTTGCAGCGTACAATAGCAAAAGTCCTGCGGATTCCCTGCCGTTCGATTTTCAAACTGCTCGCGCACAAGAGAGTCGCGCATGCGTTCGATGTCCCTTTCAAAGACGAGCCCGGCCAGGTCGTACCCGCGGGCCTTCGCAAGCATTTCAAAGATTTCCTGCCTGCGGGGATTCTTGAGGTACAGCGCGTAGTCCGTCATCCGCGCTTCCTCGTGGTAGCGGTCGGCGCCGCAGGCATCCATCCAGCTTTCATTTTTTACCCGAAATGGATTCCAGATTCGCACGTCGTTCAGCCAGTCCGTAAGCACATGCGCGCAGTAGCCCGCGATGAAGTCCCGTTTTGCGTCCATGCGATGGGCCTGCCAAAACGCCATCGCATTTTGAAACCAGCGCTCGCTGTCGAGGGTGACGCCCCAACGCGGTCCGCAGTCCCACAGGTGGCTCTGCTCCTTCATGGGGTATGCATAACCTTCGCGAAAATGTACCGAATCGGGCGCGACCGCGCCGAGCAGAAATTCCTCCGGTTTTTTTACGTCAAAACCGCGCCGCAGCATCTCATCGGCGATGCAAAGATGCGCCATGGGGAAGGGCATTCGCAACACCTCTTATCCTGGTGATGGATTTAATATTCTGCGCGTTGGCCTCTATCCCCTCTTTTCATGCTTCTTTCTATTCCGATACTCCCCCAGTAGTCCATCATACCGTTTGCCCGCCGCCCGGTAATAGACTTCAAAGCCTGCGGTGATGATCCCGAGCGCGATGAAGAAGAAAAGCAGGAAGAGAACCCACGCCCCCCATTTATCTACGGGAAACCACCCGAAAACGACCGCAAAGCCCGTCAGGATCACCAAAAACGGCAGTGCAAAGAGAAGCATGCGAAGCGAATAACGCAGCTTTGGGAAAATAAGCTCGGTAAAGGCGATCATCTGCAGGGTGGACATGGCGATGCACAGCGCCAGATATTGAAATACGTTCATGACATCCATCCGCGTCTCACCGACTGCCAAGCTGATCGAGGCAAATATTATCATCATGATGGTAAAGGCGATCGTCGCGGAGAAAAAAATTTTGCCCAGTAGGATCATAGCTTTACGCATAATATCTCCTCATTTCATGCCCAGTTTTTCTTTGATGACCGGCACGTACTGCCGGGAAACATATACGATCTCTCCGTTCGCCATCGTCGCCAGCATCCTGCCGCCAAACTCCGGACGTAGCGAGCGGATCTGCCCAAAATTCACCACCACGGCCTTGGATGCCCGAAAAAAATCGCTGGGCCCTAGACGCTCCTCCAGTTCGTAAAGGCGCAGCGGCGTCTCAAACACGCCCTCTGCCGTATAGAGAAACGTCTTTTTATCCACCGAATCCGCGTATAGGATATCCCGCGCGTCGAGGATGAACGTCTGCCCGTCCTTTGTACCCGTGATCTTCTGGTCAAACGCACGCAGAAGCGCGAGCATTTTCAACACCTGTTCGTCCATCCTTGCGCAGCGGATCTGAACTTCCGTCTGACCGCAATCCGGGCTCTCGTCGATGGTAATCTTCACGTTTTCCCCTCCTCAAGGCCTTTCCTCGTAGCTACATGTCCATTGTAAGGCTGCCGGAAGCCCTTTGCAAGCGCTTTTGACCAGGTAGGGAATATCGCGCCCCAAGATGCACAAGGCCATAACAAAAGAGGGGCCTGTACCCCTCTTAAAAATGCCTATGCCTCCTGCGCGCCCGGCAGCATGGCCTCCCGAATGCGTCTTAGGATGCGCGCCTCCTGGCGCGACACCTGCACCTGCGTCATGCCCAGCTCCTGTGCGGTTTGCGACTGCGTCTTATCGCGGAAATACCGCAGGACGATGAGCTTTCTATCCCGCTCGGGCAGCTTTTCGATCTCCTCTCTAAGCGCAAAGCGGTCCGTCGCGTCGCTTTCCTCCTCCCCGACGATGTCCCAAAGCGTTCCGCCGTCCTCTTCGCCCACCGGCGCGTCCATGGATATAACGGCACTGCTGCTCTCCAGCGCCATGGTTAGCTCCTGCTCGTCACAGCGCAGCACCTTAGCGATCTCGTCGATCGTCGGCTCGCGCAGCAGCTGCTGGCGCAGCAGCTCCGCCGCTTTCGCGGCGTGCGCCGCCGTCTCCTTGAGCCTGCGCGAAACCGTAATCGTCCCGTCGTCGCGCAAAAACCTTCGTATTTCCCCCATGATCATCGGCACGGCATAGGTGGAAAAGCGCACGTTCAAATCAAGCCGGAAGTTTCGGATGGCTTTGACAAGCCCCAAAGCGCCCAGCTGATACAGCTCCTCCATCTCGCATCCGCGGCCGGTAAACCGGGCGCAGATCGAGCGTACCAGCGCGAGGTTGGCGCTGACCATGCGCTCAAGCGCCTGACTGTCCCCCGCCTGTGCCTGCTCGATGAGCCGCATGGCCTCTTCGTGTGAAAGCACACCGGCCATGCGCGTCACGCTCCGGCGCCAAAGCGTTTGGTCATGCGCACGCAGGTGCCTTCGCCGGGCGTGGACGTCACGCTTAGCGTGTCCATAAACGTCTGCATGACGGCAAATCCCATGCCGGAGCGCTCCATCTCCGGGTGCGTCGTATAAAAAGGCTGCATCGCTTTCTCTACGTCCGAGATGCCCTTGCCGTGATCCTCGACCGTCACATTCAACTCGCAGTCGTTCTCGATCTGCGCGCTCATCACCACCATGCCTTGCGTGCCCTCATAACCGTGAATGATGGCATTGGTGACGGCCTCGCTGACCGCCGTCTTGATGTCGGCGATCTCCTCGATCGTGGGGCTGAGCTGCACGGCGAAGGCGCTGATGACCACGCGCGCAAAGGATTCATTCTGTGCGCAGCCGAGAAACTCGAGCCGCATGCTATTTTGTTTCACCATATATCCCTTCCTCCTGTTGCACTCCCGCCTTAGCGGACCTTTTCAATGATGCGCTGCAGCCCGGACAGCTGAAAGATGCGTTCTACATGCGGGCTCATATTGCGAACCGCCATGCGCCCATCGCGCCTGCTGATCGTACGATAACGTCCAATCAGGACGCCGATGCCTGAGCTATCCATAAACGTGAGCCCCTGCATGTCGATGACGAGGTTGCGGACGCGTTCATCGTCGATGAGCTGATCGAGCTCCTGGCGGACCGTCTGCGCGCAGTGATGGTCCAGCTCCCCTTCCAGGCACACGATCAGCGTATCCCGCTGTTTTTTGTGTTTGAGCATAACCTTGCCTCCTTCGCTCTGGTGATTGCGTTTGTTTCCGTACACATCCGCCCATATCCTGCCACGAATAAAGTCTAGTTATGTATCTTCCTTGAAAATCGTTCGCCCTAAAATGACAAAAAAACCGACGGATCGGCAGGCGATCCGTCGGGTATTCTATGTCCGTTTAGGCTACCAACGCCTGTATCTCTTCGCCCGTCATGCGCTCGCGCTTCAGCAGTGCCTGCGATATGCGCTCCAGATCCTCCTGATGTTCGCTCAGGGTCTGAAACGCGATGTCAAACGCGCCCTTCAGCGTCCTTTCCACCGCCGCGCGTTCCCGCTCGCCGGTCTGCATCTCCTTGGGCAGCGAGCCGACCGAGAGACAGCCTACATCCTCATCCATTCCCCAGGCAAGGCAGGCCGAGGCGGCCATCTGCGTCGCGCGCTCCAGATCATTCTGCGCGCCGTTGGTAATGGCGTCCTCGCCCAGCAGGATGCGCTCCGCCGCGCGGCCGCCCAGCGCCACCGCCATGTGCGCCGTGATGTCTCTGCGCGAAATGAAGGCTTTATCCGGCGGCACAGCCATGCTGTAGCCGCCCGCGCCGTTCACGCTGGGCACGATCGTCACGTGGCGAAGTTGCGCCTTGGGCATGAGCAGCAGCGTAAGCAGCGCATGCCCCGCCTCGTGCACGGCCGTCACCCGACGCTCCTCGGCGTCAAGGCCGCTACCCACGCGCTCTTCGCCAACGAGGATTGTCGAAAACGCGCGGCGCACGTCCGCCTCCTCGATCTTTTTCGCGCTGCGCCGGGCGGCGTAGATCGCCGCCTCGTTGAGCATGCTCTCCAGCTTCGCGCCGCTGAAGCCGACCGTTTCCTGCGCGACGTGGTCCCAATCGATCCCCTCGTCAAACGGCTTGCCAGCCGCGTGCAGCGCAAGGATCTTGGCCCGCTGCGCCCGCTCGGGCAGCCCCACCGCGATATGCCGGTCAAAGCGGCCCGGACGCAGCAGCGCTTCGTCCAGCGTGTCGATGCGGTTGGTCGCCGCGAGCACGACGATGCCCTCGTTTTCCTCAAAACCGTTCATCTGTGTGAGCAGGGCGTTGAGCGTCTGCTCGCGCTCGTCGCTGCTGGCGCCGTCGCGCCGCTTGCCCAGCGCGTCGATCTCGTCGATGAAGATGACCGCCCGCCCGGCCTTCTTCGCCTTGCCGAACAGGTCGCGCACGCGCGCCGCGCCCACGCCGACGTAAACCTGCACGAAGTCGGAGCCGGATACCGCGTAAAACGGCACCCCCGCTTCCCCGGCCAGCGCCTTGGCCATCAGCGTTTTGCCCGTGCCGGGCGGGCCGTAGAGCAGCACGCCGCGCGGGATGCGCGCGCCGTACGCGCTGTAGGTCTCCGGGCTTTGCAGCGCGTGCGCGAGCGAGCGAAGCGAGGCGAGCGCCTCCTCGTTGGCCGCTACGTCGGAAAAGCGCAGGCTCGGCGCGGCCTGCGAAACCTCCATGGCCGATGCCCTCGCCATGCCGGCCTTGGCCCGCCCGGGCGCGCGCACGATCGCTACGACCGTGCCGATGAGCAGCGCGCCTACGAGCAGACGGGTCACCGCCTCCTGATCCAAAGAGATCGTCTTGGGCATCGCAAAGTAAAGCGCCGCCGCAAAAAGGCCTGCCGCCACGAGCAGCAGGACGTTGCGCGCGGCGCGGCTGGTTCGATTTCTCACATTTTCCACCTCATTATGATTTCATCACGAATGAATGCGTTCATTATACCGTGTTTGGTGCGATTCGTCCACGGCCAAATACTGGCTGTGTAATGTTCCCGCATGCAGGTGAAACTGATGATAACTTGTTTGGAGGGGCGCATGATGAAGAAAAAACCGGTGCGCATTGCGCTGATCGTCGTTTCAAGCCTGCTCGTGCTGTGCGTGGGCGGCTTTGCGTTTATTTACTTTGCCTTTGACGTGCCCAATTGGCAGAAAATCGATCCGGACAAGATCTTGAACCTACAACAGACTTCTCTCGTCTACGACGGGGAAGGGAACCTCATCGAGACGTTGCAGGCGCAGGAGAACCGCACCGTCGTCCCGATCTCGCGCATCCCCAAATTCGTTCAGGATGCGTTCATCGCGGCTGAAGACCTGCGCTTTTATAAACACTCCGGCTTTGACGTCATCCGCATCGCGGGCGCGCTATGGAACGACATCAAGACGCGCTCGCTGCGCGAGGGCGCGAGCACCATCACGCAACAGCTCGTCAAGCTTACACACCTGTCGACGGAGAAGACGTTCGCCCGCAAGCTCGAGGAGGCCTATCTCGCCTGGGAGCTCGAGCAGGACTTTACCAAGGAACAGATTTTGGAAATGTACCTCAACTATATCTACTTCGGCAACGGCGCGTACGGCATCCAGGCGGCCGCGCAGACCTATTTCGGCGTCGATGTCGAGGATCTATCGCTCGTACAGGCGGCGGGCCTGGCCGCCTCCATCAAAGCCCCCTCCGCCTTCGCGCCGCACATCAAGCCGGAAGCCAACCGCAACCGGCGCGGCTATATCCTGCGCACGATGGCGGAAAACGGCTTCGTTAGCGAGGAAGAAGCGCAAAAGGCGATCGATACATCCCTATGGGTGCTGCAGCGTCAGCCCAAGGAGAACACATACGGCTGGTTTGTGGATGAAGCGCTGAGCGAGGCGGAAGACCTGCTGGGGATCTCCTCCGAAGATCTGCTCGGCGGCGGCTATCAGATCTATACGACCCTGCAGCCGCGTTTGCAGGAGATCGCCGACACGCTCTACGAGGACGATTCGTATTTCCCAAAGGATGCGGCGGACGGAACGCCCGTACAGAGCGCCCTCAGCGTCGTGGACGTGAACACCGGCGCGGTCGTGGCGATGGTCGGCGGCCGTGAATACAGCGTGCGCCGCGGGCTCAACCGCGCGATACAAATGAAGCGTCAGCCCGGTTCCGTCCTCAAACCCCTGTCCGTCTACGGCCCGGCGCTCGAGCTCGGCTATACGACCGCAAACGTGCTGCTCGACGAACCGGGGGATTTTAACGGTTATAGCCCCAAAAACGCCAGCGGGAAATACTATGGGCGCGTCAGCATGCGCACGGCGCTCAAGGATTCGCTCAACCTGCCCGCCGTGCGCTTGCTGCAGGAGATCGGCCTGCCCGCCGCCTCGAATTATTTGGATCGATTCGGAATTGAGACCGATGGTCGGGATTTAAACCTCTCCCTGGCGCTCGGGTCCATGGCGTATGGCATCACGCCTACCCAGCTGGCCGCCGCCTACGCGGTGTTCGCCGCCGGCGGCGTGTACCACGAGCCCTACGTTATTTCCCACATCGTCGACAGCGCTGGAAATATCGTCTACGCCTACGACGCGCAGCCCGTGCAGGCGGTCTCCCCGCAAAACGCCTATCTGATGACATCGCTGCTGCAGACCGTGACGGCCAGCGGCACGGGCTCCAAGCTGCGCACGCTCGGGTTCCCCGTCGCTGGCAAGACCGGCACCGTCTCCATGACGGGCGGCAACCGCGATATCTGGATGGCCGCCTATACGCCGCAATACGCCGTGGTCACCTGGATGGGCTTTGACAAGACGGACAGTACGCACAAGATCCCCAACGGCACGACGGGTGGCGGCAACACCGCGCTGCTCGCCTCCGCATTCCTCTCTCAGGCGCTGAAGGGGCAGGATTCGCCGGACTTCTCAGCGCCCGACGGCCTCATCTGGCTGCAGCTGGACAAGCGGGCCATGCAGTTGACCGGCCAGGCGATGCTGGCCAGCGAGATGACGCCGGAAAAATACCGCTACAGCGAGGTGTTTTTGGAAAACAACCGGCCTTACGACGTGAGCACGGTCTGGAATCCGCCCGCGCCGCCCTCGAATTTCTACATCACCCATTCCGAGGCGGGCAAGCCCGTGCTGAACTTTACCGCCTCGCAATACGCGCGCTACCGTATCGTGCGCGAGGCGGCCGACGGCTCCTCCCTGCAGCTCGCGGAGATGGTGCTCGAGGCGGGAAATACCATGGCCTATGCGGACGACAGCGCGCAGGTCGGCGTCACCTACACCTACCGGGTCATCCCCATCCACGAGGAGCTGCTGCAAGAGGGCGCCTGGCTGGAGGGGCAGAGCGCCGCGCAGGTCGCCCAGGCGCAGTGGACCTACGAGGGCTTTCTCGGCGGCATCTGGGATTTCCTGACCCCGGCGCAGGAGCCCACGCCCGCGCCGACGGATCAGACATCGCTATTCTGGTAAAGCGATATAAAAAAGCTGCCGCAGCATGAACGCTGCGGCAGCTGTGGCTTTTAATCACCGAAAGATCCGTACGCGGCATCTTCCGTCGTCGGTAAACGATTCGATTTCATAGGTCAGCGGGCCATCCTGATAGATCCTTTGATACAGCATTCCCAGCTCCGCCGTCCGCCCGTTAAAGGACTGCCAGCCCTCGTCCGGCAGCAAAACCTCCCGGTAATCTGCATCGCCGTATATTTCCCTGAAGCGCTCCGCGGGAAATTCCGCTGGATTGGCGGTCGTGCCCAGCACGTACTCTAGGCTGTCCGCTTCCCAGTTCAGGCCCAGGCCCTCGATGTTTTCGCGTCCATAGCGCGCGGCAAATTCGTCCCAGAAAGCGCCGATCTCCTCATATTGCCTATCGTTTTCAGTTGAAAACCGGCGGCTGATACCTCTGAAGATCATAACGCCCCTTATACCTCCGGGATCACGATCTCGATCTCGCGGCCCGCCTTGGCGGACTTGCAGATCCCGTCGATGATCGCCTGGTTGTACAGGATCTGGCTGCTCGGCACGGGCGCGGGCTTGCCCTCCAGGATCGCATCCAGGAAGGAGCGGATCTTGCGGTCGAACAAGCCGGAGAAGCTCGACTGGTCGTCTTCGATGATCGGGATCACCGTTTCCGTCTGCGCGCCCGCCACGTCTGTATACAGCTTCCTCGCGCCGCCGACCGTACCGTTCCAGCACTCGGTCG
>JAEYAR010000205.1 GCA_023404715.1 Bacillota bacterium | reverse complement strand
GGCGCGAATCCCTCGCAGGGCGTGGATACCCGGGCCGTACAGGAGCTCATGTTCTCGCTGGAGACGGTGCTGTGGGCCCAAGGCTCGCCCGACGCGGCCGACGCGCTCGAGCGGCTGGCCTTCAACGCGCTGCCCGCCGCCTTTACGGCGGACATGCGCGCCTGCCAGTGCCTGCAGCAGCCCAACCAGGTGCGAATCAGCCGCGAGGCGCGCGCGTTTTACGACGCGGGCGAGGGGGCGAACCTCTTCACCGCGCACGAGGACGCGGACGTGCTCGCCAGCGTGCACCAGGGCTTCCCCAAGTACGCCCAGACGCTGTGGATGCTCTCGCGCGACGGCGGGCTGGCGGCCATGAGCTACGCGCCCTGCACGGTGCGCTACCGGCTGGAGGACATCGCCGTCAAGCTCACGGTCGAAACCGCCTACCCCTACGACGGCGCGGTGAAGATCACCGTGGCCCTCTCGGGCGACGCCGCCTTCCCCATGCACCTGCACATCCCCGCCTGGGCCGAGGGGGCCACCGCCGCCGTGGAGGGCGACGTCTACCCCTGCGCGCCGGGCGCGTTCGCCGTGCTCAGCCGCCAGTGGCACGACGGCGACGTGGTGATGCTCAACCTGCCGATGGCGGTCAACGTCTCGCGCTGGTACCATGCCTCCGGCGCGGTCGAGCGCGGCCCGCTCGTCTTCGCGCTGCCCTGCCGGGAGGAATGGTCGGCTTTGCAGGAGCGCCCCCTCTCGCCCGACTGGGCGGTGGAGGCGAAGTCCGCCTGGAACTACGCGCTGCTGGCCGGCGCGGGCTTTGACGTAAACGCGCAGCCGGAAGAGGCCGGGGCCTTTGGCGAGGGCTGCCCGCTGGAGATTTGGACCGACGCAGCCCCCGTGCTCGATTGGGGCCTGTCCGGCGCCAGCTGCGACCAGCCGCCCATCGCCCCGCCCGTCGCGCGGGAAAACGCCCTGCGCGTGCGGCTGATCCCCTACGGCGCCACCGCGCTGCGCATCAGCCAATTCCCCATCGCATAAGCTATGAGGCAATGCCTCCTGAACGGAGGGAAACCAGATGATCGAACACGAACCGCTCACCATCTCCGCCGAGAGCTATCTGGACGTCATCCACGACCTCTCCCACAAGGGGCCCGTGCGCTCGGTGGACGTCGCGGAGCGCCTGAACGTCACCAAGGTCAGCGTCAACAAGGCGCTGCGCGTGCTCAAGCAGGCAGGCTACGTCGTGCAGCAGCCGTATCAATGCATCGAACTGACGGAGGCCGGGGTGCGCCACGCCCATCGGGTCGCCTGGCGCCACGAGGTCACGCGCAGCTTTTTGCGCGACGTGCTGGGCGTGCCCCCCGAGATCGCGGATGCGGACGCCTGCCGCATCGAGCACGTCATCAGCGACGAAACCGTCTCCCGGCTGGAGGCGTTCATCCACAAAGCATCCCCACATGAGGCCGGTTCCAAGGCCGAATCATAAAGCTAGGAGGACCTTACCGCATGCTCGTGCCCATACTTCTCTTCATCCTGGGTCTCATCTTCCTGATCAAAGGCGGCGACTGGTTTGTCGACGCCGCTACCGGCATCGCCCACCGCTTTCACATGCCGGAGCTGCTCATCGGCGCCACCGTCGTCTCCATCGGCACGACGCTGCCGGAGGTCATGGTCTCCGCCACCTCCGCCCTCGGCGGCCACGGCGAAATCGCCTATGGCAACGCCATCGGCTCGGTCATCTGCAACACGGCGCTCATCGCCGCGCTCACGGTGGCTATCCGTCCCGGCCTTGTCGACAGGCGGGCGCTGGCGACCCCCGTGGCCGCCTTCTTCTTGTGCGCGGTCGCCTATTGCATCCCCGCCTACACGCGCGGGCGCTTCGACCGCGTGACGGGCTTCATCCTGCTGGCGCTGTTTGCGCTGTACATGGCCTACACGGTATTGCAGATGAAGCGCAACCCCGCCGCCTCGCAGCCCACCGACTACATGGCTAAGCCCGAGGGCTCGCTGCAAAAGGACATACTGATGCTCGTGGTCGGCGCGGCCGTCATCGCCGTGGGCGCCAACTTGCTCGTCGACAACGGCACCCTGATCGCCAAGGCCCTGGGCGTGCCCGAATCGGTCATCGCGCTGACGTTCGTGGCGCTGGGCACCTCGCTGCCCGAGCTGGTGACGGCGATCACGTCGCTCGTCAAGGGGCACGGCGCGCTGTCGCTGGGCAATGTCATCGGCGCGAACATCTTCAACCTCGTGCTGGTCTCCGGCGCGTCCGCCGCGCTCGCGCCCTTCGATATCCCTACCGGCACGCTCTTCCTGGGGCGCCCCGCCTCGCTCGTCGTCGACCTGCCGCTGATGATCCTCGTCATGGCCGTGCTGACGGCGCCCGCCCTCCTGCGCGGCAGGCTCCGGCGCTGGCAGGGCGTATCCCTGCTGTGCGTCTACGCGGCGTACTGCATCTTCCAGTTCGTATAAAACACAGGGCGCAGGCGGCTTGGAGGCCGTTTCGCCCTGTTTTCAAAAACTTCCCTTTTGCCTGACACAACTATGTCACATTGGCGTGTTATCCTATGCGCAGAGCAGTTTGACGAGGTGATATGCAATGCCCAAGGCCCCTAATATTTTGATTTGCGACGACGACCCCGTCGTCCACCAGTCGCTTTCCCTGTACCTGGACGCGGAAAAGTTCACCTATGCCGACGCGTACAACGGGCAGGATGCGCTGCAGATGATCGACAAGAGCGCCTTTGATCTCATGGTGCTCGACCAGATGATGCCGGGCCTCTCCGGCATGGAGGTCTGCCAGGCGGTGCGCAAAAAGAGCCAGCTGCCTATCATCATGCTGACGGCGCGCGGCGAGGAGATCGACCGCATCCTGGGGCTGGAGATGGGCGCGGACGATTACATCGTCAAGCCCTTCAGCCCGCGCGAGGTCATCTCGCGCATCAAGGCGGTGCTGCGGCGCACGAGCGGCTCCGGCGAGGCGGACAAGCAGGAGGCGCTCACGACGCTGGCGTACGGCAACCTCGAAATCCAGCCGGAGCGTTACAGCGTGAAGCTCGGCGGCGAGGCCGTCGCCTGCACGCCGCGCGAGGTCGAGCTTTTGTACCTACTGGCGAGCCATCCGGGCCGCGTGTTCGAGCGCGAGCAGATCCTCTCGCGCATCTGGGGGTATGATTTCTTCGGCGATACGCGCACCGTCGATACGCACATCAAGCGCCTGCGCCAGAAGCTCGCCTGCGACTCGCCCTGCGGCTGGGAGATCGTGACCGTCTACGGCGTGGGCTATAAGTTCGAGGTTACCGCATGATCCGCAGCTCGTTCCTGCGCAGGACGCTGGTGCTGGTGCTTTCGACCATCCTGCTCTTCGCGCTGCTGACGGCGGGCATCTACGCCCTCGTCTCCCCGCAGATCTTTGCCGCCAACAAGATCGACGAGCTGCTGCCCAAGGGGCGCATCATCGCGGGCAATTTCGTCGAATACTTCACGGGCAAGATGCCCTCCAGCCTGCTCGTCGCCCTCATCGGCACGAACACCGCCCAGTGGGATGCCACGGTCTGGGTAGTGGATACGAACGGCGATACGATCCTGCGCACGCAGCAAAAATCCGGCAAGCGCGTGGGCACGCTGCCCGAGGGGCTGTGGAGCCTGCTGCCGCAGGTGCTCTCGGGCGAAGAGTGCACGCACATCGGCGCCCTGAACATCACGGAGCCCTCCGTTCGCGCCAACCGCGGCGCGAGCAGGACCGACGGCAGCGCGCTGCGCGATCTTAAGGATGCGAACGGCGACGGCGGCGACGACAGCGCCGAGCAGGTGAGCGGCAGCATGGTCGCCGTCGCCGTGCCGATCGTCTACGCAGGCAGCGTGCAGGGCGCGGTGTTCATGGCCCAATCGATGAACGAGGTGGTCGCGGGCATGAACAGCCTGTCCAACGCGCTGATGTTCTCCATCTTCGGCGTGGCGGTGCTGATGATCCCCATGGTCTTCTTCCTCGCCTTCCGCCTGGCGCGCCCCATGCGGCAGATGCGCGACGTCGCCCTGGCCATGGCGGCGGGCGACTTCACCGTGCGCGCCGACGAGGGCGACCCGGGCGAGATCGGCGAGCTGGGCGGCGCGCTCAACATGCTCTCCAGCGAGCTGGGGCGCACGATCTCCGCGCTCAGGGTCGAGAGCAACCGCCTGCGCTCCACGCTCAACGGCCTATCCGAGGGCATCATCGCCGTGGACGCGCAGGGCGCCATCACGCACGCGAACCCCGCCGTGCAGGCGCTCTTCGGCGTCGCCGGCAGCCCTGACGGGGCCGACAGGGCGCTGCTCGCCGCTACGCCCGAGGTCTGGGCGCTCTACGACGAGGTGCTGCGCACGGGCGAGGCGCGCACGCAGAACCTCCGCGTCGGCGAGCGGGTCGTGCGCGCGTCCGTCTCCCCGCTCGAGGGCGAGCATGGCCGCTTCGCGGGCGCGGTCGGCGTGCTCAGCGACATCACGGCCTCCGAGCGGCTCGAGCAGACGCGGCGCGACTACGTGGCGAACGTCTCGCACGAGCTGCGCACCCCCCTCACCGCCATGCGCGGGCTGATCGAGCCCCTGCGCGACGGCCTGGTGCAGGACGAGGAAAAGCGCCAGCACCTCTACGACATCATCCTGCGCGAGACCATGCGCCTCTCCCGCCTAGTGAGCGACATGCTGGAGCTCTCGCGCCTGCAGTCGGGCACCTGCTCGCTCGAAAAGCAGGTGTTCAACCCCGCGCGCATGCTGCACTCGGTGTTCGATACCTACGCGCAGTACGCGGACGACTACGGCCAGACGCTGCGCCTGCACGCGCCGGACGCGCTGCCCGACGTCACCGGCAATCCCGACCGCACCGAACAGGTGCTCGTCGCCATATTGGATAACGCCATGAAGTACACGCCCGAGGGCGGCACGGTCGACCTGATCGCCGAGCCGGGACCCGAGCTGCTGCGCGTCACCGTGAAGGATTCGGGCCCCGGTATCGCCCCGGCGGATTTGCCGCACGTGTTCGAGCGCTTTTACAAGGCGGACAAGGCCCATCAGGGCAAGGGCACGGGCCTGGGGCTGGCCATCGCGCATGAGATCATGAAGCAGCTCGGCGAGGAACTGACCGTCGCCAGCGATCAGGGCCAAGGCAGCGCCTTTACGTTCACGCTGCACTTCGCGGCGCCCCAGGCGCGAGAAATCCCCACGGCCGGGGAGACCCCACGCGCTTTGGAAGGAAAGTCCTCATAAAAGGCATCGAAAATAGAGGCCGCCCGGCCGTGCGCATGCACGAACCGGGCGGCCTCAAACTGTTTGCAACCATCGGAGTCTAACAAACCAAAAGCCGTCTGCAAGACTGTAATCGTATCGCCCGGCTTAGCCTGTTACGCCCCGCGCAAGCTGCGCGGGGTACGGCGCTGCGGAGCGCTTCGCGCTGTCCTCGCGCCTAGTCGCTTCGCGCCCTTGGCAGGCGGGGCTTTTTCCGGAGCAAAACGCAGTTTTGCGGAGCGAAAAAATCACCCGTATACTCGCCAAAGTGGCGTATGCCACTTTGGCGACACGCTGCCGTCACCCGTCGGAAGCGGGCTCCTTCGCCGTCCTTTGCAGATCGCGCATCAGGCCGGCGCCCACGAGCACCATGACGAGCAGCATGGCCAGCGCGCCCACCACCTGCGGAACGAACGTGTGATAATACTGAAGGAAACGCAGATAGCCGTTGAACGAGGCCAGGACGACCAGCGCCGGGGCATAGACCCGTGAAAAACGCCCCGCAAAGTACACGAGCGCCAGCATGTCGGCCATAAAGAAGTAGCGCTCGTGCATGTGCGGCAGCAGGAACGGCACCGCCAGCACCATCAAAAACGCGCCGTCCAGCAGTAGCCCCGGCGTCAACCGATCCCGGCAGCGCCAGAGCAGCATGCACAGTACGAGCGCCGCGCCCATCGCCATGGCGATGCCCCAGTTCGAGAACATCCACGGGTTCATCTCCGACGATTCAAAGAGCTGAAAGATCGACGGCGCGCTGCGCACGAGCTCCATTGAATCCTCCATCTGCATGAAGTAAATGGAGATCGTGCTCGTCAGCGGCCGCCCGCACAGCAGCGCGGGCAGCATCGCCGCCACCCATGCGCCGATCACCGTGAGCGCGTGCTTCACGCGCAGCTTGCGCATGGCCCACAGCACGGGCAGGATCGGGAAGAGGAAGACCGCCTGCAGCTTGAAGGCGAACGACAGCCCAAACCCGGCGGCGGCCCGATAGGGCTTGCCCTCCAGCGCCGTTCGCAGGCCGTAGAGCGCAAACAGGGTGTAGATCGCGTCGCACTGCCCCCAGAACGCGCCGTTGAAGACGACCGTGGGCAGCGCGAGCGTGACGAAGTAGAGCGTCAGCGAGCAGCCGAGCGATTTTTCGCCCCGGCTGATCTCGCTCAGGCGCATCACCTCGTGCGCGAGCGCCGCCTCGAAGATCAGCGTGACGAACTTGAACATGTACACGTCCGGCAGCGGCACGCGCGTGATCAGCCAGACGATGTAGCGGTAGGGCATCGTATAGTTGCCGATGTCGGCCCGCATGGCCTCCGCAAAGGAAAGCGGCTGCATCTGCGCATACCAATGCATGAGGAAATTGTCGTAGTCCCCCGTGTTTTTTTCGATCATCGCCATGCGCATGAGCAGCATCGCCGCGCAGGCGGCGGAGGCGAGCAGGTAGATCGCCAGGCTGCCTCCCGAGCGTTCGATGCGCCGGTAGGCCGCCAGCATCATCGTCAGGCCCACGAGGGCGAACAGCGCGGCCGTCAGCGCCAGCTGAAGGAGGTTCCCCGCCTCCAGGCGGGGAAAGCTGCGCGTCAGCAGGAAGGCGAAGAGCGCCAGGGTCATAGCGCCCAGCAGCGCTAAGCGCTGCCAGCGCTTTGGCTTCGCGTCCGCGAGCGCGCGCAGCGCGTCGTCGAGGCGGTCCAGCGGGTTTTGTCTCATGCCGCGCCCTCCTCGAGCAGGTACGCTCCGTGCCCTTCCTGCTCGTCCTCACGCAGCTTAAGCGCCAGGTCATAGGCCACAAGCGCCGTCGCGCCGAGCATGATGAGGCTCATGTAGCTCAAATCGTACAGCTTCGGGCCCGGCAGGGCCACGACATACGAGCAGTAGGAGGCAAAGCCCACCGCGAGCGGCAGGTAAAACCGCTTGGGCCTGAACGCCACGAACACGAGCGCCAGCACGTCCGCCACGAAGAAGTACCGCTCGTGCATCCGCGGCAGCACCAGGGGGATGGCGATGGCGAGCAGCATCGCGCAGTGCAGCATGCTGCCGGCCGTAAGCGTCCTTCGCTTTTGATACATCACCGCGCACAGCGCGAAGACGAGCGCGAGCGCGAACAGGATGCCCATGCCGTTGAATTCGCGGTAGCTGGCCGTGGGCATCAGCTGATAGATCGACGGCGCGTTCATCGTCAGGCTGGTATAGTTCGAGGCCTGCTGCATGTAGCAGGTGAGCACGGAGCGCAGCGTCTTGCCGCCGATCAGCGCGGGCGTCATCATCCCCATGTATACGAGGGGCGCGAGCGCGAGGTGCCGCAGGCGAAAGCTTTTCACGCTCCAAAGCGGCAGCAGCATCGGCAGCAGAAAGACCGCCTGCAGCTTAAAGGCCAGCGACAGCGTGAAAAACACGATCGACAGGCATGGGCGCTTGCGCAGGCCAAAGTACAGCCCGCCCAGCGCAAACCCGGTGAAGATGGTGTCGCACTGGCCCCAGTACGCCCCGTTGAGCACGACCGTGGGCAGCAGCAGCGCCAGGTGAAAAAACGACAGCTGAAAGACCGGCCCCTCGCTTTTCAGCGATACGAGCTTCATCACGAAGTACGCGAGCATCAGGTCCATCCCGATGGAGACGAACTTGATCATGTACAGGTAGGAAAAGCTCGTGAAGCGCGACATGACCGCGAGCATGTACAGGTACGGCGGGTTGTAATCGCCCAGATACATGCCGATCGCGCCCAGAAAGTCCTCCTCGGACATCAGCCAGATCCACTCGCTGAGGAAGATGTCGTAGTCGTCGCTCACGTAGTCGAGCAGCGAGATCTTGCCCAACAGCCCCAGCGCCGTAATCAGCGCGGCCAATAGGTACACCGCCGTCACGGCCCCGCGCCTTTGCAGCATCACGTATTGAGTGAGCAGCGCGAGGGCGAAGAGGCTGGTGAACATCACCGTCACCGTCCGCGTGAGATAGGGCAAGTCGCGTTCGTGGTAGTTATCGAACGTCGCGTAGCGCGCATGATAGGCGAGGTAGGCGAATACCGCCGTCGCCAGCACGTAAAAGATCGCGACGACCCATTTAGCCGGCTTGGCGTCCACGCCGCTGCGCAGTTTGTCGTCCAGCCAATCCTTTTGAAGCGTCATCGTCCGTTCATCCTTTGCCGTTTATAGTCTGTTTAAAGGCCGCATGCATTTTTCGCGTTCGCGATCCCAAATCCCTGCCGGTTTCGCATTTTCTGGTGAAAAAACGCTGTTTCTGCCGCCTGAGCGCACTTGGCTCTTGACAAGCGGGCCGGGCATGATTAAAGTGGAACTGACAAAAAGCGTGGAGGGATCTCTATGGAAAAACGTTCTTTTCTCGGCGAGCAGATTTCGCTGCTGGGCCTGGGCTTGATGCGCCTGCCACGGCTTAAGGCCGATAAACCCGCGATCGACTGGGCGCGCGCCAAGGCGCTGGTCGACCGGGCCTATCGGGGCGGCGTCAACTACTTCGACACCGCCTATATGTATCACGACGGCGAATCGGAGACGTTTGCGGGCGAGGCGCTCAAGGCCTATCCGCGCGAAAGCTTCTATTTGGCAACGAAGATGCCCGTCTGGATGCTCAAAAAGAAGGAGGACGTAGCCGCGATCTTCGAGGACCAACTCAAAAAGCTACAGGTTTCCTACGTCGACTTCTACCTCGTGCACAACATCAGCCATGAGCACAAGGCGGCGTTCGACCAATACGGCGTATACGAATACCTGCTGCAAAAGAAGCGCGAGGGCGTCATTCGCCACCTGGGCTTCTCCTGCCATGACACGCCCGAATACATCGACGCCTTTTGCGCAGCGCACCCGGCCTTCGAGTTCGCGCAGATCCAGCTTAATTACCTGGATTGGACGATGCAACGGGCAGGCGAGAGCTACGAGGCGCTGCACCGGCGCTCGATGCCGGTGATCGTCATGGAGCCCGTGCGCGGCGGCCTGCTCGCGCGCCCCTGCGACGCGGCGCGAAAAATCCTGGTGGACGCCGCCCCGGATCGCTCGATGGCCTCCTGGGCCGTGCGCTTCGCCGCCTCGCTGCCCGGCGTCATGACCGTGCTGAGCGGCATGTCCACCGTGGAGCAGGTGGAGGACAACCTCTCGACCCTGTGCGATTTCGCCCCCTTAGGCGAGGCCGAGCGCGCCGCGCTGGATCAGGCCGTCGAGGCCTTCAACGTCTCGGGCCTGATCCCCTGCACCTCCTGCCGCTACTGCATGGATTGCCCCAAGGGCGTGGACATCCCCGGCGCCTTCTCGCGCTACAACCTGTACGCGATGTACGGCGACGCCAAGGCCTACAAGGAAAGCCTCGCCAAGCTGGACGAGGCCGCGCGCGAGACGCACTGCGTCGCCTGCGGTAAGTGCAAGCGCAACTGCCCGCAGGGCATCGACATCCCGGCCATGCTGCAAAAGATCCACGAGGCGGCCGCGGCCCTGTAACGAATGCCCCTCCTCTAAGCTACCGGCGCAGGCGAACCGATTTCGCCCGCGCCTTTTTTTCGTTTTCGCACACGCGCTACGGCAAGCATTTGGCGATCCGCAAGAATTCTTCGGCCATGGCCTCCGGCGTCTCCCTCGCGCCCCCTTCCAGCCAGTTGAGCATCATGTTGTAAAACGCGCCGGAAAAATAGTAAAGCGCATATCTCGATATGGAATAGGCCGGCATGTCCCCGCAGGCTTCGATCTCGCAGTCGGTGATCACGTCCAGCAGCGCGGTCGACGCCTTGGCGTGATGGAATGCCAGGACGAGGTCCGCATGCTCCCCATAGAATCGGAATTTATACAGCACGACCTCCCGGCTGCGAAAATCCTCGTCTACAAACGGCTTTTGCGCGTGATAAAGGCGGGCCATCTCCTGCACGCCGTAGTCGATGATCTCTTCGACCGACTTGAAATTGCGGTAAAACGACGCCCTTGCCACGCCCGATTTTTCGATCAGCTCGGTGACCTTGACCTTTGACCAATCCTTCTTTCCCGCGTACGCGATCAGCGCCGCCAACAGTCGGTCCTTCACCCGCCGGTTTGATGCTTTTCGCTTATCCATGATACATGAACCCCCGTTTTGTCTCAGGCTGCCGGATTGACATCAACGCCCCATATGATACAATATGTATCATATCGGACGCCCGTATTTCTGTCAAGGGGGAGGATCTCATGGTTTTCTATTTTAGCGGTACCGGAAACAGCCGTTTCGTAGCCAGACAGATCGCGGATGCAATCGAAGACGACCTCAAGTCGATCAACGCTTGCTTACAAAAGGGGGAGAAATGCGCCTTTTTCTCCGAGCGGCCGTTCGTCTTCGTCCTGCCGACGTACGCCTGGCGGATGCCAAAGGTCGTAGAGCGATGGATAGTGGAAAGCGCGTTCAGCGGCAATCGCGACGCTTACTTTGTCTTGACGTGCGGGGGCGGCTGCGGAAACGCGGCTGCTTACGCGCAAAGGCTCTGTGCGCAAAAGCGCTGGCGCTTTTGCGGGCTGGCCCCGGTGCGCATGCCGGAAAACTACCTGGCCCTTTTTCCGACGCCGGACGAAGCCCAGTGCGCGCAGATCATCGAAGAGGCAAAGCCGCGCGTCGCCGAGCTCGCGGAGCGAATACGCTCCGGCGCTCGCTTAGAAGGGGCGCCCATATCCCTGCGAGACAGGCTGGAAAGCGGCCCGGTAAACCCCCTCTTCTACGCGCTCTTCGTACGCGATAAAGGGTTTCACGTATCCGACCGCTGCGTCTCCTGCGGTAAATGCGCGAAACAATGCCCGCTCAATAATATCCGCATCGCTGAGGGCAGGCCCGTCTGGAATGGACGCTGTACGCACTGTATGGCCTGTATCGCCCTGTGCCCTACGCAGGCCATCGCCTATAAGTCCCAGTCCAAGGGACGGCATCATCATTATATCCCGGACGAATCTCTGAGCCAAAAAGACGGAGGTTAAGTTTGCATGAAAACAGAGCATATGATCCGGGTTGATCCCGCAAAATGCGTCGGCTGCGGTCTGTGCCGGAAGGACTGCCCCGCGAACAACATTTCGATTGAGGATCAGAAGGCGCATATCTTGGGGCAGGATTGTATCCTGTGCGGCCATTGCGTCGCCATCTGCCCGAAAAACGCCGTGAGCATGACCGGCTTTAACGAGCCTCCGGTCGAAATCGACGCGCCGACCGTCCTAGATCCGCAAACGCTCCTCGCAGCCATCAAAACCCGAAGAAGCATTCGCCAGTTCACCGCCCGGCCGGTCGCGCAGGAAACCCTCGCGCAGATCGTCGAGGCCGGGCGGCTGACGCCAACCGGCGGGAACGCGCAGGGCGTATCCTTCATCGTGCTGCAGAGCGGGCTGGCGCGCTTTGAAAAAGCGGCGGTCCGTCTGTTCAGGCGTCTGCTCCCTCTGGCGAGGCTTTTGAACGCGACGGCCAAGCGCATGCGGATCGACGACCATTTTTTCTTTAAGAAGGCCCCTGCGGCGATCGTGATCGTCTCGCGCAGCCAAGTGGACGGGGCCCTTGCGGCCGCCAACATGGCCTTGACGGCGGAGGCCTGCGGCCTGGGCGTGCTGTACAGCGGTTTTTTCTCCGCCGCCGTCAACCATAGCCGCTCTCTTCGCAAAGGCCTCGGCTTAGGGCGCGGCGAAAAGGCCGTAACGACGCTGGTGCTGGGGTATTCGGCCGTCGCCTACCGTCGGACCGCGCAAAAGGAGCCGGCCCGCGTCCGTGAGCTCTGACACTGGGGAACGCATCGCCCCCCGCGCTCACTCATACCGGTAATCCGCCAGTACGCAGGCGTTGCGCGCGTCGATGCGCAGCTCCGCAAGGCATCCTTCTGTATTCCCCTGTACGAAAAGCGCCTCCCCGCCGGGGGCCGTATATAGCTCCAATACGCTTTCTAGCGAATCCTTTGTATCGTATCCCAGCACCTGCCAGGCCGGCACGAGCACATGCACGCGCTGCGCGTTGTCCGCCGGGCGATCCGTCCCGGCGGCGACGAGGTTGGTATACCCCAGTCGCAGGGCATGCACCGAGCGAAGTCCGCCCTCGTCGATGCGCGCCTGCACGGTGCGAAGGACCGCCTCGAACGGCGCCAGCTCGGTATCCGCCGAAAGCCAGCGCTCTGCTTCAAACAGCATATAGACGCTCGCGGTCAAATCGTCCTCCGCGCGCATGTTCAGGCGGATCTGCTGATAGGGCCAAAAGAGGTAGCGGCGCGTCCCCTCC
Organism: Bacillota bacterium; assembly: GCA_023404715.1. Taxonomy (GTDB): domain Bacteria; phylum Bacillota; class Clostridia; order Christensenellales; family Aristaeellaceae; genus Beduinella. The sequence continues at coordinate 85,925 of JAEYAR010000205.1, read as the reverse complement.
ACATCGGCCCAGCCCATCTTCCATTCCTTCGTCGGGCGGTAAAACGCGGCGAAGAGGGGCGCGCCCTCGATCCACTGTTCAAACTGCGTTTGCCACATGCCGCCGAAGGACGGCAGGGCGTCGCCCTGCAAGCGTGCGGCGGAGCTTGCGATCTGATACAGCGCGCGCACGTCCGCGTCCTCGGCTCCGGCGAGCCGCAGCATGTCTTGCATGATCTCCGCTGGCCGGTGACCGGGCACGTCGCACCCCTCGGGCAGCGCCAGCCCCCAGCCGCGCTGCGCGCCCCGGGGCGGCTGGGGGCGGTCTTCGCCCGCTCCCGCCCACCTATCCACGTAGATCGATGGTGCGGGGCGCCCGCCGTACTGTAGGGGGTATCGCGAGGGGTACTGCGCGTTCACCGCCCGCTCGTCCAGATCGCAGCGCGTGCGCGCCTGCACGATGGGCAGCGCCTCCCCCTCCGGCAACAGCACCGGCACCGCGACCGGCCGCCCGTCGATCCTGAACGTTACGCTGCCCGGCAAAGCTTCCCGCATCTGCGCCAGCGTGTCCGCAAAAGCCGCGGCCGGCGTCAGCGTCAGACACAGTAGCAGCATGATAGCCCCTTTTTTCATCCTTGAGCACTTCCTCTTGCATTGGCGTTATACGCGTTAGACAGCGCAAGGGGGGATAAGGTTGGGGCTTTCTTTTTGCTTTTTACAAAAACAAAAAAGCCCCTGCCGGACGCATAGAGCTCTTGGCTCGATGCGCCCGGCGCGGCGGCTATGCCAAATCCCTTTACATATTCCGCGTCCGGACGGACTGGATGTTCGTATGCTCGGAGAGGCGGTTGACGATATCCACATAGGACGTGTGGCTGGGCATGTCCAGCGAGTAGAGGTTGGTATAGAGGTTGCGCCCTTCCTTGTTCTCTACGTGAAAGTCCACGTCCAGGACCTTCACGCCCATCTCCTGAAAGTAGGTATTGATGAAGGCCAACGTCTCCACCCGGTGGATGAACATGACCTCCACGTTTTTGAGCGTATTAACGTGCACGACGCGCTGCAGCAGCGCCAGCACCACGATGACGATCAGGCAGGCCGAAATGCCCAAAATGTAATATCCCATGCCGATCGCGAGCCCGATGCAGGCGGAGTTCCAAAGGGAAGCCGCCGTCGTCAGGCCCGCGATGCGCTTTTTGGCGATGAAAATCGTGCCCGCGCCCAGAAAGCCGATGCCGCTGATCACCTGCGCGCTCATGCGGCCGAGGCTGACCCCGATGCCCGTAGAATCGCCGGATTGGTTGATCTCGATCGTGGCCGACATGATGAGGCTCTCGAGCACGGCGATCACCGTCGCGCCGACGCAGACCAGTACATGCGTGCGCATGCCCGCAGGGCGGTTGCGCCGCTCGCGCTCTACGCCGATGATCCCGCCGAGCAGAACCGACACGCCCAGCCGCAAAATAATCTCCCACCATTCCATTGCGGTGCATTCCTCCTCCGTGTTGTTTGTTTTACGCCGCGTTCGCATCGGCTTAGATAAACAAGTATTGCACACGCCATGCAAAAAGTCCTTCTTTTTCCGTGTAAAAGGCGGGCGCCTACGTCCGCTGGGATAAAAAGGGGCGGGATGCAGCCAATGTGAGGTTTCGCTCGTTTTCGTTTCATGGTATAATGAATGCAGAAAACAACAAGAGGAGCCTGATCATAACATGGAGAAGATCACCTGGAAGCGCCCGGGGCTCACCGTAACGCGGATGGGTTTCGGTTGCTTGCCCATTCAGCGCCTATCGGTTCCCGACGCCGCGTTCCTCGTGCGCCGCGCGTTTGACGCGGGCGTCACCTTTTTTGACACCGCCCGCGCCTACTCGGACAGCGAGGAAAAGGTCGGCCGCGCGTTGGCCGGCGTGCGCGGGCAGGTGATTCTGGCGACCAAGACCGCCGCCAAGACCGCCGAGGGCTTTTTCAGCGACCTTGAAACGAGCCTAAACGCCCTGAACACATCCTACATCGACGTCTATCAGTTTCACAATCCCGATTTTGTGCCGCGCCCCGGCGGGGCGGACGGCCTGTACGACGCGGCGCTCCGGGCCAAAGCCGAGGGCAAGATCCGCTGCATCGGCATCTCGCAGCACAGCCTAGAGCGCGCGAGGGAGGCGATCGATTCCGGTCTGTACGACACGCTGCAATACCCCTTCAACCACCTGGCGACCGACGCGGACGTAGACATGGTTCAAAGGTGCGGTCAGGCGGGCATGGGCTTTATCGCGATGAAGGGGCTGTCCGGCGGCCTCGTGACGGATGCGGCCCTGCCCTTTGCGTTCCTTCGCACGTTCGCGCACGCCGTGCCCATCTGGGGGATCCAGCGCGAAGGCGAGCTCGATCAGTTTATCGCCCTCGAAAGCAATCCGCCCGCGCTGGACGAAGCCCTGCGCACGCGCATCGAGGCCGACCGGCGCGAGCTGGCGGGCTCTTTCTGCCGGGGCTGCGGCTACTGCCTGCCCTGCCCCGCCGGCATCCCCATCGACATGGCCAACCGCATGACGCAGCTGCTGCAGCGTTCCCCCACCGAGCGTTGGCTTAAAACCGATTGGCAGGAGCGCATGGCGCACATCGAGCAGTGCACGCGCTGCGGGGCCTGCGCTGCGCGCTGCCCCTACGGGCTGAAGCCCTTTGACACGTTGCCCGGCCATTTAAAGTACTATCGCGAGGCGGTCGCCCGCCAAGCGTAAAGGGCCATGCCCGAGGGAGGGAGCCTCCATGCTCACGCGCCTGCGCGCCTTTTACAAGACGCTGCGCTTTCGCATCATCGCCATCGCCGTGCTCTGTTGGCTCGTGCCCACGCTCGTGCTGGGCGCGTACATGGGCAACGTCTTCTTCGGCGCCCTGCGCCGCAAGACCGAGGCGCTGCTTACCGCCTCAGCCGAGCACGCGCAGCTCATGACCCTGCAGGAGGTCGACCGCTTGCTCGCCCTCGCCCGGGATGTGACGTACGACAACACGCTGGAAAACGCGGTAAACGCATACCGCGCCAGGGGGCAATACGTAGATTTTTATAAGACGTCCCGCTCGTATATCGAACTCAAGTTCACCCGCGAGCGCACGGTCACGTTCGCGACGTTCTTTCTGATCGACGATCCGGATCAGCTCATGTCGACCTCCGATTCGTTGGAAAGCACGCAGGCGTTCCTGAACTATGCGCAGCGGGACATCCTGGCGCTGGGCGAGACGCTCGATACGCGCTGCCACTTTGCGTACGTTCACGGCGTACCCTATCTGGTGCGAAATCTGTACAGCAAGCGCATGGAGCGCTTCGGCATGCTGGTGCTCGGCCTCGATATGGATCGGCTCCTGTCGCCCTTTCTGGGCGGCGGCCAGCTGTGGTCCGGCTCGCGGCTCGATCTACAGCTCGGCGATATCGCCTTCGTGTACGATGGGGAGGCGCCCGTCGTCACCGACGGCGCGGGCGTCGGGCTCTACGAGCAGGACGGCTCCATCTACTGCGCCGACACCGCGCAGCAATACGATTATACGTTCAGCTACCGCGTCAGCGTAGCCAAGTCGGTCGTCTACAGCGAGGTCGAGCAGTTCTCGCGCCTGATGACGGCGCTGCTCCTGCTGCTCGCGCCCGTCGCCGCTACGATTTTGCTCTTCGCTTACCGGCGCATCACGCGCCCCATGAGCATCCTATCGCAGGCCGCGGGCCGCATGGAGACGGGCGAGTTGGGCGTCACCGTGCCCATCCAGGGCGCGGACGAAATCGGCCAGCTCGGCCGCTCCTTCAACGCCATGAGCCTCCAAATTCACGAGCTGATCGAAAAATCCTATAAAGAAGAGATCATCCTGCGCGATGCGCGCATCGAGGCCATGCAAAGCCGCATCAACCCTCATTTCCTGAACAACGCGCTGGAGATGATCAATTGGCAATCCCGCATGGAGGGGTCGCAGACGGTGAGCGCCATGATCGAGGCGCTCAGCGTGCTGCTCAACGCGAGCATGGACCGCAGCGGCGACCGCCTCGTCCCGCTGCGCGATGAGCTCGACGTGGCGGACGCCTACTTTTACTTTATTCAGCAGCGCTTCGGGGCAAAGCTGACCGCGCAAAAGGAGATCGACGAGGCGCTGCTCTCCATCCCCGTACCGCGTATGGTCGTGCAGACGCTGCTGGAGAATGCGGTCGAGCACGGCTTGAATCCGGCCGGCGGCGGCTGGATCCGCCTGTGCGTCTTCGCCCAAAACGGCGGTCTGCACATCGACGTGACCAACAACGGCCGCCGCCTTTCTGGGGAGGACGTAGAGCGCATCCGCATGCTGCTCGCGCACGACGATGCGGACGTGCACAGCGAACACCTGGGCATCCGCAACGTCGCGCGGCGTCTGGCCCTCATCTACGGCCCGCACGCGCGGCTGACGATCTCGCCCGACGAGCGGGGGGATACGCTGGCGCGCATCGTCATCCCGCTCGATCCGGACGCCTGACCTGGAAAGGAGAATGCCTACATGCACCGCAAATGGCTTGCCCTGCTCGCCGCGGCGGCCCTCGGGCTGCTTGCCTGCTATCCGTCGGTCGCCGACGGCGTAACCTTGCGGACGATCAGCACGTTCGCCGGCACGGACGCCGCGGCCGAGACCTACGTCAATCTGCTCAAGGCCTGGGAGGAAGAGACGGGAAACAAAGTCGAAGACAGCTCCTCGACCGGCGACGAAGCCTTTAAGGGCGGCTTACTGAACGATTTTGCCGCCGGGAACGAAGCGGACGTGATCTTTTATTACGCATGCACGAGCGACAGCAAGCCGATCCTTCGCAAGGTCGTCCCGATCGAGGAAATCAACGCGGCGTATCCGGATCTAAACCTGCCCGTCGATCCCGTGCTCGCAGAGGCGGACGGCACGGTATACGCCATCCCCGTCCGCTCCTACTGGGAGGGGCTTGTGTGCAACGTAGACCTGTTTGAGCAGGTCGGCGTCGAGCTGCCCACCGATTGGGAAAAGCTGCTCGTCGCCATCGAGAAGTTCAAGGAAGCCGGCATCGTCCCCATCGCCGCTTCCTTCTCCGACATCCCGCATTACGTCGCCGAGGCCACGATCCTGAGCGCCTCCAGCGCGGCGGATTACCAAGCCAGCCCCCAAACGCTGGATGAGCTGCCGGACTCCTGGCTCGAAGGCACCCGTCTCATCCGAACGCTCTGCGAGCTGGGCGCATTCCCGGACAACGTCAACGCCACCTCGGAGGCCGTAACCTCGCAGATGTTCCGCGATAAGCGCGCCGCCATGCAGATCGACGGCTCCTGGTTTGCCAACGGCATTCCGGAGGCCAACTGGGATTCGACGATCTTCCTGCCCTTTCCCGCAGTCGGCGCGGATGCTCACCCCAACGCCGTCATCGCCGGCGCATCGATGGGGTTTTACATCTCAAAAAAAGCCTGGAGCGATCCTGCGCGCCGCGATGCGGCGGTCGATCTGCTCGCCCATCTGACTACCGGGGATAACGCCCCCGCCTTGAGCGCCTTTTCGTTCGGCGGCAAGCTTTACCAATCCTCCCTCGAGATGCTAGAGCGCAGCGGCGAATGCCAATATAAGCCCATACAGGACCGCATGGATCCGCAGGCGCGCCAAGTCTGGTTTTCGTCGATCCCCCGCATCGCAGACGGTTCCCTGTCGGCGGAGGAGGCGTGGGCCCAAATCTTCTCCGCCGCGCTGCCCTTCGGCGAATAAACGAAAAAACATCGCGCAAACAGCATGAAATGTTTGACAGCGGTGCCTCCAGGGGCTAAACTAGGAGGGGAGCGTCTCTCGCTTGCGCCCCGGCGATACAGGGCGATGAACAGGAGGGGAAGCGAATGTTTAAGGTCGTGCTCGTAGACGACGAGCAGATCATCCTCAGCGGACTTCAGCGCGTCATCCCCTGGGAAAAATACGGCTGCGAGGTCGCCTGTACGGCGATGGATGGGCTTGAGGGCGTGCACGTCGTGCGGCGCGAGCGGCCCGACATCCTTTTCACGGATATCCGGATGCCGAATATGGACGGCCTGGCGATGATCGCCGCGCTCAAAAGCGAGCTGCCGAACATGCAAATCAGCGTGTTGACCGCATATCGCGACTTTGAATACGCGCAGCGCGCGATTCACCTGGGCGTAGCTCGATACCTGCTCAAACCCAGCAAGATGAACGAGCTGGAGGAGGCGATCACCTTTATGGTGAACCGCCTAAGGGCGCTCGCGCCGCCGGAGGAGCGCGCCCCGTCGGAGGAAGAGCCCGCGGGGGACGAAGCCTCCAGCTTCGTGGTTCAATCCGCGATGGAGTACATCCGCGCGCACTTTACAGAGCATATCCGCCTGTCGGACGTGGCGGACAACACCTACGTCAGCCAGTGGCACCTATCCAAGCTCATCAACAAGCACCTGGGGCAGACGTTCTTCGATATCTTGAACAACCTGCGGGTGCAGCGCGCCAAAGAGCTGCTCTGCGAGCCCTCGCTCAAGATTCACGAGATCGCCGACCTCGTCGGCTTTTCGGATGTGGCCCATTTTTCCAAGACGTTCAAGCGCATGACGGGGAAATCGCCCGCGCAGTACCGCCAGACGGACATCCATATTTAAAAATACATCCGGCGCAATGAAGCGCCGGGAGAGGAGCTATTTATGCAGGTACACGTCTATGAAACCGCGAATCAGGCCTGCCGCGCGGCGGCTTTCCTGTTCGCATCGCAGCTCACGAGGAAGCCGGACTCCGTCCTGGGGTTGGCGACGGGCTCTACGCCTGTGCCCTGCTATCAAGACCTGGTTTCCTTTTACGAGCAAGGACTGATCGATTTTTCCAAGGCGACGACATTCAATCTGGACGAGTATTGCGGCATCGACTACGCGCACCCGTGCAGCTATCACGCCTTCATGGATGAAAATCTCTTCAACCGCGTCAATATCCGCCGCGAGGCGGTTCACCTGCCGGACGCCTCCCGCGCGGGCGGCGACGAAGCGGGCATCGCTTACGATGCGGCCATCGAGGCGGCGGGCGGCATCGATCTGCAATTGCTCGGCATCGGCCAAAACGGGCACATCGGCTTCAACGAGCCGGCGGATGCCTTCACCTACGGAACGCACATCGTCGATCTGGCGGAAAATACGATCCACGCGAACGCCCGCTTCTTTGACAGCGAGGACGACGTGCCCCGTAAGGCGATCAGCATGGGCATCGGCAACATCATGGCCTGCCGGTCGGTCGTCCTGATCGCGACGGGCGCGAACAAGGCCGATGCCGTCTATAAGTCGGTCTACGGCCCCGTCGATCCGCACGTGCCCGCATCCATCCTGCGCACGCATCCGTCGGCCCTGTTCCTGCTCGATAAAGAGGCAGCGTCCCTTCTGAAATAAGCGGATGCGACGCCGTAAGGAGGTTTTTCTATGCTCATTCAAAACGGCGTGGTGTTCACCGCCGGGGCCCTGCGCGGCCAGGTCGGCGTGCGCACGCACGAGGGCGTCATCCGTGAGATCGGCGCGCTCGAGCCCCGCGCGGGCGAGGACATCGTGGACGCAGGCGGCGCTTACGTCCTGCCCGGCTTTGTCGATATTCACATTCACGGCTTCAAGGCGCACGACTGCATGGACGGCGAAGACGCCGTGCGCGCGATGAGCCGCGATCTTGGCGCGTTGGGCGTGGCCGCCTTCGTGCCCACGACCATGAGCGCAGGCCGCGAAGATACACGCGCGGCGCTCGCGGGCATTGAAAACGTCATGCATTGCCCGGAGCCGCGCGGCGCGGCGGTGCTCGGCGCGCATATGGAAGCGCCGTATCTCAACGCGAAGCTCAAGGGCGCGCAGGTCGCAGAGTACCTGCAAAACCCCTCTTTGGAGGCGTATGATGCGCTCACGGAGGGCTTCTCCTGCGTGCGTATGATGACGCTCGCCCCCGAGCTGCCCGGCGCGGTCGATCTCGTCGCCTATCTCAAGCGCAAAGGCGTCGTCACCTGCTGCGCGCACTCGAACGCCACGAGCGCGCAGGTGCATGCGGCGGCGGACGCGGGGCTTTCCCAGATCACCCATCTCTTCAACGCCCAATCCCCCCTGCACCACCGAGAGCCGGGCGTTCCCGGCGCGGGGCTCTCCGATCCCCGCATCCTCGTGCAGGTCATCGCGGACTGCATCCACCTGCATCCGGATATCCTGCGCATCGCGGCTCTGTGCAAGGGCGCGTGCGGTATGGCGCTCATCACCGACGCCATGATGGCCGCGGGCATGCCCGACGGGAAGTATAGCCTGGGCGGCCAGGACGTGTTCGTCGTGGAAGGGGCGGCGCGCATCGAAAACGGCGCGCTGGCCGGATCTACGCTCACGATGCACCAGGCTATAAAGAATATGATCACCCGGTGCCATATCGCGCCCGAGAGCGTCATCCCCATGGCGACCTCGACGCCCGCCAAGAGCGTCGGCGCCTACGAATACGGCGATATCGCCGTCGGCAAGGCCGCCAAGTTCGTCCTCATGGACGGGGATTGGAACTTTGTCAGGGCCATCGGCTAATCAGTTACAAAGCGCTTTCGGGCGCTTTTTCTTTATGGCGGTCACATAACCGTCCTTCGTCCCGGCCATGCTATTAAGAAAAACGAGGGAGGACCCGCATGGCTGCCTATTTCGAAGGCTGGTATGTCAAACAACAGTCAGACGATGAGGTCATCGCCTTCATTCCGGCGCTTCACACGGCGCCGAACGGTCAAAGGACCGCCTCCCTGCAAATCGCGACGCCGGGGGCGTCCTACAGCGTGCCTTACCCCAGCATGGAGATCGAACCCGGACGCCGCGCGCTTCGCATCGGCGAGAGCCTGTTCTCTCCCTCCGGCTGTACGCTTGACGTCCATTCGGGCGGCGTAACGCTCGCCGGCACGCTCGCATTCAGCCAGGTTCGCCCGCCCCGTTACGACATCATGGGCCCGTTTCGGTTTGCGCCTCGCATGCAGTGCCGCCATACCGTCATCAGCATGGCGCACCGTGTGGACGGAGAGCTTACGCTCAATGGCCGCCGCTATCTTTTCCGTTCCGCTCACGGCTATATCGAGGGGGATCGCGGCGTCTCCTTTCCAAAGCGCTACGTATGGACGCAGTGCTGCTTTGACGGGGGCAGCGTGATGCTCTCGGTGGCCGATATCCCTTACCTGGGGCTTAGCTTTAAGGGATGCATCGCTTTCGTATACCTGAACGGAAAGGAGTACCGTTTGGCTACCTATCTGGGCGCCCGCGTAGAGGCGGTGGATAACAGCGCCGTCGTCATCCGACAGGGGCGTCTGTGCCTCACGGCGCGGCTACTCCGCGCGCAGGCGGCCCCCTTGCAAGCGCCCAGCGCCGGGATCATGCGGCGAACCATCCACGAAAGCGCCCGCTGCACGGTGGCTTATCGATTCACGGACGCGGCGCACGAGAAATTCTCTCTTCTAAGCGAACAGGCCAGCTTTGAAGGCGCGTGGGATTGATTCCCCGCGCTTTTTGTCTATTAAATTCATAGATAGCATTTGACATTCCTTTCAAAGCATGATATAATATCTACTAAATTGATAGATGGATGTGGTTTGATGAAACAGAAATGGCAAGAGCGTCTTTATCGCGCGGACGACGACGAGCTACGCCGCGGTTACTTGCGCGAGGGATGCGCGTGCCTCTTTTGCGATGAGACGTTTGACGGGCCTTTACACGCGCAGCGCCATGTGGAATCGCTACACGGCGGCGTTCTCAACGCGCTGCTCTCTTTGGACAAATCCTATACCGGTCTTACGGAAAAGCAGCGTGCGCTCATCGGCCTTTGGCACGACGGCCTGAGCGACGCGCAGCTCGCCTCGGCCACGGGCTGCAGCGAATCGACGCTGCGCAACCAGCGTTTTCAGCTGCGCCAGCGCGAGCGCGAGGCGCGTCTCTTTCTCAGCGCGCTTAAACTTTCAGGGCTCAGCGCGCTCCAGCGCCCGAAGCGCAAAAAGGATGGCAAGGGCGATATGGCGCGGTATTTTCAAGAGGGACGGTTGACCGCCATGCCGAAAAAGGACAGCCTGCGCGCGCAGGTCATGCTGCACTTTGCAGGCCTCTTTGCGCCCGGCCGGCGCTATAGCGACGCGCAGGTGCGCGCTTTGATCGAGCCCATCTGGCCGGACTACGCGCTCGTGCGCCGCTACCTTTGCGATAACGGCCTGCTCCACCGCACGGCTGACGGCCGAACCTATTGGCGCGATGCGCCGGAAAGCGAGGAACCCATGTCGATCGATAAAAAGGCCGCCAAGCTGGCCTACAAGCAATCTCAAACGCCCATGGGCGTGTACTGCGTGCGCGACGGCAAGACCGGCCGCTGCCTGCTCGGCGCAAGCCCGAACGTGACGAGCGTAAAGAACCACTTCTTTTTCATCATGCGCTGGGGAAACGACCCCATCGGCCCCTTTAGCGACCCGCAGCTGCGCGCGGATTTCGCGGATCACCCGGACGATTTTACGGTCGAGGTCGTAGAGACGGTCGATCTGACGAAGTGCCAGGACCGCGCGGAGGCGCTCTCGCACCTGGAGGCGCTGGAATCGATTATACGCGCGCGCTTTGAGGGCGTGCCCCAGTACGCTCCGCACGCTTAGGCGTTGACATGGCCTTCCACTGCTTCACAAAGAGGAGACAAAGAGAGGTTCGCGAGTTTAGACTTGACGCTTTTGGCCGAAGGGCGTATACTATTTCTAAACTTCCGGAGTGAAATGTGAGGAAGGCGTCCTTAGGAAATGTACTTAGCTGGGGGCGTCAAAAAGACAGGTATAGAGATTAAACAAAAAGCATGACAGGGGAAAAGATGACGAAAATAGCAGATGAAGCAAAAAGCGGCGTGCGGTTGTTAAGGCTTTTTTATGCTGCCCTTGCTGGTGTGTTGACGTTAATCCTGATAAATACAGTCGTCTTCAATCCATACTATACGATGTTGTATGGCTCAAACGTTTGGCGCATTTTAAGTGGGACACTCATAAGTGTTTTGATGCTTTGGGGAATTGATTTGGCAATCCGTCGGCATTTGTCGACGCTTGAGGCGAAATATTCTCGTATCTTAGCATGCTTTTGTGGCTTAATGACTGTCATACTAATTCTGTTCGGCTACTATCTGGAATTTAAACCGATTAACGATATTGAGGCTGTGTTCGAAGGGGCTAAAGATTGGGCTGTTTCAGGTAGCTTTGCCAGAAACTCCATATATAAATCCTATTTCAGCCGCTATCCACACAATATCGGAATGACAGCGTTTCTCACAGTCTTGTTTAAAATCTGCCAAGCATTAGAGATTCAAAATCTTTTTATGGCGGCGACTGTCCTAAACGCTGTACTCTGCATTGGCATGATGATGTGTGCGATAGATATTCTCAGGCGTTTCAGCGGCGTACGTGGTGCTTTGCTGGGCCTTACGCTGTTAAGCATGAATTTGCCCTTTGCTTTTTGTGCCGCCAGTATCTATACAGATGCGTACAGCCTAGTGTTCCCGCCAATGATCCTATGGAGTTATTTAAAGATGCGGGACGCCGCTTCCTGGCCTTTGGTCTTCAGATATGCGTTGCTTACAGCGGCGGTTGCCTTTGTCGGTTCGCTAATCAAGGCTACTGTCGTTATCATGTTGATTGCCGTTCTTATCGAGCTTCTTGTCAAAAGAAAGTGGAAACCCCTTGTAATTCTAAGCATTGGTGCGACAATTATCTTTAGTGGAGGGTATGCAGCCTGGAACCAAATGATCTATAACCACCATATCCCGAAAACAGAGTTGCAACGCGAAAAGTTTCCTGTCATGTTTTGGTTAATGATGGGGCAAAATGATGAATCTTGGGGATTGTATAACTATGCGGATACGCATAATGCGCAGCTGCAGCCAGGCTATGAAGAAAGACTGCGAATGACCCGTGAAACGTTTGTCTCGCGGGCAAAAGAGCATTTTTATACGCCTCAGCGATTAATCGACTGGTTGAAGATTAAGGCTTCCATTACATTTGGCGACGGAACGTTCGGCATATCAGGAGCCCTTAATGAGCAGATACGTCGAACATTCTTATGTGAAGTCGTTCACCCTTCAGGCGCATTCTTTTCCGTGTTTTACATATATTCTACAGGGGTGTATTGCGTTATGCTTTTGTCCGTTATAAGGCTTTCTTTGCGTTCGGCAATGCTAAGAGATGGCGTTGGTCTGCACGATCCCACAGTATGCATCGCGCTCTTCGGCATCATCATTTTTTTGTTATTTTGGGAAGCAGGAAGCCGATACTTTTTCAATTATCTTCCTGTTTTATTAATCGCATCCGCCATGGGGATAACCTTACCATACGCGAACTGCGTCTCTGCTGACTAAAATCGATGGGTTGACGAAGGAGCCCGCTATGCAAAGACCGTCCAACATGCCCTCCCTATACGATTGCGCCTCGCATTTATGGAGGCGCGTTCCCTCTCTACAAAAGAAAACCTTCTGTTTTGCGGTTGGCAGCATGATGCTCGTGCATCTCTATCTGTTCGCGAATAAACTTCTCAACCACGACGAGCTCTATTCGCTGGTCTCCCGCAATGAAATGACCTCCTCCGGCCGCTGGGCGCTCCGGTTTTTTTCCGCGCTCAGCTCCTCCGTCAGCATGCCTTGGGTGCTGGGGGTGCTGTGCACCCTCTTCTTCGCGCTCACCTGCTGTCTGCTCGTCTCCCTCTTTCGTCTGCGGCGCACGCTTAGCGTAGCAATGCTATGCCTGTCGATGGCGACCTTTCCCAGCTGCGCCGCCACCCTCACGTATCTGTTTCAGGCAGACGCCCTGTTTATCAGCCTCTTTCTGTCCGTATCGGCGGTCTGGCTAACGCGGTGCATCCGTTGGGGCGGCATTCCATCCGTCCTGTGCATCTGCGTATCCGTCGGCATCTATCAGGCCTATTTCCCCTTCGCCGCCTCGCTCTTCGTCCTCACCCTCCTGCTGGATGCCTTCGATGCAGACGCATCCTTTTCAACCATCCTGAGGCGCGGACTGCGCTACGTCGCGGTGCTCACGGCGGGCCTCCTTTTCTATTTTGTGGCCTTGCGTATTTGCCTGAGCGTCACGCATACCACCCTTTCCAATTATCAGGGCATATCGCAGATGGGCAAGGCCTCCGGCGGACAATTTGTGGACGCCGTCCTCCAGGCATACCGCCAATACTTCCGATACTTTTTTGAAAACTGTCGGCAGTTTCACTATCAGATCAGCATTCCCATCGCCTGGCTCGGCGCGTTGAGCGGGGGTGCAGCGATCGTTCTGATCGTCCTGCATCGCAGACTCTACCGCTCGCCCTTGCTGCTCATGCTCCTCTGCGCGCTGATAGGCCTGATACCGCTTGCCAGCAATCTGATTTACGTCATGGCCCCCAACGGCATCGTGCATTCGTTGATGATGTACCCGCTTGTTTTGTCCCCCATTTTCCTCGCCGTACTCTCAGAGCGCCTCTCTTTTTGCGAATGCGGCCGGCTGGGGCGTCTCCTGTGCATATCGCTCGGCATCGTGATGCTCGGCGTATGCTCTTTCTGGATTTACAACGACTATCTTCTCGTCAATCAAGGGTATATGCGCCAACAGCTTACAACGGAGCAGGCCATATCCTATGCCAACCGGCTTACGGCGCGCATCGAGACGGCCGACGGCTATACCTATGAGACGCCTTTGGCGCTGGTGGGAACCCCGGATGAGGGCGTGCTATACGATCCGCTCGACAGATATGCCGGCCTGCGGCACCTGACAGGCATGTCTTCCGGCGACGCGCTCGTTCGCGCCTATAGCTTTGACCACCTGCTTGCCGATTACATCGGCCTGCCCAACCCGCAATTATCGGGCGTTGCGAAGGACGATTTCCTAGCGCATCACGATGCAGCCGTAAGCGCAATGCCGCTCTATCCCGCCGCTGGTTCTATCTCGATCGTGGATGGCGTGCTCGTCGTACGCTTCAACCCTTAGCGCTCGTCATGGTATTCATCCCTTCGTGGCACCTGTCCTAAAAACTTTTCTGATCCGGTTGCATTTTGGGTTTCATTCTGTTATAATCTTTTATTGGCACATCCTTGCTCTGCACGAAGGATGCAGGGCCATAGTCCAAAAGGAGGTGAAAGGTACAATGAATAAGTACGAACTGATCTACATCATCGACGCCGCCATGGAAGAGGGTCCCCGCAAGGAGCTCATTACGAAGTTCTCCGATCTGGTGGTGGCCAACGGTGGTAGCATCGACAAGGTGGACGAATGGGGTAAGCGCCGTCTGGCCTACGCCATCGACTACAAGGTAGAGGGCTACTACGTGCTCATGCAGTTCAGCGCCGGTCCCGACGTTCCCAAGGAGTTGGAGCGCAATCTCCAAATCAATGAAAACGTCATCCGTTCGCAGGTCGTCAAGCTCTTGCAGAAAAAGAGCAGCGTCAAGCCGCGTCCCGCGCGTCCCGTCTTTGTGGCGCCGGTCGTCGAGCCCGTGGCCGCTCCCGTGCAGGAAGCCGCTCCGGAAGCGCCTGTCGCGCCCGAAGCAGCGCCCGTCGAGGAATAAGGCTTTCGTCGCAAAAGAAGGTAGGGTGATAGCATGAACAAAGCATTTTTGATTGGCAATCTCACGCGCGACCCCGAATTGCGCACCACGCAGTCCGGCATATCTGTGTGTTCGTTCTCCATCGCGATCAATCGTCGGTTTAAAAACCAGCAGACCGGTCAGCAGGAGACGGATTTCATCAACATCGTCGCGTGGCGCCAGCTCGCTGAGCTCTGCGGCCGTTACCTGACAAAGGGCCGGAAGGTCGCCGTTTGCGGCGCCATCCAAACGCGCACATATGAAGCGCAGGATGGCACCAAGCGCAACGCCTTTGAGGTCGTTGCCGACGAGGTCGAGTTTCTCTCTTCGCCGCAGCAAGAAAGCGGCGATTATCGTCCCGCTCCGCCGCCTATGGCCGCCCCCGCTGCCCCGGCTTTCACGCCCAGCGAATCCGGCTTTACGCAGGTGGATGACGACGAGCTACCGTTCTGACGAACCTACGAATTGGAAAGGAGGACACTTGCTATGTCTGAAGATCGCGCCGCACGCCGCCCCCGTGGCCGCAAGCCGCGCCGTAAGGTGTGCAGTTTCTGTGTAGACAAAATCGAGTACATCGATTATAAGGACATCAATCGCCTTCGCCGTTTCACCAACGAGCGCGGCAAAATCTTGCCCCGCCGTATGTCCGGCAACTGCGCCAAGCATCAGCGCCAGTTGTCTGAGGCCATCAAGCGCGCCCGTGCCATCGCGCTGCTGCCGTATACGGTCGATTGATCGAAGAGCGCTCTTTCCTTTTGGAAGGGCGCTTTTTTCATGGATTTTTAATCCTTCGCAGCCCAAACGATCCGGCATATAGGGAGGATTTCTCGAGCCGAACCGCGAATGCTAAGGAGAGCCTTAACAGCTATGCTTCCGGCGCAAGCGCGCCGATCTGCCAAAGGAGGGGTTTCTCATGTACACGATCGTCACCGACTCCTGCAGCGATTTGCTGCCCGTCTATCACGATGCTTATGAAGATTTTATCATCCTACCCTTGGAGTTTACCCTGGACGGCAAGACCTACGAAAACATGCCGGATTGCGAGGTCTCTAGCGATGCGTTCTACAATCGCCTGCGCGCAGGCTCGATGTCCACGACCTCCCAAATCTCTCCTGAGCGCTTTAGTCAGACGTTTCGCGAGCTGCTCGCAGCAGGCAAGGACGTGCTCTACATCGCATTCTCCTCCGGCCTGAGCGGCACCTACAACTCCGCCTGCATCGCCCGCAATACAGTACTCGAGGAGTTTCCCGAAGGACGGCTGATCGTCTTGGATTCGCTGGCCGCGAGCGCCGGTCAAGGGTTGCTCGTCTATCATGCGCTTGAAAACCGTATGCGTGGTATGACGCTGGAGGAAAACGCCGCCTGGGTAGAGAACAACCGGTTAAAGCTCGTGCACTGGTTCACCGTAGACGATCTGCACTTCCTCAAGCGCGGGGGGCGCTGTTCGCCCGCCGCGGCCTTTTTCGGCACCCTCGTCAACATCAAGCCGGTGCTGCACGTAGACGATGCAGGCCATCTCATCGCGCGCGAGAAGGTACGCGGCCGCAAGAGCGCGCTGAAAGCCCTGGTCGATCATATGGAAAAGCTGGCGACCGAGCCCGCCGCGCAGACGGTCTTCATCAGCCATGGCGACTGCATAGACGACGCCAAATTCGTCGCCGCTCAAATCACCGGCCGCCTGGGCACCCCTGCCGAGAACATTTTCATCAGCGATATCGGCCCGGTCATCGGCAGCCACTCCGGCCCCGGCACGGTCGCGCTCTTCTTCCTGGGCACCGACCGCGGATGAGCGCGCTCGACGTGCACATGCGCATGATGCGCGAGGCGCTGGCCCAGGCCCGTCTCGCCCTGGCTGCGGGCGAGGTGCCCGTGGGCGCCGTCGTCGCGCGGGACGATGAAATCGTCGCGCGGGCGCACAATGAACGCGAGCAACGCCGTGACCCGACCGCGCATGCGGAGATGCTGGCGCTTCGCCGCGCCGCCCAAAAGATCGGCAGCTGGCGCTTGGCGGGCTGCACGCTCTACGTGACGTTGGAGCCCTGCCCCATGTGCGCAGGCGCAATCCGGACCGCCCGTCTCGCCTGCGTCTGGTTCGGCGCCGATGATCCCGCTGCCGGCTGTACGGGCACCGTCTACCGCCTGACCGAGGATCCCACGCTCGCAGGACCTGCGGTACCGGCCTATGGCGGGCTGCTCGCACAGGAGTGCGCAGAGCTGCTCGAGGCATTCTTTCAAACAAAAAGGGCTGCTGCGCAGCCCCGATAAAACCGTCCTATTTCCGCCGGGATTCCGGCGGATTTTTCTATTCTCATTCGTTCGATTGTCTCCGTCCGTTTGCCAAGCAACAGCATCCCATGGCCGCCGCGATCACAAGCACAGGAAGATAATTGAAAAAATATCTTGGGCTGGTCTCCCACATCGATAAAAACATCCATATACCCAAAAGAGCCAAAGGGATACCCGGCGCATTCAGATAAGCGCCGTTCTTTCGCACCGCCGCCTTCCAGCACCCCGCAGCGCCCACAGCCAACAACAGGGTATACACGGCTGCGCAAAAGTATCTATAAAGAATGTTCGCCGTTTTTTCTTTATTGTAGAAGACGATATCGTGCACAGGCGTATGGCGCACGGGATGATCATCCAAAATATCCCACAGCCCGAACATGCCGTCCCCAAACGTCATCGTATTCTTACGAGAAATCAGGTTGATGAAACGGTCGGGATAACGATGACGGTATAGGCGAAATTTAAACTTCTCAAAAATCGCCGCGTCCCGCTCTTGCGTCGTATCAAAGGAGCGCGTGAAATCATAATCGTACATCGAGCATGTGCCCCAGCCCTCCTCCAGCGGAAGGCCCATCATAATCCAGTGAAGAACCGGCGTGTTTTCCTGCTGCGCACGCGCGCGATCGAGGTGGGTGCTATACATATACGCGTCAAAAAGGCCCATCAGCGCCGCAATCACCGCCCCGAGCGTGAGCATACAGCACAACGCCGTCTTCAGCTTATGCGTCGTCAAAAGCTCAAGCACGATGGCGATCAGCATGACCGCTACCGTAAACTTGATCTTCATTCCGATAAACGCGACCCCGGCCGCCAACGCATAGACGGCGATCTTGCGCCCTAGTCGCGTCTGGTCCTTGGCCCAAAGATGCAGCCTGTACGTAAGCACCGGAAAGAGCAGCGACATGGAGTCCGTATAAAACACGGCGCCGGTAAAGTAAAACGGAAGCACCGCCGCAAATAGCATGACGCCGCAAAGCATCGCACGGCGCCCCAAAAGCTTTTGCACGATCGATAAGCTAACGCCGATCGCCGCCGTCGCCAGCATGGCATTGAGCACGACCGCCATGCCGAAAAAGTAGCCGAAGCCCAGCGCCGTGCATAGGCGAAACCAGAGGTAAAAGACCGTCAGCAGGCCAAGATTATTGGGGAAATAATAAAAATACTGCTCATATTCCGGATTGTTCGTAAAGGATCCGCTGCCGAGCCACTCTATTGCGCCGCCATATACCGCGTCTACGTCGCATATTGGGCCATACTCCAATAGGATGCCAAACGTAACCTGCAGGACGAACAGCAGGGTCAAGTAAACGCTTACAACCCATACGCTAGCGCGGCGTGACGGCTCGCCTCTGCGCAGAATGCAGGCGATACCGATCCCCGCCAAAGCCCAGACAGCCGCCAGCATCGGCAAAAGCCATCTCATATCATACCGGAAGTAATCGTTGAAGCAGATCGTATTGAGCAAAAGCCACGATAGACAGCAGGCGCAAAGCACGATGCCTATGCGGTTCAGCGTCGTACGAAGCGTTCCTTTTGCATGCATAGGGGATGCCACACTCATTTCTACGGTTTTTATCATTTATTCTCTACGCGCCCCGGCATTTCCTCCTGTGCGCCGCATTTGGCAAGGATCGCCATGCCCAGCAAGGGAATCGATGCCATGATCGGGTACGCATAGCGCACGGAAACCGTCGGCGACAAAAGCAGTATGAGCAGCATCCCCCAGGCCGGGGCAAACGCAGCAATCCAGCGCCGTCGTCCGTCTCGTACGAGGATGAATGTGCCCAGCAACAACGCCCATGTGCTCATCCCCGGTGAGAAAAGAATGCTCAGCACGCCGACGTGACGGTAATCTCCCTCAGATGCAAACGCCTCATACAGCGTATGCACGCCCGGCAGCCAGCCCGGCCGATCCAACGTCTCGCCGGGCCAATCGAAGTAATCGATGGTCTCTACGTATCCGATGCCCGTCTGCATGCGCCCGGTCGCGTGCAGCGCATTGTCCGGATACCACATGCCCGCATTCAACGCCAACGCCGCGCTCAAATAATTCGCAGGGCACTTGCGCCCGATCGACAGATACAGCGATAAATAGCGCATCGGATTTTGCGCGAGCAAGTCCTGACGCATACGCCCTTTGACCGGATCGGCCAGATACGACATATAGCGCGACAAACCATCCTCGCCGAAAAGCGCATCCAGCGCCTCCAGCTCCTCCTCGTCGATGCGCTCCGGATGGGCGTTCACAGCCGCCGCCACCTGCTGCACAGGCACGCTCAGCAGGCTATCGAAGCCGCCCGGCGCCGCTTTCAAGGCGCCGGAGAGCGCCGACGATGCGGCGATATACAGACACAGCGACGCGGCGCACATGCATAAGGCGCGCGTGCGGCTCCCCGGCAAGACGAGGAATAGACCGGCAGCGAGCGCGGCCAAAGCCGCCACGCCGTTATGGCGCAGCAGGCATGTAATGCACAGAAGCGCCACCATTCCCACTATACGCCCGGGATGCTGAAAAAAGGCTTTCCCCTCCCGCACCGCGTGAAGCGTTGCAAGGATGCACAGGATGAAGCAGCCGGAAAAGAATACGTCCTTGGTGACCGTGATGGCCAGCAGGGCGTTCGTCGGGCATAGCGCATACCACAGCAGCGCCGACAGCCAGGCGGCCCGCGGCACACGCCACGTGCGCATGGCGGTCAATACGCAGGCAAATACCGCGCTCAGGAACAGCATTTGTACCGCCGCATAGACCGCCATGCCCGTCCGTGCGCTTCCCCCCAGACGGATGCAGAGCGAAATAAACAGCGTATGCACAAGCGGATGATCGCTGACGTATGCGCCCGAGGCGATTTGGCGAAGCTGCGCACCCGTATCGTAGGAGGTAATCGCCGGGAAATAAGCCAAAAAGGCAGGCAACCAGCAAAGCCAGATGAACGCCCAGCATCCGATGAACACGAGCGCCGCGGGGCGGCTCGGGCATGGCGCCAGCGCATCTCTCGCGCCTGCGCACGCCGTTTCAAGCGCTAAGACGCCGTGCGCCAACGCCGACGCCAGGAAAAGGATGGCCAGCGTGCCAAACATCATCCGTTGACGGTTGAATGTCAGGCACTCGTTTTGATACAGCTCCGCACCGATGACGAGCAACGCGGCAAAGAGCCCGCCGAGCGCCCAATGCGCGCCGCTTGGCGTGCCATACCGCGCGCGGACCGATCCGATCGCGCCTGCAAACGCAAGCGCGATCAGGAATAGCGCCGTGCTGTTCGTCAATAGCACCCGTTCGCCCTGCAGCGCCACCGTATAGGGAATAGCCCAGGCCGCTCCCACGCCCAAGGCTATGCAAAGCGCAGCTTCCGCCCTTTTTCCCTTCATCCGCTCTATCCTCCTCTTGCCTGGATTGAAAAATATTGCGCTATATGAGATAGCGCAGCACCCGCGTCTCGCGCTCCACCCAGCGTTTCACGCCGATCTGCTCTCTCAAAAGGCGCTCGTTAGCCGCTATGGCCTCCTGCGGCCGGACGAACACGGCCTGCATTTTCAGCTCCAGCTCATAGCTGGATAGCGCCTGAGCGCCCGGCTGCGCAGCGCACAGCTCACACGGATAATAGAGCGACATCATGGAGAAATACCGTTCTGGGTCGTACAGATCCTTGCGCTGCTCGACCACGCGCGCCAGCAGGCCGCCCGCCGGACGGACGCTGTATCCCGTCTCCTCCAACGTCTCGCGCACGAGCGTATCGGCATCGTTCTCTCCGGGCTCCTGGCCGCCGCCCGGGAACTTGTAGTCCCCTTTGATCGTCCTGACCATGAGCAAAAGCCCCTGCCGCCACACGACGGCGCGCACGGCCTTGCGGCAGAGCACCGGCGCTGCCGCAGGGATTTCTTCGCCCAGCGTAAATGCAATCATGCGTTTCCCCCTGATGGCCGCACGGCCTTTCGCGCCGCACGCATCTCGCCCAGCATATACCACGCCAGGCCTGCGAGCACGACGATGCCCCCTACGAGCAGCGGCGGGCTGACCTGCTCGCCGAACAGGAAATAGGCCCAGATCGCGGCGCCCACCGGTTCTCCCAGCAATGCGAAGGAGACGACGTCCGCGCTCACGAAGCCCAGCGCGTAGGTGAACAGCGCCTGACCGCCGAGCGTACACAGCACGGCCAGCAGGACGATCGCGACGAACGATTCTTTGGGGGCGACGAACCCGCCCGTAAAGGGCATCATCAGCGCCAAAAAGACGGCCGTCAGGCCGTACACAAACGTCATATAGCCCAGCGCCGAGCTCGTGCGCCTGGCGGCCCTTCCACACAGCCAATGCCCCGCCATGAACGCCGCGCCCGCGAGCGCCAGCAGATCCCCTATAAAGTCGCCGCCCTGTCCGCTCATCGAAAACACGCCGATGCCGATCGCGCCCACCACCGCGGTCAGCGCGCCGGGTACGGCCTCGCGCTTGATCGGCTCCTTCAGCACGAGGCCCGACAGCGCAGCTACAAATAGCGGCTGCGTACACACCAGCGCGACCGATGCAAACGTCGACGTACGCGAAAGCGACGTCATCCAGCTCGCAAAGTGCAGCGCCAGCAGCGCCGCGGCCGCCACGGCGAGCGTGACGTCGCGCCGGGAAGAATGCAGCATCTCACGCAGCGCGCCGGTCTTCAGCGCGGGCACGAGGAGCACAAGCGTCGCAATCAGCAGCCGCAGGCAAGCGATGGTCACGGGCGATGCGCCGCACGCGAGCGCCCATTTGACGAGCGGCCCGCTGATGGATACGCCCGCCACCCCGACGAGCACGAGCAAATATTCCTTCTTCATGCGTACCTCACAAAAATCCGGCGTGAGGGGGACGTTGGAGGCCCTGCCTCCAAACCTCCGTCCAAGGGACTTCGCCCCTTGGAAATCCCCACTGCCGCGCGCAAAGCGCGCGGTTGGCGGGATCCCTAAGGGCATAGCCCTTAGGCGGGGGTTTGGGGCGCGCAGCCCCAACGTCCCCTACGCCGGTTTCTCAAATCTCTTCGTCCTGCGGCTGCGGCGCGGCCTCGTCAGCCGGATCCTCAGCCATCTCTTCTTCCTTCTCCGTGCAGGTGACGCCTACCACGTGGCTGCCTTCGGCCACGCGCATCACGCGCACGCCCTGCGTATTGCGCCCGAGAACAGAGATGCCGTCCACCGGGAGGCGAATGATGATGCCGTCGTCGGTGATGAGCATCAGGTCCTCGTCCGCATGCACGAGGAGCTGCGCGGCGAGCGAACCCGTCTTGTCGGTCAGGTTCATCGCCCGGATTCCCTTGCCCCCGCGGCTTTGCAGCCTATAGGCGTCGATCTCGGTGCGCTTGCCGTAGCCGTTCTCGGTGATGGAGAGCACCTGCGCGCCCTCCTCATACACCGCGAGGCCTACGACCACGTCGCCTTCGTCCAAATCCATGGATTTGACGCCCATGCTGACGCGGCCCATCGCGCGGATATCCTGCTCGCTGAAGCGGATCGCCATGCCGCCCTTCGTGCCCAGCAGGATCTCCTGCTCGCCGTCGGTCAGCTCTACGCCCATCAGCTCGTCGTCCTCGCGCAGCACGATGGCGATCAGGCCCGTCTTGCGCAGGTTCTGGAATTCGCTCAGGGCCGTCTTTTTGATCAGGCCCATGCGCGTGGCCATGACGAGGTAATGGTCGCCCGCGTCCGCGGGGATGCGGATCATCGCGGTGACCTTTTCGCCCCCGTCCAGCTGCAAGAGATTCACGATCGCCGTGCCGCGGGCCGTACGCCCCGCCTCGGGGATCTCATAGCACTTGATCTGATAGACGCGTCCCTTGTTCGTGAAGAACATCAGGTCCTCGTGTGTGGACATGACGAGCAGCTGCTCCGCATAGTCTTCGTCGCGCGTGCTCATGCCGGATACCCCCTTGCCGCCGCGGTTTTGGCTGCGGTAAGTGCTCGAGGGCAGCCGCTTGACGTATCCAAAGTGCGTCAGCGTCACGACCATGTCCTCTTCCTGGATGAGGTCCGCCGGATCGATTTCATCCGCCGTGGACGTGATCTCGGTGCGGCGCTCGTCCGCATACCTTCGGCGTACCTCGAGCAGCTCCTCGCGCACGATCGACAACAGCAGCTTCTCGTCCGCCAGGATGGCGCGCAGGTGGGCGATCGTCTTTTGCAGCTCGTCGTATTCCTCCTGCAATCTCTCGCGTTCCAGGCCGGTCAGGCGCGCCAGACGCATGTCCAGAATGGCCTGGGCTTGCTTTTCCGAGAAATCGAATTTTTGCATCAAGGCTTCGCGCGCGACCGCTGTGCTCGCGCTTTCGCGGATGGTGCGCACGATCTCGTCGATGTGATCCAGCGCCTTGAGCAGGCCTTCCAAGATGTGCGCGCGCGCCTCGGCCTTGTCCAGATCGTACTTTGTGCGCCGCGTCACGACCTCTTTTTGATGCTCAAGGTAATGAAAGAGCATCTGGTGCAGGCTGAGCACCTTGGGCGCGCCGTCCACGAGCGCCAGCATGATCGCGCCGAACGAATCCTGCAGCTGCGTGTGCTTGTACAGGTAGTTGAGCACGACCGCCGCGTTGACGTCCTTTTTGAGCTCGATGGCGATGCGCATGCCGTTGCGGTCGGACTCGTCGCGGATGTCGGAGATGCCTTCGAGCCGCTTTTCGTGCACCAGCTCGGCGATCTTTTCCACCAGCTTGGCCTTGTTGACCATGTAGGGAATTTCCGTCACCACGATGCGCGAGCGGTTGGCGGTCATCTGTTCGATGTCGGTCTTCGCCCGGGTGACGATGCGGCCGCGGCCGGTGGAGTAGGCCTCGTAGATGCCCTGGCGGCCCATGATGATGCCGCCCGTCGGGAAATCCGGACCCTTGATGTGCTCCATCAGGTCCTTCAGCGTCGCCTCCGGGTTGTCGATCAGGCAGACGACGCCGTCAATCACCTCGCCCAGGTTATGCGGGGGGATGTTCGTCGCCATGCCGACCGCGATGCCGCTGGAGCCGTTGACCAGCAGGTTGGGGAAGCGGGAGGGCATGACCGTCGGCTGCATCAGCGTCTCGTCGAAGTTGGGGCAGAAGTCGACGGTCTCCTTGTCCAGATCCGCGACCATCTCCTGCGTGAGCTTGGCCAGGCGGGCCTCGGTGTAGCGCATGGCCGCCGCGCCGTCGCCGTCGACCGAGCCGAAATTGCCCTGCCCCTCGACGAGCATGTAACGCGTGGAGAAATCCTGCGCCAGACGCACCATCGCGTCGTATACGGCGGTGTCGCCGTGCGGGTGGTATTTACCCAGCACGTCGCCGACGATGCGCGCGCTCTTGCGAAAGGGCTTGTCCGGCGTCATCCCCAGCTCGTGCATGGAATAGAGGATGCGCCTGTGCACGGGCTTGAGGCCATCGCGCACGTCCGGCAGCGCGCGCGTGATGATGACCGCCATCGCGTAGGAGATGAACGACTTCTTCATCTCCGTCTCCAGGTCGATCGGGATCAGGCGCGGCGCGTTTTCGGCGGACGCGCCGCCTTCTACGATCCCGCCGTTTTCTTCGTTGGGGGTATTCTGGTTATTCTCATGATCCAAAGGGTATCACCTCGTTTATCAGATGTCCAGATCCAGCACCAGCTTGCAGTTCTCCTCGATGAACTCGCGACGCGGTTCCACCTTCTCGCCCATGAGAAGGGTCATGATTTCATCCGCCGCGATGGCGTCCTCGATGGTAACCTGCATCATCGTGCGGGTGGACGGGTCCATCGTAGTGTTCCACAGCTGCTCTGCGCTCATCTCGCCCAGGCCCTTGTAGCGCTGCACCTCGGGCTTCTTGTCGCGGCCGATTTCCTGCATCACGGCCTCCAGCTGCGCGTCGGAGTATACGTAGCGCTCCTGCCCCTTATAGGTCACCTTGTACAGCGGCGGCTGGGCGATGTAGACGTATCCGTCCTCGACCAGCTTGGGCATGTAGCGGTAGAAGAACGTCAGCATCAGAATGCGGATATGGCTGCCGTCGACGTCTGCGTCCGTCATGCAGACGATGCGGTGGTAGCGCAGCTTTTCGGCATTAAAATCCTCGCCGATGCCGCAGCCAAACGCCGTAATCATCGCTTTGATCTCGTTGTTGGCCAAGATGCGGTCCAACCGCGTCTTTTCCACGTTGAGGATCTTGCCGCGCAGCGGCAGAATCGCCTGAAAGTGGCGGTCGCGGCCCGTCTTGGCCGAGCCGCCGGCGCTGTCGCCCTCGACGAGGAAGATCTCGCACTTGGAGGGATCGCGTTCGGAGCAGTCGGCGAGCTTGCCCGGCAGGCTGGCCGATTCGAGCACGGTCTTGCGCCGCGTAAGGTCGCGCGCCTTTCGGGCGGCCTCGCGGGCGCGGGCCGCGTTCAGGCAGCGGTCGAGAATCGCCTTGGAGACCTGCGGGTTTTCCTCCATGAAGTCGGAGAGCTGCGTGCTCACCAGGTTGTCGACGATCGCGCGCACCTCGCTGGAGCCCAGCTTCGTCTTCGTCTGGCCCTCGAACTGCGGATCCTCCAGCTTGACGGAGATGATCGCGGCCAATCCCTCGCGGATATCCTCGCCCTGCAGCATCGCGTCGCTGTCCTTGAGCACCTTATGGCGGCGGCCGTAGTCATTGACCACGCGCGTAATGGCCGTGCGGAAGCCCGTCAGGTGCGTGCCTCCCTCCGGCGTATGGATGTTGTTGGCAAAGGAGAAGATGTTTTCGTTATAGGAATCGTTGTACTGCATCGCGACTTCGACCGTCGTCGTCCCCCGGACGCCCTCTACGTAGATGGGTTCGGGAAAGAGCACCTCTTTGTTCTTGTTGAGGTACTTGACGAACTCGCGGATGCCGCCCTCGTAGTGGAACGTATGCGCGTGCACGGGGTCGACGCGCTCGTCGCGCAGCACGATCTTGATCCCCTTGTTGAGGAAGGCCATCTCGCGCAGGCGCACCTTGAGCGTATCGTATTGAAAGTCGCCCGTCTCAAAGATGCCCTCGGGATTCTCCGCGCTGTGCACGTCCGGCAGGAAGTTGACGGTCGTGCCCGTGCGCTCGGTTTCGCCCGCGATGCGCAGGTCGTAGAGGATCTTGCCGCGCTCATACTCCTGCTCGTAAATCTTGCCGTCCTGATGGACGGTGACCTTCATATGCGCGGAGAGCGCGTTGACGACGGAGGCGCCCACGCCGTGCAAGCCGCCGGAGACCTTGTATCCCCCGCCGCCGAACTTGCCGCCCGCGTGCAGGATCGTCAGGCATACCTCGACCGCCGGGCGGCCCATCTTGGGATGGATGCCCACCGGGAAGCCGCGGCCGTTGTCCTTGACCGTCACGGAACCGTCCTTTTCGAGCGTCACGATGATTTCCGAGCAATAGCCCGCCAGCGCCTCGTCGACCGCATTGTCCACGATCTCGTAGACCAGGTGGTGCAGCCCGCGCACGTCGGTCGAGCCGATGTACATGCCCGGGCGCTTGCGCACCGCCTCCAGGCCCTCGAGCACCTGGATTTGCG
The DNA here is from genome assembly GCA_023404715.1 of Bacillota bacterium. Lineage (GTDB taxonomy): Bacteria > Bacillota > Clostridia > Christensenellales > Aristaeellaceae > Beduinella. Next base: position 59,659 of record JAEYAR010000205.1, on the reverse strand, counting down.
TTTCGTCATACTGCTGTTGATTCATGTTTTCGTTTTCCATTGTTCCACCTCAATCTGCGCGCCCGGCGTTTTTCCCCCGTTTGCGCATCTGCTGCCCCTTCGCCGCCGCGCCAGCGCTTTGGCGCTGCCAAAGCGTCGCGGACGATACCGGGGAAAGAAAGACGCGGATGCCTCTTCGGCGTCCGCTCAGGACGACGGCGGACTTCGCCGCGCCTTCGGATCCGTCTTCGACCCGCCCTTGTGCGCGCTGCCGGCTTAAATACGCGCGCGTATCGCAGGTTAGCTCGCGCGTAAGGTCGAGGATCATCACGATCTCCTCGTCCAGCGCGGCGGCCTCCTGCCCCAGGTGCACGATCATGTCCGTCTTCATCCCTAATTTCAGATTTTTTCTACTATATTATTATACCAAAATAGTCACCCTTTTTCAACCCTTTCAAGCTTCTGCCCGCCCATGTTTTCTCCGCTTTTTTCGTGCGTTTTGCGCATAAAAAAGCGCCCGGACACCCCCGGAGCGCTCGTTATATATTTGAATCATTCTTGAACCGAATCCGCGCGCACGCCCAGCGTATAGACGAGGAAGAAAACGCCGCATTCCATGACGCCCAGCATATAGCGCATCTCCTGCGAAGGGGTCGATATCATCAAAAGAGCAGCCGTCGTCAGCGCAGGCAGCGCGGCCGTCACCTCCCGCGCGCGGCGCTTGACGCAGAGCAACACCGCCGCCCCCGCCATCACGAAGAGCCAGATGCCGCCGCGCCAGTAGATCGTGCGCAGCACCGGCGTATCGCGCGTAAAGGCCGCCAGCTGCGCCGTAATTCCCGAGAAGCCCGTCCGGGCGAACTCGTAGCTTTGCGGGGCGTTCTCCTCGTCCGTCACGGCCAGCGTCACCTCGTAGCCGTCGGCCGGTCTGGCGATCTCCCAGATGATGCTGTTCATATCGAAGAAGGCCGTCAGGTAGATCTGCGGGTAGCGCAGCAGGTACTTGGCGTTCAGGCGTATCAGCGTCGGGCCCATATCGCGCTCGTCCACGTTGCGCACGTCGGTGCCGATCCGGCCCCAGGTACGCGAGATCGAATCCGCATAGTATTTATCGTAGCCCTCGCGCCAGACGTCCATGGATGTGATCTCCTCCAATAGCAACCTGTCCTCGGGATCGATCTCCTCGCCGCTCGCCGCGACCGCGCTGAGCATCGCCATGGGCACGGAATACTTCACATAGCCAGGGTTCCTTTGCATGCCCAGCAGGCCGAACGAGAGGACGTGCACGATCAGCGCCATCGCAAGCACCGGGCAAAGCAGCGCGCATAGCGCCTTGAGCGCCTCCCGCCAGCCGCGGCGGAACCGCTGACATAAGAGCACGGCGAGCGGCGCGCACACGCACAGAATCCCCGCGTGACGGATGAGCGAGGCGATCACGCCAAAGAGGATCATGTGCAGCAGCGTGCCCGCGCGCATCCGCTCCTCGCGAAGCGCCCGCAGGATCGAGACGGAAAGGCCCAGAAGGCTCATGCTGAACAGCACATCCTTGTAGACGACCTGCAAAAACACGTAGGGCGTGAAAAACAAGCACGAGAGCAACACGTACAGATAGCATGCACGCCGCGAGCGGACGATGCGGTTGAGCGTATCCACGACGAAGTTGTTCACGAAGATCCACAGCAGCGCCTGCGCGAGCGCGAGCGGGAAGAGCGTGGCGCTGACCGTCGTCGCCCATTTGATCAGGTACATGTAGGTGACGGTATGCCAGTCCGTCCACTCCTCGTAATCCAGCTGCACGGTATCGAGGCACGAACGGATGTCGCCGTTGGTGTTGAGCAGCGTCGGCATGGCGCTGAAGAGAAACGCTACGCTCAGCGCAGCGACCGCCAGCGTCACGCGGTAAAAGCCCGTCATACGCATGGGCGTCAGCGGCAGAGCGTCTTCCCCGGCGTCCGCAAAGCCGGGATAGCCGAGCGCCGCGTAGAGCGCCGTAAAGACGCTGAGCAGCAGGCACGCCGGATAGAGCGCATAGGCGATGAAGACCATGAGGCCGGTCAGCAGGCGCGCGGCGAGCTGTCCGTTTTCGATGACGATAAACGCGTCGTAAAAGTAGTAATCGTAGACCTCGAAGATCGCGCCGCGCGAAAAAAGCCCGCATGAGAACAGCTGCGTGCCGGAGAGCATCACGAAAAAGAGCAGCGAGAGCAGCGCGGCGCACAGCGAGCGTAGGCGGTTTTTCGGCCGCAGCGCATCCTCGATCCCGGCCTTGCCCAAGAGCAGCAGCAGCCCGGCCCCAAAGAGCGGCAGCATTGAAAAGAGCGCGGCGTCCGCCGTCAGCGAAGCGTCGGCCAGCGCCACAAACAGGCCGCATATGACGAAAAGCACACCCAAAATACGATTGATCATCTTCATTCCTCTTTGCACGTCAAATTCAGCGTTACCCCACATTATACCAAGCGGACGCGCTTCGCGCAACCTCGGCGCTTTCCTATAGCAAGATGCATAAAGCCGTGCTATAATGGTTCCATTCCATTTCGGGAGGAATCCTTTTGCAATACGATCTCATCGTCGTCGGCGCGGGCCATGCGGGCTGCGAGGCGGCGCTGGCCGCCGCCCGCATGGGCGTGCCCACGCTGCTGCTCACGCTGAGCCTCGACTCCATCGCGCTCATGCCCTGTAACCCCGCGATCGGCGGCACGGCCAAAGGGCACCTTGTGCGCGAGGTCGACGCGCTGGGCGGCGAGATGGGCCTCGCCATCGACGATACGTTCATCCAGAGCCGCATGCTCAATACCGGCAAAGGCCCGGCCGTGCATTCCCTGCGCGCGCAGGCCGACAAGCGACGCTATCAGCAGCGCATGCGTCGCGCGCTCTTCGGCCAGCAGAATCTGGAGGTGCGCCAGGGAGAGGTCTGCCGCATCGCCCTCTCGCCTGCCGGCTCTGTCGTAGCGGTGGAGACGGCGACGGGCGCGCGCATCCCCTGCAAGGCCGCGCTCATCGCCGCGGGCGTCTACATGGATAGCCGCATCATCATCGGCGAATGCGTGCGCGAGGGCGGCCCGCAGGGCCTGTGGTCCTCCCTGCACCTGGCGGGCGCGCTGCGCTCGCTCGGCCTGCCGCTCCGGCGTTTTAAGACGGGTACGCCCGCGCGGATCGAGGAAAGCTCCATCGACTTTGACGAGATGGAGCCGCAACCCGGGGACGAGGTCATCACGCCTTTTTCCTTCCTGACCGACCGCGCGCTCGAAAACCGCGCGCAATGCTATCTCACCTATACGAACGAGGACACGCACCGCATCATCCGCGAAAACCTCAACCGCGCGCCCATGTACGCGGGCACAATTCACGGCACGGGCGCGCGCTATTGCCCCTCCATCGAGGACAAGGTGATGCGCTTTGCGGACAAACCGCGCCACCAGCTCTTTTTGGAGCCGGAGGGCCTCGACACCAACGAATGGTACGTGCAGGGCATGTCCACGAGCCTGCCGGAGGACGTGCAGATCCCCATGTACCGCACGATCCCGGGGCTGCGGCGCGCGCGCATCCTGCGCCTGGCGTATGCCATCGAGTACGAGTGCGTCGACCCCCTCATCCTGGACGCAACGCTCGGCGTCAAATCCATCCCCGGCCTGTACATGGCCGGCCAGGTCAACGGCACCTCGGGGTATGAGGAGGCGGCCGCACAGGGGCTCGTCGCGGGCATGAACGCGGCCCTGTGGATTCAGAAACGCCCTGCGCTTCGCCTCGGGCGGGACGAGGCCTATACCGGCGTGTTGATCGACGATCTGACGACAAAGGGGACGAACGAACCCTATCGCATGATGACGTCCCGCGCGGAGTACCGGCTGCTGCTACGTCAAGACAATGCGGACCTTCGCCTGACCGAGATCGGCTACCGGGCCGGGCTGGCGAGCGAGGAGCGCCTCCAACGCATGCAAAAAAAGCGCGCGATGACGCAGGAGGCCATCGCAGCGCTGTCGGCGAGGTGGCTGCCCAAGGGCGAAGCGGTGGACGCCTTTCTCGCGGCGCACGGCCAGCCGGAGGCCGCGGGCAGCCTGCGCGCGGCGGATCTGCTGCGCCGCCCCGGTATCGCCTATCGCGATTTGGCGGCGGTCGTGCCAGGGTGGGAAGATCTCCCCCCGCAGGTCGCCGAGCAGGTCTCCATCGCCCTCAAGTACGAGGGATATCTCGAAAAGGAGCGCCGCCAGGTAGAGCAGTTCCGCCGCGCGGAGGAAAAAGTGCTGCCGCCTGACGCGGACTACCAGCGGGTGGAGGGGCTGCGCATCGAGGCGCGCCAGAAGCTCAACGCCCAGCGGCCTCGCTCCATCGGTCAGGCCTCCCGTATCTCCGGCGTATCGCCGGGCGACATCGCCGTACTGCTCGTCTGGCTGGAAAAGCAAGCCAGAGAGATCGGGCAGGCGCGTGTATGATATGTCGGACCTCCGATTTTAAAAAAGCCCTGCTTACAGGAACAAGCCTGTAAGCAGGGCCTTACTTTGCCGTCAGGATCTATCATGCAGCTGCGTGCCTTAGCCGCAGCGCTTTGCGCACCCCTCGCAGTCCCGCGAGCAGGCCCAAAGCCGGTCGGCGACCGGCTGCCAGTCCCGCGCATACCGGTCGCACTTGCCGCACAGGTGCTGAACCGTTTCGGGCGACTGCATGTCGGTCGATCTCGCGCCGGTCCGCTCCACCATCTCGCGCAGCAGCTCCGGGTTCTCGAGCATCGGGCAGGGCCGCAGGTGGTTGTCGTTGAAGGGCTGGCCGTCGTGGTAGGCCATGAAGAGGGGCGAACGCAAGGCGTCCAGCAGCTGCATCTCGTGGATATTGGCGTCCGAGTAATGGATGAACACGCAAGGGTCTACGTCTCCGTTCGCGTTGATATGCAGGTATCGCCGCCCGCCCGCGATGCACCCGCCTACGTACTCGCCGTCATTTTGAAAGTCCATGCCGAAGATGGCCTTCGTGCGGCGATAGGCGCGGATCTTGTGATACATGGCCTCGCGCTGCTCCGGCGTAGGCAGCAGCTCCGGCGCAGCGTCGTTTCCGACCGGCATATAATGGAAGTACCATACGAACAGCGCGCCCCAATCGATCATCGCATCGTAATACGCATTAGAGCTGATATCCTCAAAGTTCTGGCTCGTGTAACAACAGGAGATGCCAAACGGCAGGCGCTTCTCCTTGAGGAGCGCCATCGCGCGCCGCACACGTTCAAACGTGCCCTCGCCGCGCCGCCCGTCTGTCGCCGCTTCAAAGCCCTCTACGCTGATGGCCGGGATGAAGTTTTTCACGCGCAGCATATCCTGCGCAAATCGCTCGTCGATCAGCGTCGCGTTGGTGAAGGAGAGGAAGATACAGTCGCTGTGGCGTTCGCATAGGGTGATCAGATCGTCCTTGCGCACCAGCGGTTCGCCGCCGGTGTAGATGTACATGTAGATGCCCAGCTCTTTGCCCTGGCGGATGATGTCGTCGATCTCATCCAGCGTCAGGTTCAGGCGGTTGCCGTACTCCGCCGCCCAGCAGCCCGTGCAGCGCAGGTTGCAGGCGCTGGTAGGGTCGAGCAAAATCGCCCAGGGGATGTTGCAACCGTACTTCTCGCGGCATTGCTCCTGCCGCTTCCAACCGACCAGGTTGGCGTTGAGGATGAAGTTGGTGAACACCGTCTTGACGACGGCGGGGTCCAGCTCCTTAAAGACCTTCATCAGCAGCTGATACCAGTTACATTCAGGATCATTGATCGCGTTTCTAAAGGCCGCGCGCTGCGGCTCAAAGCTGTCGGGGCCGCTGCCCGCGAACTTATCCACCCACTCCATAAGCTTTGGCAGGTTTTTTTCCGGATCCTTCCCGATATACGAATAGGCGGTTTCCAGCGCAAATTTCTTAATAGCATTGGGCATATTCGTTCCTCCTCGTCGACCGCTAGATCAAATACTCTCTTCGATAGAATGATCATATCATCGCTGCATGAAATAAAAAAGGGACAACTTACGCACGGTGTCCAAAATGACGACACAACGCGAAAGTTGTCGAGTTTTGTCGGATGCTCGCCCCCATCGCTCCTACGGGAACGGCGCCCCCCGCTTATGCCTAACCTGAAAGGCATTGGGCATGAATGTCCATCAAAGGCGCGCGGGGGTATGGTATAATGAAATGGCCAAAGAGAAAAGGAGGGCGTCCTATGCCTCATTACGGCGTCATTGCCGATGACCTGACCGGCGCGATGGATGCAGGCGTTCAAATGCTCCGCCGCGCCGCCGGCGTTCGCGTCTCCTTGTCCGAAACATGCACGTTTTTCCATCCGCACGGCATCTGCATGCTCACTTCAAACAGCCGCAACCGCTCGCCCGCCCAAGCGCGTAGCGCCGTGATCGGCGGCGCGGAGCAAATTCGCCAGTCCAGCGCGCAGCTCCTGTACAAAAAGGTCGATTCTACCCTGCGCGGCAACGTCGGCGCCGAAATCGAGGCGCTGATCGCGCACTGCGGTTACGAAGCCGTCCTGCTTTGCCCCGCGCTGCCCAAGGGTGGGCGCACGACGGTCAAAGGGATGCACTATGTGAACGGCGTCCCGCTCGCCCGGAGCGACCTGGCGAAGGACCCGCTCGCCCCAGTCGCGAGCAGCGACATCGCGACCATCGTGCGCGCGCAGACAAAGCTCCCCTGTGCTTTGCTGTCCCTGGACGACGTGCGCGGCGGGGCGCTCGCCGCCCGTATGGCGGAGAGCCTCGCCTCCGGCGCGCGCATCCTGATCGCCGACGCGCAGACGGATGCGGACCTGTACGCGCTCGCCTGCGCGCTTCGGCCGTTTGGCGGCCGTGTGCTGGCGGCGGGGTCGGCCGGGCTGTTCGCCTACGTCGACCGCTTCGCTGATATCGCGCCGCCCACGGCGCAAGTTGCTACCCTGTCCGCCGCCGCGCCGCCCGTTTTGATCCTCTCCGGCAGCCCGGCAAAGCGCAACATCGAACAGACCGCGCACCTGGCGCAGCACCGTCCGGACGTGCTCGCGCTCAGGCCCGACTTGTCTCGCCTGAGCACGTCCGCGTGGATTGACGAGGTCCGGCACATCGTGCACGCGGCGCAGCAGGGGCTTGGGTCTGGACGCAGCGTGCTCGTTGACGCCGCCACTATGGAAAAGGCCGCGCTCGGACGCATGTTTGCGGGGCAGCCGGATCGGCTCGCGCAAGGCGGTATGGATATCCAACGCCTGCTTTCGGCGGCAGCGTGCGCGGCCGTTGCCGCCCGCTTACCCGGCTCGCTCTGGCTGCTGGGGGGCGACAGCGCCTGGGGCGTCCTTTGCGCGCTTGGGGCTGAGAGCCTCGAACTGGTCGAAGAGCCGCTCCCCCTCATCCCGCTGGCGCGCATCTGCGGCGGCGCCGCGGATGGCCTGTGCGTCCTCACCAAAGCCGGCGGGTTCGGGGAGCCCGACGCGCTCATACGTCTTTTTCACAACGACGATCGGAAAGGGTGATCCTCATGTCCCCCTCGCTGCCACGCTTAGCCGTCACCATGGGCGATCCGGCCGGGATCGGCCCCGAAATCTGCGCAAGGGCGCTGCTGGATCCGTCGGCGCTGGCCTGGTGCCGCCCCGTGCTGGTAGGCGACCGCACGGCCCTATCCTCCGCGCTCAGCGACGCGCTGCACATGCAGGCGGAAATTCATACGATCGGCCGCCCCGCCGAGGGGGTCTTTGAGCCCGGCGTCATCAACCTCATCGACCTGGGGCTGCTGAGGGATGCACCCTGTCCGATCGGGCAGGTCAGCGCCTTGGGCGGCGAATGCGCGTTTCGCTATGTCGAGCGCGCCATCCGCCTGGCGATGGACGGCGAGGCCGACGCGACCGTCACCGCGCCGCTCAACAAGGAGGCGCTCCATCTGGCCGGGCACCCCTTCGCCGGGCATACGGAGATCTACGCCCATCTCACCGGCTGCAAGAACTACACGATGATGCTCGCGCATCAGCACGTGCGCGTGGTGCACGTCTCCACGCACGTCTCGCTTCGCGAGGCCTGCGACCGCGTCAAAAAAACGCGCGTGCTCAGCGTCATCCGCCTCGCGCACGAGGCCTGCCAAAGCTTTGGCATCGCGCGCCCGCGCATCGCGGTCGCCGGGCTCAATCCGCATAGCGGCGAAGGCGGGCTGTTCGGGCGCGAGGAGGTCGAGGAAATCCTCCCCGCGGTCCAAGCCGCGCGCGGCGAGGGGTTTTGCGTCGACGGCCCGATCCCGCCGGATACGGTCTTCTGCAAGCTGAACGCTGGGCTCTACGACGTGTGCGTCGCCATGTATCACGATCAGGGGCACATCCCGGTAAAACTGCTGGGCTTCACGTACGACGAGGCGCAGGGACGCTGGAATGCGGTCAGCGGCGTCAACATCACGATGGGGCTGCCCATCATCCGCGTTTCCGTAGATCACGGCACGGCCTTTGACATCGCAGGCAAGGGCATCGCCGCCTGCGACTCGCTCATGAGCGCCATGGATTATGCCGCGCGCATGGCCCTGCACCGCACGTAAGACCAGGCGCAACCCGAAAAGCAAAGAGGAGGAACAGCCCCATGTACAAGCCGGCCGGCGTCCTGCCCGCCATGGTCACCCCCATGCACGAGGATGGGCGCATCAACGAAGAGGCGCTGCGCGCGCAGGTGCGCAGGCATCAGCAAAGCGGCGTGCACGGCATCTTCTGCCTGGGCACAAACGGAGAGTTCTACGCGCTGGACGAGGCGGAGAAAATCCGCGTCATGGAAATCGTGGTCGAGGAAAACGCGCATCGCCTGCCCATCTGCGCGGGCGTAGGCTGCGTGACCACCACGCAGACCGCCCGCCTGGCGGAGCGGGCGCAGCAGATCGGCGTGGACGCGCTCTCCGTCATCACGCCCTACTTCGGCCAGGTGAGCCAACCAGCCCTCATATCGCACTACCGCAGTATCGCCCGCAGCGTCGACCTGCCCGTCATCCTGTACAATATTCCCGCGCGCACAGGCGTGAGCATCGCTTATCAGACGGTCGAAACGCTGGCCGCAGTCCCCAACATCGTCGGCATCAAGGATTCGAGCGGCCATTTCGACAACACGCTGCGCTATTTGGAATGCACGGGGCGCTCGTGGAACGTGCTGGCGGGCAACGATTCGCTCATCCTCTCCACGCTCATGGCCGGGGGCGTCGGCGCGATCGCCGCGACAGCGAACCTCTTTCCGCACAAGGTCTCGCAGATTTACGAGCAGTTCAAGGCAGGCAACCTGCAAAAGGCCACGCAGATTCAAGACGGCCTGCGCGCCATTCGCGATTGCTTTCAGCTCGGCAACCCCAACACGGTCATCAAGCACGCGACCAACCTGCGCGGTTACCCCGTCGGGCCTGTTCGCGCCCCGTTCGGCGGCGACAGCGCTACGTGGACGCCAGCCATCGAGGCTGTGCTCGACGCCCATTACCGCGACTGGAATTGACGGGAGGAACACCATGCCCAACGATATGCTCGTACAGCCCTCGCAGGTCACTTTGCGAGCGGGATGCATCGGCGACCTGCCGCAGATCGTATCCCAGATGCAGGCACGCCATGTCTGCCTGCTGCTCGATCCCTTCGTCGCGCAAAGCGCTATGGGCGCAAAAATACGCGCCTCGCTCGGTTCCGTCCGTTTGACGCGCGTCGACTCCATAAGCCGCGAGCCGACATTCAACCTCATTCATGCGCTCTGTGCGGCGTTGCCGCTGCAGGAGATCGATTTGTTTATCGCGGTAGGCGGCGGAAGCGTGCTGGATACCGCCAAAATACTCTCGGCCGTCAGCGCCAATCCGGCATTTGAGGAAGACCTGTCGGATGCATCACGCATTCAAAACCGGCCTGTCCCGCTCGTCGCCGCGCCGACTACGGCGGGCACGGGCGCCGAGGCGACGCCTAACGCGATCCTGCTCGACGAAGCGCATGGCGCAAAGGTCGGCATCGTCTCGCCCCAGATGGTCGCCTGCCGCGTGCTGCTCGACAGCGACCTTACGGCCACCATGCCCGCCGCCCTCTGCGCCTCCACCGGGCTGGACGCGCTCGCCCATGCCTTGGAAAGCTATATCTCCACGCGCGAGAGCCCGTTTCTGGAGACCTTCGCATTCAAGGCCGTTTCGCTGATCCTCGGCAGCTTGGAGCAGGCGGCGGCGGGCGATCGGGCTGCGCGCGAGCGCATGCAGCTCGCCTCCTTTTACGCCGGCAGCTGCCTCGTCGTCTCCAACACGTGCGCCGTACACGCCATCGCCTATCCGCTCTCCGGCATCTATCACGTGCCGCATGGGGTCAGCATCGCGGCGCTCCTGCCGGATACCATCGCGCTGCTTCAGGATGCGTGCGCGCCCAAGCTGGCGACCCTCGCGCGCCATTGCGGGCTGTGCGGCCCGGAGACGCCGGATGCCCAGGCCGCCGCCTGTTTCATGCGGCGCCTGCTCGGCCTGCGCGACGCGCTCGGCGCGCGCTATGCGATGCGTAGCTACGGCGTGGAGCCTGAGCGCTACACGCAGATGGCGCGCGACGCCCTCTCCATTCGCCGCCTGTTCGATTACAGCCCCCGAGGCCTAAGCGTGGAGGAAATCGTATCGCTTTATAGAGCCATTGAGGACTAGGCCCTTCACAGCCGCCCCGGCAGACCCGGTATCGGGCTCGCCGGGGCGGTTTATGTTTACGCCCTGCGGGCGGGTATCCGGCTGCACGCTTGAAAGCATGTATAGCGCATGATATACTGTACCAGCGCCCTTGAAGCGGACGAGTACGCTATTGCTTTCTATGAATGGAGATATGGCTATGGCTATCAAAGAGACAATAGGCTTGCTTTTAAACGAAGCGTGCCCATCCATTCGATACAGAACTCGGCGAGATATATTGGATCAATCCATACACAGCCAGGAGATGATGGATCTACAACGTCAAATCCTGATAGATGACCGAGTGAAAGAGGCGCTGTCGTGGCAGCGCCCCGACGGGTGGCTTGGCGAATCCTTTCACGGCGAGCGTGAACCGGAAACGGGAATTCGCTTTTTGATTGAAAAGGGCATAGATCCTAAAAATCCCGTCATCACCGCCGCGTTGGACGCGATCTTGGATCGAAAATCCGAATTTGACCGCGGTTCTCTTGAGCGCGTAGGCAAGCTGCTGGACGCCTATCGCCTCGGCGGATCACAGATGATCAAGGCTTGCGTTTTCTCGTATGCCGGCCAGGAAGAACATGATTTCGTTTGGCGGCAGGTAGAGGAAGCGCTATACGGCTTTTCCGCCGTCTTTAACGTCGAGGACGGCAATCATCTTTATCGTTTGCATAAGGGCAGCCTACCCGTATTCAACGAAGGAATGATATGGCCGAGCATTTATCATCTGCGGTTACTGGCATACACGCAAAGTTGGCGCAAGCCCTCCAACCGGCGTCTTCTTTGTGACGCGCTCAATCACATGCTGCGTCTGTGTCCGCTCCCTGAAATCAAGCTATTGCACAAGGGCCAGCCTATCGCGCCTGCGCAAATGAATTTTATGAATGATCTAAACAAGCCGCTGCTTGCGCTTGCGCCCAACGAGTGGATGCTATGGTTTCATCGCACCGAGTTGATCGCTCGCCTGGGCGTGGCGGCTGACCTGCCCGCCGTCAGCAAACAGTTACATGCCCTGCTGAACATCCTCGAATCCGGAAACTGGTTGTTTGACAAGCCCTTATCGCATTATTACTTTCACAAGTGGTCGCCATATATCGGGCTCGCATTGGAAAACGATTGGCGTAAGAAGCGCAAAAGGGTCAGCGATCTTACCTTCCGCTGCCTCCTCATCCTAAAGTATAGCGGTTTGCTTTCCCGCCTGTTCGATGATTGAAGGGGTGCGCGTTGGCGCACCCTTTCAGCGTCTGTCCTCTCGATTTCTTCCTGCTTATTTGAGCGAGGCGTACCATTCGTTCGCCTGCCGCGTCATTTCCTCGCCGCCCTGCTGCATCCACGAGGCGACCGTCTCTTCAAACGTCGCGTCGATATGAACGTCGCCGCGGATCGCCTTGACGATGTAGGAATTGACGAACGTCGTGGCGAGCTCCGGGTTTTCGGTCTGCGCGCTCAGCGCTACGCGCAGCTCGTCGTGAATGCTCTTGAAGGAGTTAAACAGCGGCATCACGTGCTCATAGCGCTGCGCCTGGCGCTCGCCGTAGACCGTCGTCAGGAATTCCGGGTTACAGAAGTACATCGGCCACAGGCACCAGCCCTTTCCGGACTTTTGGCCCTGCGGATGGTAATTCGGATGGTTGACCCAATCCACGTTATAGATGCGCTGGGTCTTGTCCGCGTTCCAGAGCCATTCCTCGCCCTCGGGCCCAAAGTGGTTGACGTACACGTCCTCGTCCATCGCCAGCGATTCGATGATCTGCAGCAGCTTGATCATCTTCTCCTCGGTGACGTTGGCGCCGAAGCACAGATAGTCGTTTACGTTCGTGCCGGCGATGTAGGAACCCCCGACGCCGTCTACGCTGACGGGGTTCAGGTTGATGTAGTAGGGTTCGATGTAGCTGTCGTCAAAATCGGCGGTGCAGTTGTACTTATACAGGTCGACCGCGTCCTTGTTGTCCTCGAAGTACTTCTGCCAGGCCGCGTTGTTCGCGCACCACTTCGCGCTGACGTGGCCGTCGTTGTCGTATTCGTAGTCGTCAAAGCTCACGTTGTCCATGTAGCCCGTGCGCCCGGTCGCGAACTTGAGGGTTACGTCCGCGCCGCTGTTGCGGTGCAGGTCGGTGACGAATTCCGGGTCGATGAGCTCCATCTCATACCAGCGGCGTAGCGTCTTGAGGGCTTCCTTGAACGCCTCGGTCGTGAAGCCGAACTGCAGCTCGCCCGCCCCGTTCACCTGCCAGATATAAGGGTTGACGTTGTACGCTGCGAAAATCGAGGGGAAGAGGTAGCGCGTCACCGCGGTGCCGTTCTCGCCGCCTGCGGCCGTCAGCGCGTAGGTGTCCTTCTGGCCGTTGCCATCCGGATCGTTTTCGCGGAAGGCGACGAACGCCGCCTCCAGCTCCTCGAGGGTTTCCGGCACCTTGTCGATGCCCACGGCCTTCAGCCAATCCGCCCGGATCGCGGCGCCCAGCGGCACGGGATCGGTCGCGGAATAGCGCGGGATCGCCATGACCTCGCCGTCGATCTTCGCGTAGTCGAAGAACATCGGGTCGTCGGCCGTGCACATCGCGTAGTAGCGCGGCATGTGCTCCCGAATAAGCTCCATCGGAATCGGCGCGATGATGCCCTGGTCGTTCAGGGAAGCCACCGCGCTCATGCTGGCGCTGCCCAAGTCGATATAATCGGGTACGTTGCCGGATGCGTACAGCGTGTTCTTCTGGCTGTCGTCCGTCGCGCGGATGATCTGTACGTCCACGCCGAAGATTTCCTCAAAGCGCAATTCGCCCCAGGTGCCGTCCTCCAGCGGAGGGTTCGTGCCCAGCCAGGAGAGTGTCAGCTTGTCCTCCGCCATCGCGCCCGTCGCCATCAGCGTCAGCGCGAACGAGGCCGCAAGGACCATAGAAAGGAAATGCCGCCAATGCTTTTTCATGAATTGAACCTCCTTGTTGTTTGTATTCCGTCACGCAAGCCCGCGTGTAGAAAACTTTACTCCTTCACCGCGCCGAGCGTCATGCCCTTGGCAAAGTAGTCCTTGATGAAGGGATAGAGGACGAGCACCGGAACGATCGTGATCATAATGCCCGCCGCGCGCATCGTCTCCTCCGTGGGCTGCGCGGCCTTGCCGCCCCGGAAGTACACGCCCGCCGTCAATAGGTTGCTCTGCTCGATGACGAGGCGGCGAATATGGATCTGCACCACGTGCTTGTCCTGCGATTGAATGTAGAGCAGCGAATCGAACCACGAATTCCAGTGCGTAAAAAACGTCCATGTAGCGATCGTCACCAGCGAAGGCATGGCGATGGGCGCGATGACCGAGAAAAACGTGCGCACCTCGCTGGCCCCGTCGATGCGCGCGGCCTCCTCCAAGGCTACCGGAAGGCCCTCGAAGTAGCTGCGCAGGATGATCAGGTAATACGTGTTGAACAGCGGGATGACCACGAGCACCCAGATGTTATCCAGCAGCCCCACGTCCTTGACCACCAGATACGTCGGTATCATGCCGCCCACGAAGAACATGTTGAGCAGGAAAAACCAGTTGAACAGCTTCCTTCCCGGCATCCCCTTCTTGCTGAGCGCATACGAGGCCAGCGCCGTGAGCGCGACGGACAAAAGCGTGCCCACGACCGTGCGGAAAATCGTGACCGCAAAACCCGTATGGATGTAGTGCTGAGAGAAGAAGCCCGTATAGGCCTCCAGCGTAAAGCCCGCCGGGGTAAGCATGAACGGATCCGTATTGGCCGCGATGCCGCCATAGGTGGAAAAGGAGAGCATCAGCAGATAGTAGATCGGGTAGATGACGGTCAGGCAGAAGAAGGCCAGCGCCGCATATACGGCAACCTTCGTAAATATGGACTGGCCCCGCTTGTCCACGAGTTTCAGTCTCATCATGGCATTACACTCCCTTCGCCCCTCAAAACAGGCCGCCCTGACCGATGCGTTTGGAAAACGCATTCGTCAAAAGCACGAGCGCCAGGTTGATCACGTTTTTAAAGAGGCCGACCGCCGTAGAATAGCTGAACTTGACGTTTTGAATGCCCTGACGGTATACGTAGGTATCGAGGATATCGGCCGTATCCATCACCGCCGTGTTGTACGTGTTAAAGATCTGGTCAAAGCCCGCGTTCATCACGCCGCCGACCTTGAGAATCATGACGACGACGACCGTGCTGGCGATGCCCGGCAGGGTCACGTTTACGAGCTGGCGCATTCGGCCCGCGCCGTCGATGGAGGCCGCTTCGTACAGGTCCGGAGGAATCGCGGCGATGGCCGCGACGAAGATGATCGAATTCCATCCGGCCGATTCCCACATGTCCGATACGACGATCCAGAAAAGATACCAATCCTGATCTGCCAGAAAGTGTACCGGCTGGCCGCCAAACGCCTGTATGATCGCGTTAACCAGGCCGCTCGAAGGCGAGAGGATCGTCGTGAGGATCGAGGCGATGACCACCCAGGAGAAAAAATGCGGCAGCATCGTAATGCTCGTCACAAACCCTCGATAACGCGTATGAAATACCTCGTTGAGCAGCAGGGCCAGCACGAGGCCGGATGTCGCCACGAACAGGAGCTTTAAGCCGCTGATGACGAGCGTATTGCGCGTTGCCTGCCAGAACATCGGGTCGGAAAACATCTTTTCAAAGTGTTTGAGCCCGACCCATGGGCTGCCGGCAATGCCTCTCATGATCTTGTAGTCCTTGAAGGCGATCTGCAGGCCGTAAATCGGTCCGTAGGCGAAGACGATATACCAAGCCACCGCCGGCAGCAAAAACAGGTACATCCACCTGTACTGCTTGATGCGCGTCCAAAGCGCTCGCTTTCTACCGGTCGCCGGCGTCGTTTGAATGCCGTTCATGATGCTTCCTTCACCGCTTTCTATGGCGCGTCATTCTCCCTTGATCCACGATTCGCTGATGCGCTGATATTTAATGCAGATGCGGCCGTGATAGCTGTATGCGACGTGGATGAACCCGTCGCGCGATTGGATGATCGTCGGATAGTGGTGCTGTGTGTTCAGCTCCGAAGCCCGCTCGCCGGCGAACCCGTCGCCAAACTCAATCGTGCGCCTGTGCGGGAACGTCTCGCCCTCGTCGTAAGTGAGCGCGATTACGACCGGCACGCGCTGGCGCGGCCACAGCACGGCCTTCGGATCGTCCCCGCCCTTGCAGTCGTTGTAGATCACCGCAACCGCCCCGCTTTGCAGGCGGATCGCCTGGATGGAGGCGTTGTTGTTGGGCAGGCAGGTCGCCTGCGGAACCGTCCACGTACGGCCATAGTCCTCAGAGAACGCTCGGTAAATGCGATCGCCTGACCGGCTGCGGAAGAATGCGAGCAGGTGGCCCGGTCTGCGTCCAGGGGTGGGCTCAAGCACACACATGTGTACGCGCTTTTCGCTTCCGGGCACGTCGTACTGCGTCCAGGTCTTGCCCGCGTCCGTCGAGATCTGCACGACCGAATAGTCGCGGCCGTATTGCGGTTTGGACGCATCCTCCTCTACCAAGCTGTACCACATCGGGAAGATCCAGTCCCCGTTGGAGAGCACGGCGATCGGGTGGCGGCAAAAGGCGCCCGGCTTCGTAAAGTACGATTCCGTATCGCTCCACGTATAACCGCCGTCGTCCGAAAGACGCCTGCGCACCTCGGCGGTCTCCTGCATCGAAAAATGCCCGGTCACCTCGCCTCGCCTGCGCTTTTGCGCCCACTCCTCCGGCGTCATCAGGCCGCGGCTCTTCTGCGCCGTGTGCAAGAGCCAGAGGCGTCCGCCTTGTTCCTGAAAAAAACTAGGATTCTGTTCTGAACGCTCGTAGTCTGAGGAGAGGAGCTCTGCCTGCGTCCAGCGTTCCGCGCCCTTGGGCAGACGGGAATAGACGATCTTGATATCCCGGCTGCCCTCCGCTAGCCCGGCAAACCAGGTGCAGAGCAGGTCGCCGTTGTCGAGCTCAATCAGATTGGCGGCGTGGTTGCTCGCATACGTCGTCGGGATGTAGGCCATCACGCGCGCGTCGGCCTCATGGTCGAGAAAAAGCCGCCCGTCGCGCACAAGCTCCTTCAGGTTCAGCATTCGTTTCATCTCCTCGTACGTCTATGTCGCGGTATTGCGCTTTGCCTGACAAAAACCGTCTTTAAATTTGTGTATCCATCCTATCATGCGTCTAAGGGCAAGTCAACAAAGCGCGCCGTTGTGTGCACAATGTTACATCATTCGTGCCCATTTTTAAAAGCAATGCACTTTTCTCCAGCATCATGCCACCGCCACACGCGCCATGTTCCCAAAATAAAGAGGAAGCGCCTTGCGTTCGCTTCCTTTGATGAACAATCCAATGCACAAAAATCCATATCGTGCACATTTCGACAGGTTTCAATCCAGCATCCAGCGCACCGCCTCGATATGCTCCTGCGGGCGGCGTTCGGTCGCGCCGTAAAACACGATGACCATCTTGCCAAAGCGCAGGTTGGCCACGCGCGGATACCCCATGTCGGAGGAGGTAAAGCCCTCCGCCAACACGATGTCCTCGCTCCAGGTGCGCCCTCCGTCCGCGCTGATGATCCCCACCAGGCGGGCGTCCTGCGTCCGCCGCCCGAAAAACATGATCATCCGGCCGTCCGGCAGGCGGGAGAGGGCGACCGGGTTGCCATACGGGTAGGTCATGTTCCAGGTCGCGTCGATGCGCGACAGGAACCCCCACGTTTGTCCGCCGTCGGTGGATTCACGCACCTCGATCCAGTTGTCCGTCTTCGCCTCGCGCCAGTCCACCGCGCGCACGGGCTCAAGGTCGCGCCTTCGGGAGAGCGCGGTGATCAGCCTGCCGTCGGACATGCGCACCGTGCAGGGCATCACAGAGCGCGCCTGCATGTCCGTGATGTACCCCAGTTGCCGCCATGTCCTGCCGCCGTCGTCCGTACGCACGGCGTAGGCGCGGTCCGGATGGTGCGTGCAGGGCACGCGCTCATCCCGATGGGAGAGCATCATCATGCAGGATGAATCGGATTCCACGATATAATCCGTGCGGGCGGTGATTTCGTCCGGCGCCTCCGGCAGCAGATAGGGCCCCTGCCAGGTATGGCCGCGGTCGTACGAGACCATGAATGTATCGCTGTGAATGCGGATGGATGCCCGCCCCACCTTGAGCGCAAAGTGCGGATGGGCGAAATGGATGCCCTCCCGCGGGATCGGCACAGGCGCCCTATTGCTGACCGCATTGATCTCGTTGCCCATCTCCACTTGCCACGTCTTGCCCGCATCGAGGCTGCGTGCCAATCCGATGACGATGGGCCGCCCCAGGTCGACCTTGTGCGTCAGGGCGTCTTCATCGTAATCGCCCGCGTAAAATGCGGCCAGGATCTCGTCGTCCCACCACCATAATCCCGCGTTCGCCGGGAAGCCCATGAATTTCTTCTCGTCGTGGCATACCAATACGCTCTGTAACAGCATCGATCATCTTTCCTTTTCTATGTCGTCGGTGGCACAATCCGTCTTGTACTGTTGCGGGGACTGCCCGGTAAGCTGCTTAAAAATGCGCGAAAAGTAAAAGGCGTCCGAATAGCCGATCGAGTTGGCGATCTCCGCCACCTTCAGATCCGTCTGCCGCAGCAGTTCCTTCGCGCGCTCTACGCGCAATGTGTTGATGTATTGCGGCAGCGACATGCCCGTCTTTTTCTTAAAAAAGTGCGAGAAGTACGAGCGGGAGTAGTTGACATGGCTGCGAACGACATCCACGTTCAAATCGTTGGCGTAGTTCAGCGAGACGAACGTCAACACCTTTTCGACCAACGCATCCTCCGAGGCCTCGTTTTGCACCAGCGCCTCGTTCTCACGGATGCGCAGGATTTCGTCGAACAGCAGGTAGAGGCTGCCCAACGCGCCGTACTCCGCGGTCCTTTCCTGCTCCATGCCGGCGATCACGCCGTCGAGCATCGTAAGCAGCCTGCGTGTCATGACGTTATGCAGGATCGGGTTTTCCGGCGTTACGCTTAGCGCCTGCGTCAGCCCTGCGCAGCTCGTCCCGCCGAAGGCCGCCCATTTGAGCTCCCAGGGATCGTCCTTGTTGGCGTAATAGTGATGCTTTACGTGTGGGAAGAGGAAGAAAACGTCGCCCGTCCGCAGCAGCGTTTCATACCCGTCCATCACAAAAAAGCCGCTGCCGCGCAGCACGAGCACGATCTTGTAATAAGGCAGCACGCGCGGGCCGATGCAGTGCGTGGGCAAGCACTTGCGGTATCCCGACCAGGTGACGTATAATGGGCCGCTCAGTTCCGCCTTGGAAGGGGTATGAAAATACGA
Organism: Bacillota bacterium; assembly: GCA_023404715.1. Lineage (GTDB taxonomy): Bacteria > Bacillota > Clostridia > Christensenellales > Aristaeellaceae > Beduinella. The sequence continues at coordinate 40,794 of JAEYAR010000205.1, read as the reverse complement.
ACAAACATATCCCATTTCGCACCTCAACTCCAGTCTATTCGCTGCGCTTCGCCCATCCGGACGCAAGCGGCCTCCCGCCCTTCCTGCTTTAGGCGAACGCGCCTGCCATCCCCCTCGACGCTCACCTCACGCCCCTGAATGCACAGCCGATCCAGCGAGAAGGCCAATCCGCCCATGTCCGCAGGCTCTAGAATCAAGGCGCCGGCCTGCGGCTCGACACCCGCCACATAGCGAACGAAAAGGTCGATCAGGTACGAATGCAGGTAATCCACCTCGCCCGACAGCGGCTCCCCTGTCAGCGGATGATAGTGCTCCACCAACCCGTGCCGCTCGATGTCGCCGCCCAGATAGTGCAGCAGGCAGGTCTGATGCAGGAGGCGGCTCAATGCCCCGTCGTAGCGGTGCGCGGCCTTTCGGGACTGTAGGCCTAGCGCGTCGAGCAGAACGCAGTTCGTATACGGCCAGGTCGGCCCATTCCAGACGCAGCCGTTGCGCCCCTTGAAAAACCTGCCCTTCCATCCGCCCGCCGGGCTGAACATCTCCTCGTCCGTCGAAACGGAAGGGACGGGGTAAGCCGTGTGAAAGTCCGGCGAAAGAAGCCGCTCGATCCCCCGCGCCGGTCCAAGGCCCGCCCAGTAGGGGTAAAAGGCAACGACGTTTTTGACGTACGCCTTTTCGTCAGTCACCGCGTTCAGGTCGTAGTAGTAGCCGGTGCGCTCGTCCCACATCTTCGCGATTATATCCCCGCTCGCCCGGGCGGCCATGTTTTCATAGCTTGCCGCGCCCGCCGCATCCCCGAGCAGCGCGCAGCAGCCCGCCGCGCCCCGCAGGTTTTGCACAAAATAGACGCTCTTATCCACACGCTTGAGCGGCGTGATATAGTTCGGGTCCGTCGGGTCGTCTGCATAACCCTTGAAGTACCAATAGCTGGGCTGATACTCCTTGCCCGTCAGCTGATGCACCCGCTCCGTCATCAGCAGGTCGCCGCCGTTTCCGTACGCGCCGCGCCAACCCTCGATCTGTCGATTAAGCGATGGCAGCGCCCGTCGCACCGTCCGCAAATCTCCGCTCGACAGCGCGTATTGATACAGCGCCCATCCGAAGAAATTCGAATACGCCGCCTGCTGCGCGTCCGTATAGGTGCAGCGGTAAAGGCCGTGTTCGTCCTGCGTCGATATCGTCGTGTCGATCACGCCGCGGGCATAACGCGTATCCTGATGCCAACGCGCATCCAAAATATGCATGGGCGCGGAGAGCGGGATGAATTTTGAAAACTCCCATCCAGCGGGGGTATAGGGCTCCTTTGACATCTTGTGCGAGCGCCCCTCAAAGAAAAACGGGTGGCGAAGCCGGCCGCAATCCGGCTCGCACAGATTATGCCGCAGCAGAAAAAAACGGTAGGCCCAGGTCTTGTCCAGCAGCGGGCTATCGCTTTGAAAGGAGGGCGCTCGCTCAAAAAAGCGGCCGTATTCGGCCCGGTGGCGTGCGCGCGCCGTCTCGGGCCCGAGCGACGCCCAGGCCCGCGCCGTTTGCCTCGCCTCCGCCGCCTCCAGCGCGAGCGCCGCACAAGCGATGAAGGCGATCTCCTCGCCCGATGCAAGCGCCGTTTCCTCCAACAGATGCGGCGCGGTCGTCTCAAACGCCATGATCGGGCGATACCCGTGCGCCGCGGCTGGAATGGGGTCATTCAAGACGTCTAACCGCAGCGCCAGCGCGTCGCCCGATGTATTGCGGAGCCGGATCAAAGAATACGCGCAGTCATCCCAGGTGATGAACCTTTCCTCTTCATAGTCGATCCGCCCGTCCCGCAGCATCGTGTGCAGGCTGCTCGGCCGCCAGCGCACGCGCATGGTTTCCCAATAGACCCCCGGAATCTCCAGCGTAAAGAGCGCCGGGATGTTCGTCTTGTGGATGAAGTCGATGCATCCTACAAATCCGGGCCGGGCGCGAAGCTCCGCCCACATGCGCCGCCCCGTCGGCCCGAGCGTCATATAGGCGGGCGCATGCAAAAGGCCGCGTCTACCCATCTCCAGCAAAGCGTCGATATCCATCTTCGTGCACCTCTTTTCACCGCCCTGTCCACGCAAGCGTATAGCATGCGGGCACAGGGTTCTTTCTTACATTTATACCCGTCTTTGTGCATCAAAGCAACCGTTTTACAAACCTGTGCACGAATGTCCATATGCCAATCACACGCTCCATATCTCCCGGCACATCAAACACCCCTGCCGCAAAAGGCCTATGCAGCAGGGGCTAAATCATCCGTATAGATCGAGTACGCCACGCAATCCAACATTAGGAAACTTTACACTTCATAAAGAATGTCAACACAATAAAATACCCAATGATCGGAGATAATCCATACCCCATAAACGGAACAGGGAAGTTGCCCCAAAATGTAGAGAACGTAATTGCCCAATAGTAAACTGCAATGCAGACTGATAACCCCTTAATGTTTTGAAAAGGAAACATAAGCAATGGAACAGGTATCAAAAGCACGGCTAACATACCTATAATATATAAAGCTGATGAAACGCCACCCAACATCGACAATATTCCTTCTATATAATCAACAGGCTGTATCTCATCGAGAAACTTCCACGATAAAATAGTAAGAACCGCAAGCGCTCCACTTATAAGTATTTTACTCACAGTATTTGTTGTTTTTGCATTGTCTTTGTCAAACAAACAAAACAGCATCGCAAAAGCAAATCCTGTCAATTGAGATGCGTCAGGCTGGAAAAATAAAATCAGCGAAATCGACAGAATACCAACCACCGAAAACATAAGTTCTTTGGATTTAAGCAAATGATATATAGCAAAAATCGCAATCGGAATGACCGCCATGGATACATTCAATGATACAGCGGATATACTCACCCATCTATGTACACCCTCAATGCCTTCTTCAAAAAAAGTCGCCAACAGCAATAGTATAGCAATACAGATCGTGCCCTTGGCATTCAATTTTATATCATGGCGCGTATATCGCGCAAAAAGAAATGTTGTTATGCCCAAAAGAAGAATCGCCGAAATATTTCTCAGCCATATTGCTGCCGAAATATTGTTTGTGTGCATAGCGAAAATGCCCAGCAAGCACGGAAAGGCGATGGACAAAACAGAAAGCAAATAATCCCTTTTTCGAAACATCAAGTTTCAGCTCCATTACAAAACAAATTCGAGCGTACCTGTCATCATGTACATTGATTTCTTTAATTTCGCTCAACCAATTCAGTTCTCAAAAAGTCAAATGCCCTTGCGCCGCTGATTTCATGCCCGCCTTCAAAGGCGTCCACCTCAAACGCAAGCGCGGCGCCGAGCCTTTGATAGCAGGCGCGCACGGTCTGTGCCGCCTTGAGCGCCGCCGTCTGTGGGTAGATCCGGTCCTGGCTCCCCGTCTCCCATAGCATGGGCCGGGGCGCGATGGCGGCGAGCAGGTCCGGCATCTCCGCAAGGCCGGCCATGTCCGGCCAGTAATTGTCCACACAGTGGCGCATCGCGAGGATGCTGCTTTCAAACGTATTGGCGTAGCCGCTGATTACGCAGGCAGCCACGCGCTCGTCTAAAACAGACGTGAGCGCGGTGACCGTACCGCCGCCCGATATGCCCATCATGCCCAGCTTGCAACCGGGGTAGAGCGCGCGCGCCGCGTCCAGCGCGCGCATCGCCTGGTTTACCCGCACGCCCAGCAGGGTGCGGCCGCAGGCGAGTAGGTTGACCGAAAGGCGGTGACAGCTGCTTTGCCGCTCGTCTCCCGCCGCAATCTCTTCCGGCAATCTCAGGGCGCCAAACCCCGCCAGCTCCGGCGCGAGCGCGATCATGCCCGCGCGGCTTACGCTGAGCGCAAAGCGCTTTTGATAGCTCTCCGCCGTCAACAGGCCTACGGCGTCCTTGCAGCCGTAACCGTGCCCGTGCAGGCAAACGATGACGGGCGTGCGCGCGTCCGCTCCCCGAGGTACGAGCAGGTAAGCCGGCGTCGTCAGCCCCGGCTCGGCAAGGTATGTCAGGCGAAGGCGGGTATAGCCGCGCAGCTGCTCTTCGGCTTGTGTGCGCACGTCGATATCCGCGCGCACATCGGGCAAATGAACCGCCTCTTTCAGCGCGCCGCAAAGCGCCCTCCTCCACGTCGCGAAGTCGCATTCTCCGCTAATATATTGCTCTGCGCGAAAGGCGCGTGCTTGCGAACGGGTCCGATACTGTGCATCGAGGAACCGCGTCATCTCATTCATCCTCTTCGGTCCTTTCCCGGCGTTGCGCCGAATGTGCGTTTGTACACCTCGATAAAATAGGAAACCTTGTTGTAGCCGACCATCGCCGCCACCGCCGACACGCTGAAATCCCCCGTATCGAGCAGGTCGCGCGCGCGCAGCATGCGCTCTGCCAGCAATAGGGCGGAGAAGCTTTTGCCCGTCTTCGCCTTAATGCAACGGCTCAGGTAGCAAGCGTTTACGAAGACGACGTCTTTCGCGATGTCTGTAAGGCGCAGATCTTCGCTGTAATGCGCTCGAATGTAATCCAGCGTTTGCTCTACGCCGTCCGACCGTCTCTCGGCCTCGTCCGTCGCGAGCTTTCGCATGCACATCTCCAAATACGCCGCAAGGTCCTCCAGCGTATCAAAGTCGCACAGGCGCATCAAGGAAATTTGTTCCGCCCTGCGCGACCAATCCGGGATGCCCAAGCGGTATCCGGCCCGGACGATCGCGTTGAGCACATAGTGGTAATCCTCGTCGAGGCCGCGCAGCGTATATCCGGGCTGCGCAAGGTGACTGCGCAGCAGCTGCGCCGCCTGCTCGATCTCGCCATGCGCCAATCGCTCCGCCAGGGCGTCCATCACCCGCGAGATCGTATAGTCCCCTTTTTCCACTTCCGCGCCTACTGCGATCCAGATATCCGGAAAGAGCAGTTTCAACCCCAGGGCGCGGACCGCCGTGCGATACGAGGCGGCCAGATCGCGATAATCCGTCACGGCTTCGCCTTGCCCGATGGCCCAGACGTCCCGCAACGCGCCCATATCGCGCAGCCTGCGCAGATGGACATGCGCATCGTCCGTGGCCTTGCGCGCGTCGCCCATGCCTCGCTGCAGCATCACGATCTCGTTGGAATAGGGGGCGTGGGCAAATGCGATCACCCCCTCGATCCGGTCAAGCGCATCGATTAACTGCCGGTACTGCGCCTCGTACTGCTCGGGCTCCGTTTCAGCCAGGCGGACGGTCCAAACCCGATAATGGCGCCAAGCAAACAGGATGTTCGCATCGCGAACGGAGATCGTGCGCTCGCCGTCGATCAGGCGCACGAGCGTCCAGATTTCTTTTTCCTTCCGATCTTTTTTATGTCGTTCATGGCGCAGGCGATAAGCCGTGCGCGAGCGTTCCAGCGCCTCGCACAGCGATTGCGGAAAGACGGGCTTGAGGATGTATTGCTCCACACGAAAATGGATCGCCTGCTGCGCGTAAGAAAAGTCCGCGTACCCGGAGATAATCACGATGTCCACGTCCTCGCTTAGTGCGCGCAGCCGGCGGCAAAGCTCGATGCCGTCCATCTCCGGCATGCGCACGTCGACCAGCAACAGGTCGGGCATGCGCCGCGTCACCGCCTCCAACGCATCTTGCCCGTTTTCCGCCTCCTCAATCTCGGCTTGATCGTCCCACTCCTTCACGATCTTCACCGTCGCCTTACGGGCGTAATACTCGTCGTCTACGATCAGGATGTTCATTTCGCCGTTTCCACCCGCCCTTCCTCTAAAAAGCTGATCGTGACCCGCAGCCCGCGTCCGTCCGGTCGCTCCTCCAGGCGCACCCACCCCGCCTCGCCATATTCGCGCCGCAGGCGGATGTGCACGTTCATCAGGCCGATTCCGCTATCCCTGTCCGCCTCCAGGCAGAGCTCATCCTCATTTTGCGCCAGCCGGCGGTTGATCTCCTCTATGCGCGCTCGTCCAGGCGCAACCCCGTCGTTTTCCACGACGATGCGGCAGCACCTATTGAAAAGCGTCCCGCATATCCACAGATGAACGGGAGCCTTCGATTTTTCCATGCCGTGCGACATCGCGTTTTCCACCACCGGCTGCAGCGCGAACCGGCAGATGCTGCACGACAAGATCTGTGCGGGCAGCTCGGTCGAAACGACGAAACGGCCCGGAAAACGCATGCCCTGTATGGCGATGTAGCGCTCCACCTGCTCCATCTCCTCGCGCACGGTGATCACGCGCTCTCCCTTGAGGTTAAAGTAAAGCAGGTGCGCGAGGTTGCCCGCCATTTCGTTGACGCTCAGGTTGTTGTGCAGCAGCGCGAGCGAGCTGATGAGGTTCAATGCATTGCAGATAAAGTGCGGATTGACCTGCGCTTCCAGATAGCGAAGCTCCATCTCCTGTTTCTGCCGTAAAACGCGCTTCTCCCGCTCCTGCGCCGCGCGCAGATCCCGGCTTACGCCCCGATAGGCGTGCAGCAGGTCTTCCATCTCGCCAAAGAACATGGGCTCTTTCGGCAACAGCGCATCGCTCGCCTCGCTGAGAATGAACGCTTTCGTGCGCGCCGTATCCTGGCGCACCATCCATCCCAGCACAAAAATCGCCACGCTCCAGACGACGAGCGTGCATCCGCCCAGCAGGACGATGAGCAGCACCGCATCGCGAATGCCCGACGCGAGGCTGCTGTACTCTTCACACTGTACCAGCCTCGCGCCGTAGCGCGGGGCATAGGTCGAAAGCAGAATATAGGTCTCCCCGCTATCGGATCTATAGCGAAAGCTCACCTCTTCCTGCTCCCCTAAAAGACGCCGGTCCATACCGCCGCCCGTTTGCGCCGTCGACGGCAGCGAAAGCCCGCCGTTTTTGTACACCACGTGTTCGCCGGAAATCAGAAAGGTCTGTAGCGTGTAGGCTATCTCCTGGTCCTGGCGCAAAAAGTTGTCCAGCAGGTCCGTCAGGCTGACGTCGTAGTGGATAAAGCCCAGCGTTCGTCGGGTGTAGAGGTCCGTCAGGCGGTTGGTCAGCGTGATGCACCATTGCGCCTGCCTGTGGATTGAAAGCGGGCGCGGGGCGGCGATATGCGTGTTCAGGTTCTGCGCCTGCATCCCCTCGCGCAGTTGCGCTAGCGCGCTTAGATAGGCCTCGTCGGAACCCGTGCTGTCGTAGGTCTGTCCGGAGGCGGTATGGATCGTGATGCCCACGATGCCGGGGGCGAGCACGATGTGCCTGCGCAGCAGGCTCTTTACGTAGACCTGCGCCTGGGCATATGCGCCTGTTCCGCTCTCCATATAGCCGGTGTTCAAGATGGATAGGAAACGGTTGTCCGTCAGGTAATACGAGTCGTACGCCGCCACGTCCATCAGGACGGAATCCATATAGGTCAGGATCTGTGCGTTCGCGCCGCGCATGGATTGATACACCGCGGTCGTCTGCGCTCTCGCCGTGCTCAAGACGATGACCAGCAGCGCTGCGGTTTGTAGCGCCAGCAGGCCATAGAGCACGATCATGAGCACGCGCGGCAGCGATATGCGGCGGCGGCGCAGCCATTCTATGCGCATTCCGCCTAACCCATCCGGGCTTTGAGCTTATCCGGAAAGTTGACCGTCATCCCGTCGACGTTCAGGTCGCACATGCGGTGCATCAGCGCCTCGGTCTTGACGCCCCAGGCGCGAAGCCCCAGGCCGCGCGCGCGCACCTCGCGGGCCATATCCGCGTTGAAAGAGCGCGCATCCGGGCAGTACTCCTCGATGCCCCGCTCCCTGAGCATATCCAAAAGCGCGGGGCTGAAATTGCGCGCCAGATAACCCAGGCGCGGCCTGTCAGCCTCCTGTGCCAGGGCGAGCAGGCTATCGAGCAAAAAGGAAGTGATCGTCACGCGCTCCCAGGGGACGTACCCGCGCAGCCTTGAGAGCACCTCCCGCTCGATGCCGCTCTGCTTGATCTCCACGGCGAAGAAGAGCGCCTTGCCCCCGAAGTAGCGCAAAAAGTCCGCCAGGGGGACGATGCGCTCGCCCCGGTAGCGTTCGCCTTTGTAGAGGCCCACGTCCAGAGAGGAGAGCTCCGTCCACGTCATGTCGCATACGCGCCGGTCCACCCCCGCCGTGCGCCAAAGCGTCTCGTCATGGCTGAGCACCAGCACGCCGTCCTTTGTGCGCTGTACGTCCGTCTCGATGCCGTTCGCGCCCATCTCGATTCCCAGGCAAAAGGCTGCCATCGTGTTTTCCGGGGCGTATTCGCTCGCGCCCCGATGCGCATAATTGATCATGCCACACCTCTACGTAATCGTTTTGTCCATAAGCATATCTCTCGTATGCATTATACGGCGGCAAGCCCGGCAAAGACAAGCTTTGCCGGGCCAAAGGCGCCTTTGCTCAATAGTCCAGCAGGAAGTCGTCTACCTCGCGCTGCATATTTTGCACGAGCTTTTCGACGTCAGCGCCGGGATCGCTCTCGATTTCGCTGAGGATATCGTTCAGCTCGCTCCAGATGGTCGCGTCCACCGGGTTTACGGGCTGTCCTTGCAAATGTTGCACCTGGTCGAACGTCGCCGCCCAGAAATCGTCGGCCAGGCGCGCTTTTACAAAATCCGTCTCCATGAAGGAGTACTTGATCGGCAGATAGCCCTTGTCCATCGTAAAGCCCGAGACGGCGTCCGAAGAGGTCATAAACTGCACGAACGCCCAGGAAAGCGCCTCCATGTCCGCATCGGACTGAAAGATGCCCAGCGCGTTCCCGCCGATGGGCGCGCTCACGCGGCCTTCGATGGCGGGGAACGTCGTCAGCGCGTACTCGAACTTATCCTCCACGCCCTTGGCGATGCTCTTGTTGCCCGCGCAGGAATTGAAGAGCATGGCGACAGCGCCGTTTTTAAAGTCGTCCTTCGCGGTGCCGTGCTGGTTGGACGGCATGCTTCCCTCCGCGGTCATCCTTTGCATGTCCCGCAGCACGCCGACCATCTGCGGGATGTCGACGCTCACGCTGCCGTCCTCGTGGATGATTTCGCCGCCCATTTCGCGTACCAGCGCGTTTACGTACCAGGGCGCGTCGTCGGGCATGTTAAAGCCGAAGACGTCCGTCACGCCGTCGCCGTCCGTGTCCAGCGTCAGCTTGGCGGCCGCCTGCTGCACCTCTTCCCAGGTGGTGGGCGCCGCGACGCCCTGCTCGGTAAGCAACGCCTTGTTGACGTAGAGCACGGGCATGCTGCTCTGGAAGGGCACGGCCACGCGCTCGCCGTTGTAGGTATAGCGCTCCCAATAGGCGGCCATGATGTCGTTTTGCTCCTCCTCGGTCATGAAGCGCTCGATCGGCACGAGCACGCCCGCATCGTATATCTGCGGGATGCCATAGCGCTGGCTGAGCAGGCCCACGTGCGGCAGTTCGCCGGAAACGGCCGCCGCGATGTACTTGGTCACCAGGTCGTCGTAGCTGGAACCTACGCCTACGCGGGTCACGGTGACGTCGGGATACAGCGCCTCAAACGCGGCGATCTCCTCTTCAAAGGTGTCGTTGATGCGCGTCCAGAAGATGAGCTCCCGCTGCTTCCCCTCCGCCGTGGCGGGTAGCCACAGCGCGGCGAGCATCGTGGCCGCCAGTAAAAGAGACAATGCCTTTTTCATTTGGGTTCCTCCTCGTCTATTTTCAGGCGCCGCGCGCCCGGGGTCACTTGAGCCCTACCTTGGTGATGCCCTGCACGAAATACTTCTGCAGGCAGATGAACAGCAGCAGCACCGGCAGGATGATGACGGCGCAAGCCGCCATGATCTTCGGCCACTCGCTGCCCAGGTCGGGATTGATCATGTAGCGCAGGCCTGTCTGCACCGTGCGCATATGCGTGCGCGTGGTCACCAGCGTCGGCCACAGATAGGCGTTCCAACTGTTGATGAACGCGAAGATGATGATCGTCGCCAGCGCGCTCTTGGCCAGCGGCAAGACGATCTTGTAAAAAAGCTGCAATGTACCGGCCCCGTCGATGCGCGCCGCCTCCAGCAGCGCATCGGGGATGGTCTTGAAAAACTGGCGCAGCAGAAAGATGGCGAACATGCTGGTAAGACTGGGCGCGATAATCGCAAGGTACGTATCCGTCAGCTTGACGGAGGCGATCGTCAGGTAGTTGGAGATGATCGTGCTCTCGCTGGGCACCATCATCGTGCACAGGAAGATCGTGAACAGAAACCGCTTGCTCTTAAACTCCAGCTTGGCGAACGCGAAAGCCGCCAGCGGGCAGGTAATCAGCTGCGCCGCCACCGTGAGCACGGAGGTGACCAGGCTGTTGAGAAAAAAGCGGTCGAACGGCGCCATCCGCATGGCCTCCGGGTAGTTTTCAAACCGCCACGTTTGGGGCAGCCATACGCCCTTGACAAACACCTCGGACCCCTCGCGGAAGGACGAAAGGATCATCCATACGTAGGGGAATGCGACCACGGCGGACACGAAGAGCAAAAACGCATATTTCACCACGCTGCCGGAGCGAAGCTTGCGCCGCGGCCGCAACCCGCTCGCCGAGAGCGGCGCCGCCTTACTGCTCATATTGCACCTTCCTTTCCAGCGTGCGCTGTGCTGCATGAATGACCAAAATGATCAGGAAAAGGACCGTCGATATCGCGGACGCGTAGCCGATTTGAAAGCGGTTGAACGCGTAATCGTGCAGCATGATGACCAGGTTCTGCGTCGATTTCGCCGGTCCGCCGCCCGTAAGCACGTTGATGACCGTAAACATCTTGAGGATCGTGATCGTATTGAGGATCATCAACATAAAGGTCGTAGGCGAGGTCAGCGGAAAGATGATGTGGCGGATCACGTCCAGGCGGCTCGCGCCGTCGATCGTCGCCGCCTCCAGCACGTCGCCGGAGATGTTTTGGATGCCACCGATGAAGACGATCGTGTCATAGCCCAGAAGGCGCCACATGGTCACAAACGCGATGCACCAAAACGCCGTCCCCGGTTCGTTCAGCCAGCGCACCGGCGCGATGCCGAGCGCGCCCAGCACCATGTTGAGCGCACCGTATTGCGGATGCAGGATGAATAGCCAAACGGACGAAATCGCGACCATGGAGGTCACGTGCGGCGCAAAGAGCAGCGTGCGGAAGGCGACGTTCGCCTTGTTTTTCCCCGATAGCATGACGCCCAGGGAGAACCCGCCCAGCAGCGTCACCGGCAGGATGACCAGCGCATACTTGAGCGTGCGCAAAATGGTGTCGTAGATATCTGCGCTGCCGAATAGCTTTTGAAAATTGCGCCAGCCCGTGAACTTCATCGCGGAGGTCATGTTATAGGAGTAAAAACTGAGCACAAAACAGCGGAGAATCGGATAAATGACGAAGACGGCCAGCGGGATCAGCGCCGGCAGGATAAACGCAATGCCGCCCATTTCCCGCCGCAAAACCTTGACTCTCTTGGCCGTCATCGCGCTCCCCCCTCTTCAAGCAGCGCCGCGGCTTTTACGACCTCGTTGATCAGCACGGCCTGCGCGCCCATCTCAGCCCATTTTTTCAGGTTTGACGGCGCCGTATACCCCACTGTCTGTGGCGTGCCGCTCATGATCCAGGCTTGTTTTCCGCTTGCGCGGATGCGCGCTATCTTCTCGTACGTCACCCAGGGTTCCCACAGGCGCACGTACTCGCAAGCCGACGCGAGGAAGTCTGCCAAATCCGCCTGCGTATGCATAAAGGCAAGCACCCGGATGCGCGGTCCGAAGTCCTTGATGCGTGCAACGGCTTGCGGATCCCCGATGCCCAGCACGACCCGCTCCTGATATCCAAAGCGCGCGACGTGCTCCAGCACGGTATCGAGCGCCTGTGCGTCACACTTGAGATGCAAGAGCGCAGGGACCAAACCCGCCTCAAAGGCGTCCTTCAACGAATACGCGGCGATTTGCGGATGCGACCGGTTGCGCAGACGCAAAAACGTCTCGAGCGTCATATCGGCTACCGCGCAGTCCACGCCGAACATGCGCAGGGCGCTAGGGTCATGGCAGATCACGGGCGCGCCGTCGGCGGTAAAGCGCACGTCCAGCTCTACGAAGTCCGCGCCATGGGCCAGTGAAAACGCCGCCGCCTCCATGGACTGCTCGGGATATCGGTCCGTTCCCGCGCGATGTGCGATCCATAGCATTTGTATCACCTCTCCTGTTCGACGCCATTATACAACAATGGTTCATGCGATCATACCAATATTTTGACCTTTGATATGCCTCTGATATGACCTTTGCTGTCTTTCGCGCTCGTTTCGTCATCTTTTTATACAGATTGGGTCGTATGGATGGGCATTCGACTTCTCATGACCTTTTTTGAAAAATATTTAAAATAATGCAACCTCGCCCATCCCCAAAACATCAGTAAAGCGTAAGACGTCTTGCACTACACACCAAGGAGGCCTGATATGACACAAGCGGAGTTTGACGGGCGCGTCGTGGCGATGCAGGATACGCTTTACCGCATATCCGCCACCCTCCTGCGCCAGCAGTGCGACCGGGAGGACGCGGTTCAGGGGGCGATCGAAAAGGCGCTGCGGGGGCGTGAGCGCCTTCGCGACGACCGCGCGCTGGAAAAGTGGCTCGCGCGCATCCTGATCAACGAGTGTTACGCACTACTGCGCAAGCGAAAGCGCGAAACGCTCTATGAAGACCTGCCGGAAAGGGAAACGGCGGCGGATGCGAACCCCGACCTGTATCGTCTCTTCACCTCCCTTTCAGAAAAATATCGCCTGCCGATGGTGCTCTATTACGTGGAGGGCTACACCGTGGAGGAGATCGCCCGCATGCTGCGCATGCCCAAGGGCACGCTGAAGTCGCGTCTCCATCGGGGGCGTAAGCTGTTGCGCGGCTCTCTTGATCTCGAGGAGGTGGAATGATGAATCAAAACGATTTAAAACTTATGTTCGGCAGTACGCCGGAAAGCTTTCGGGCGCGGATTGCGCAGACGTTGGGAAGCGCCCATGCGCCCAGGAAAGCGCGCGGACTCGGGCGCCGCGGCGTGCGCATAGCATTGGCGGTAGCGCTCGCGCTTACGGCGCTCTCTGCCGCCGCGGCGGCGGCGTTTTCCTCGCAGGTGGCGGATTTCTTCGGCGCGAAGTACGGCCAGGTGCTCGAAGAGGAGCTACACGCTGGCGACATCACGGCCAGAGCGCAAAGTATTACGCTGGGCGACGCTGTCTACACGTTAAATGAGGTGGTTTTCGCCGAAGGCGGCCTGTACGGCATCGGCGATATTCGGCCTGCCAGCGACGCCGTGGTGCTGATGGCCGAGGATTACCTGGTCACGGACGCGGCCGGCTACGGCCTCTACTATGGCGAGGAGAGCCGCGCGCCGGATGGCGCGCCCTCCTACGCCGAGGTAGCCGCCGAAAAGGCTGCTAAAATTCTGCTGGTTCGGGCCGTGCCCGATGCGGTCGGCGTGGACGGCGGCGACATCCTGGCTCTGCCTACCGTGGGCTATGAAATACAGCCTCAGGCAGACGGCTCCATCCAGTTTGCCTTCCAGTTGCCCGCCGGCCCGGGGGTAGTTAGGGGGGACACCTACACCTTCCATATCTGGATCTCAAACTGGGAGGTCACGCCCGAGGGCGAATGGCTGCGTGAGGGAGAACAGGATACCTATCTTGGGCAGGAATGGACGGTAGAAATCGCGCCCCGCCCATCCGGCGAAAAGGAGGAACCTTGATCATGAAAAAATTGCTTTTGCTTCTGTTGCTCGTGGTTCTGACGCTATCCGTCGGCGCCGCCTCTGCCGAGGCCGCTTCGGGCTTCTTGATCGACGTGCCCGAAGGCTATGTACAGGGCGATCCGCTGCCCCTCTACCGCGCGACAGCGCGCACGCAGGCACAGGCGGGTTTTATCGGCGCGGTAAATCCGGCGTGGTTCAATCCAGGCGGGCAAGTACCCCGTGAAAATCAAGACGGGGCGGGCTACAGCCTCGTCGTGTTTACAGACGAAGCGCGGCTGGGCATCGGCGAGAGCTACATCGAATACGGCGAATACGAAGGCGTCCATCGGATGTATTACGCAGACGCGCCGGACGAGCCCGCCGGGCCCTTCCCACGGCCCGCTTTGATAAACGATATTGCTTCGCTCGCAAGCGGCGCATACTTCTCCTCGAAACGGAACGGCTTGCCCGCCGAGCTGGAGCACACCGAGCTTTACGGCGTCACGTTGGACCACTCCCTACTGCGGGTAGACGATCTGTTTGAAAAGCTCGGCGTCGGCGGCTACGAATGCGTCTTCGCGCTGGACATGAGCCTGCCTCGCATCCGCGAGCTAGGCGCAGCCGAGACGGCAGCCCGTACGACGCTGAAAAACAAGAGCGACGGCTGGTGGGATTTCTCCCTGGCTGCGCAGGCAGACGAGGGCTTTTACCTCCGCTATGAAAAGCGGCTGAGCGGTGTGCCTGTGCGCGACGAGGTCTTCTGCGCCGAAGCCTATGTGACGGCAAGCGGCATCCGCGACTTTACACTCCGCGAGGACTACGCGGCAGGCGAAATTGCCTTGACGCCGGGGCGGCTGATCACGGCGGCGGAAGCGTTCGCCGCCTTTGAACGCGGCAACGCGCGGCGTGAAAAGCATCATCTCTTGAACCCGACGGCGACGGGCGCGCGCCTCATGTACATGCCCGTTCGCGCGCAAAACCGCAAGGAGGGCATGGTTTTTGCGCCGGTCTGGTACGTCTCCTACTCGTTCGAGGACGGCGTCCCGCGCGACGGCTGGGCCTTTTATTCGGCCGTCGACGGCGCATTGATCGAGGATTGCTACACCTAAGACGCAGCGGGGGCCGCCGGAAAAATCCGGCGGCCCCAGACTGTTGAAAAACCGTAGTTACTTCGTTGGGGATGCATGAAGGGGAGGACTCCCCTTCATCTGAGATCGTATCGACCGGCTTTGCCGGTCGGGCGGGGCGTTTTCCGTAGTCAAATGCGTAGCATTTGCGCAGGAAAACATCTCCCGTGATCTTCGTGCAAAATGATCTTTCATTTTGCACGAGGCCGTCGACTTTGTCGACGGCCAGAAGGCCGCCGGAAAATCCGGCGGCCCCTTGGTATGCCCTTACTTCAAATACTTCACGATGCCCTCGAAGAGCGGATGGTCTGGCGTCAGCACAAGCGTGGAGCCCTCCTCCAGCGCCGTCTGCAGCGCCTGCAGCGAACGCCAGTAGGTGTAAAACGCCGGATCGAGCTGATACGCCTCGGCGTAAATCTCCATCGCAGCGGCATCCGCCTGGCCGCGGATCTCGCCCGCCTGGGCCACCGCATCCGCCTCTAGCCTGTGCGCTTCCAGGTCCGCGTCGGCTACCGCCTTGTTATAGGCTTCCTCACCCTCGGAGCGCAGCTGCTGGGCGACCTTCGTGCGGTCGGCCGTCATGCGCGCATAGGTGCTTTCGATGTTCGCGGGCGGCAAAATCGTGCGGTGAATTTGCAAATCCACTACCTCGATGCCGGAGATGCACACGTCCTCGTTGATCTGCCGCAGCCCCTGCGCCAGCGCCTCGTTCAGGCGATCCTTGTTGCTCACGAAGTCTTCCGCATTGAGCCTGTTGATGCTCTGCACGATGATCGGGTGGATCAGGTTGTCCAGGTATAGCTCCGCCCGGCTGGCGTTGGAAAAGGAGAGCGAGTACAGCGCCGGGTCGGCGATCTGATACTGCGCATAGGTCGTGATGTAGTATTGCTTCTTCTCGCTGGTGTTGACGACTTCGCTGTCGGAGACGTAGGTGAACAGCCGATCGGAGATCTTCTCCACCTTGTCCACGAACGGCAGCTTCAGCATGAGGCCGGTCGAGTGCTTAACGTTGATCGAGTCCAGCGAAATGCGCTTGTCGTCGTAGAGGTTCGGGTAGCGCTCGTGAAAGTCGTTGTCCGGCGCGACGACGATGTCGCGGATGACGCCAAAGCGCGATACCACCGCCTGCTCGGCCTCGCCGACGATGTACAGGCTCTGCGAGAGGATGAACAGTACGGCCAGCGCACAAACGCCGATCAGCACATAGCGCGCCACATGGCGCGGCCTGTGCGGCGCGCCTTGTCCGGCGCCGCCCTGTTCAAAGTCGCTATGTACGTGAAAATCGCTCATTTATCCGCGCCCCCTTCCGCGCCGCTCAGCGGCAGCAGCTTGACCGTGTCGTCCTCTGCGCTCACGACGAACTTTTTGTCCGCGTTTGCCAGTACCTTTTCCAGCGCCTCGATCGTCAGCCGGTCCTTCGTCACCTGCGGCGCCAGCTTATACTTTTCATAGACGTTTTTGAACACAGCCACCTCCGCCGTCGCCTCGGCCACCTCGTCCGCGCGGTAGGATTCCGCATCCTGCAGCGTCCGATAGGCGCGGCTGCGCGCAGCCGGGATCACCTCGTTCTGATAGCGCTCAGCCTCGTCGAGCTTGCGCGTCTTTTCGTTCTTGGCGTTGTTGACGTCCTCATAGGCTGCGGTCACGTCCTGCGGCACGGAGATGTTCTGAATGCGCACGCCACGGATCGTCACACCCATCTGATAGCTGTCGATCATCTGTTGAAAGTCGGGCAGCACCTGCCGTTCGATCTCCTCCTTGTTCAGCAGCGCGTCGTCCAGCGGACGGCTTTGAATGTTGCGGCGCAGCACCGCCTCGAACGCCAGGTGCATGGTCGTCAGCGGGTCGTCCACGTCATAGAGATATTCCCTAACGTCCGAAATCGTGTATTGATAGATTGCCTCTACCTGCACGATGCTGTTGTCGCCTGTAAGCATGACGCCCTCGTCCGTGTTGTCCACATACTGCGCGCCCGTCGTCGTGCCCCCGGTCTGCGTCGTGCGGAATCCGTATTCCATCGTATGGATGGTCGTCACCGATTCGGCCCGCACCTCCTGGATCAGGGGACAGTACCAAAATAGCCCCGGCCCTTTGTGATCCGTCACGCGCCCAAACGTAAGCACGAGCGCCTCCTCGCCTTGCCCGACGCGGTAAAACCCGCTCACGCCCGTCAAGGCGATGAGCGCGACCGCTGCGAGTACGACGACGAGCGCTACGGAAACTTTCTTCTTCATCTTATTCCCCATCCTTTCCGTCCTTGCACCCAAAGGCCCGGTTTCCGGTGCCTGTGATCCCATTGTACCAGGCCCGCAGGTCGCGCACAACGGCTGTGCGCTCAAAGCATCCGTTTTGCGTTTCAAATATGCAAAAGGCTTTCACATCCGGCGGACATGTGGTATGATAAACGGTGTTTTGAGATGATTTCGGCTTCAGATAAGGAGTGTTTTGCATTGGTGATACCGCTTTGGAATAAAGAGACGCCGCGCTTTGATCCGTCGGTCGGCCAGCGCGAACCGGGGCTGACGCCCTGCCTGTGCGAGGGCGCCAAGGGCTGTGTGATCGTGCTGCCGGGCGGGGGCTACGCCATGCGCGCGGAGCACGAGGGGATGCCTGTGGCCGAGCGGCTCTGCCGCGGCGGCATCAGCGCCTTCGTGCTGTCCTATCGCGTGGCGCCTTATCGCGCCCCCGTCCCGCTGATGGACGCGCGCCGGGCCGTGCGCCTCGTGCGCGCGAATGCTGCGCAGTTGGGCATCGAAAAGATCGGCATCCTGGGCTTCTCCGCGGGCGGGCACCTCGCCGGCAGCACGGCCCTGATGGAGGACGGTTGGGCGGGCGATCCCGCGAACGCCGACCCCGTAGAGCGGGAAAGCGCGCGCCCCGACGCCGCGGTGCTCTGCTATCCCGTCGTCTCCATGCAGCGCTGTACGCACGCCGGTTCGCGCGAAAACCTGCTCGGCGAGCGCGCGGACGACCCGGCCGCGCGCGCGGCGCACTCGCTCGAGCTGCTCGCAGGCCGCCAGGCGCCTCCGTGCTTCCTTTGGCATACGGCGGACGACGCGAGCGTGCCCGTTCAAAACAGCCTTGCGCTCGCCTCCCGCCTTGCTGAAAACGGCACGCCCTTTGAGCTGCACGTCTATCCCAACGGACGGCACGGTCTTGGGTTGGCGGCCGGTATGCCGCCCGTGAGCGAATGGTCCGATGCGTGCGTGCGTTGGCTTCACGCGTTGGGCTTTTGAATCGCCGGGTTCAGATGGTCCCGCCTTAAGCGTATTCCCCCGCTCCCATCGCCGCCCCCCGACATCCGTTCCAAAGGAGATGCCTATGCTTTATCCCTTCAACGTGGTCTTTACTCTGCTCATGGTCGCCATGCTGTGCGTCGCCGCAAGCGCGCGCGCTTCCCGCCGGCTTAGCGCCGTCGGGTGGGTCGACCGGCTCGGAAACGGCTGCGAGCGCTTCATACGCCGCTTTTATTGGCCGCTTTTCATTCTTATCCTCGCGATCGGCGTCTTCGTGCGCGTTTACCGTTTCGGCACGCTGCCCATGGGCCTGAATCAGGACGGCGCGATGGGCGCGCTCGACGGCTACGCGCTCGCCTTGTACGGCACCGACCGCTTCGGCACCTCATACCCCGCCCACCTGTGGGCCTGGGGTTACGGACAGATGAGCGCGCTGTACTCCTATTTATGCATTCCTTTCTTTCAATTGCTCGGGCTCTCGCGCTTTTCCATGCGCCTGCCGCTGCTGACGGTGAGCTTGCTCATGCTACCCGTCATATGGGATTTGGCGCGCAGGCTGCGCGGGAAGCGCTTCGCGCTGCTCGCCCTTTTCCTCGCGTGTATCAATCCCTGGCAGATGATGCAAAGCCGCTGGGCGCTCGACTGTAATTTGATGGGCCACTGCCTGCTCCTGGGCGTCTACCTGCTCGTAATCGGTGCGCAGCCGCGGCGCGGCTGGGCGCTGTATCTTGCCATGGCGCCGTTCGCCGCATGCATGTATTCCTATGGGGTGGCCATCTACTCCACGCCCATCCTGCTGTTGATCGCCGCCGGATATCTGCTCTATAGAAAGCGCGCCACATGGCCCCGCATCCTCCTGTGCGCCGCACTGTGGTTGGCGCTTTCCGTGCCGATCATCCTGACCATGATGGTCAACTACTTTCAGTGGGATACCCTGCAATTGGGGCCCGTCACCCTGCAATTCTTCGACGAAAACGCGCGCGCGCAGGAAATCGCCTTTATGGCGGACGATATGTACCTCGCCTTTGCGACCAACGCTGTGGAGTGGCTGCGCGTCACGTTTCTGCAGGGCTACGACTCCTCTACGTTTAACTCCATCCCGGGGTATCGCACGATGTACATCTTTTCGTTCCCCGCGCTTATCGCCGGGCTGGTCTGGCTGGTCCGCGACAGGCGGCGTATGGCCCTGTCAAACCTCGATTCAAACGCGGAGGGGCCCAGCCGCGACGCGGCGATGTTGCTGTTGGCGTGGCTGATTGCCATGGCCGCCTGCGGGCTGCTCACCAGCTCGCCCAACGTCAACCGCGCCAACGGCGTGTATTACGTCCTGATCCTCCTGTGCGCTTACGCCCTCTATCAAATCGTCCGGCGCGTGCGGGCCTTTTCGCTCCTGCTGGCCTGCATGTACGTCTTCGCCTTTGCCGGGCAATGCCGCACGTATTTCAGCCCGGAATACAGCGAATACACGTCCGAAAACTTTCATACCGGCCTATACGAAGCGATCGATTCCCTCAAAGCATTTCCTTATGAATACGATACCGTCTACATTACGTCTCCGGGCGAAGCCGACCATGAAGACACGATCGTGCGTCTCATCGCCGCGGTCGCGCTGGGGCTCGACCGCGATCAGATGAACGACGAAAAGGAACTCGTGAACGCCGCGGGCGAACCGGTCGGCTATTACTCGGATTGGTTCTGGTATCAGGATTTTGCCGTCTTTACGCCCGATCCGCAGGGCTGCGCGGTCTACATCATCTCGCAAGATGAAAAGGCGCTGTTTGACGAAGCCAACTTCCTCCTGTGGGATTATGCCAAGTACGCCGTCGCCTATCCCCGCTATTGGGCGGAAGACTGAGGAGGGATGCACATGGATTCTCCGTTGATCACGTTTTTGCTCTTTTTGTGCCTAGGCCTGTGTGTCCTCGCCACGCAGCCACGGGCCTGCGCGGCGCTGCGCCGCCGGCGCGGGCTCGCCGCTGCCGGCGAACGCCTCGGCTCGCTGATCGAAAAGCACGAGCTTTTTCTGCTGCTGCCCATCGCCTTGCTGGCCCTCTGGGCGCGCGCGTATCTGCTGACGGACGTCCCCGCGGGCCTCTCCGCCGAGGAGGCGCTCGTGGGCGTACAGGCCCGAGCCCTGCTGCAGACCGGTGGCGCAGCCTTTACAGGCCGCCTTACCGCGCAGTTGAACGTCTGGGGCGGCGGACAGACCGGGCCGCTCCTGTCCCTGCTCGCCGTGCCCTTCGTCGCCGCCATGGGCTTGACGGTCTTATCCGTTCGCTTGCCGATGCTGCTACTGCACCTCATAGCGCTCTTCGCATTTTACGATCTGTGCCGCCGCATGGGCGGCAGACGCGCCGCGCGGATCGGCTTTTTCCTCTATGCGCTCGCGCCGGGGCTCGTCATGCAGAGCCGCTGGGCGCTCAGCGCGCACGCGCTCGGTCCGATGCTCGTGCTTTCCCTGTGGGCGCTTTCGCTGTCGCAGCGGCGCAAATCTTTTTACTTCCTATCTATGGCGCTCTTCGGGCTTTCGATGTACGCCTGCGACGCAGCTTGGTATGTGCTACCGTCTTTCATTCTGGCGCTCAGCCTCTATGCGGTCGCCTCGCGGCGCCTTCCCTGGGGTACCGTGCTCGCGGGCGCCTGTTTGTACCTGCTGGCGGCCCTCCCGGCCCTTCTCACCCTTCTCGTCAACACGTTTGGCCTCGAAGGGTTTACCTTATTGGGCGTCGAAATCCCCCGTTTCGCCGCCTTTGAGCACGCTGGGCGCGGGGCGCTGACGCCGGATCTCAGCGTATTTCGCGGCGCGGACGCCTTCGACACGCTGATGGATAACGGTTTTCGGTACCTGGAGCAGACGCTTGTGCAGCTTCAAGACTCCACGGGCGCGTCGATCGGCCTCTATGCGCTGCCCAACTTCGGCCTTTATCAGCTTTTCATGCTGCCCGTGGCGGTATTGGGCGGATTCGCCTTTCTCGTGCAGCTGCGTCGCCCCCCTAAAGAGATGGCCGCGATGGGCGCTGGGGCGCTACCCTGCGTCGCAAGCGCGCTTTTGCTCATGGCGATGTCGCTCTTCTGTGTGCTCTTCCGCGATCTCGATGCCGCGCACTTCGCCATGGCGCTACCGCTGCTCATCCTGCTATGTGCGAAAGGCACTGCGTATATTGCCCGTAGAATCCCCCTAGCCGGCGCCGTCCTGTGCCTCGCGTATACCGTCTGCTTTGGCCTTTTCGTCGGACAATACTACGCGGAAAATTCACCCGCACGCGCCGAGGCGGCGCATTACCGCGGGTTCACCGAAGCCGCCGCATACGCATCTACGCTCGACGTGGAGCGAATCCACGTCTCGTCAAACGTCGCACACCCGGGCGGCGATCAGGTCGTCCGCGTATTGACAGCCTTTGGCTTCGACCTGCCCGCCGCCGACCTGATCGGGCAAATGGAGGGAGACGACTTCGCCGGTCGCTTTTCTATCTTTCGCCCCGAAGCGCAGACCCCTTCCCCCGCGCCGGGCGTGATCTACCTCCTGCGCGCCGAGGATACGCAGACGCTCGATGAAGCGAGCTTTACCGAGCGCGCGTTCGGGGACTGGGTCGTGCTGGAATCCCGGCAGTAAATCGCCGCGCGGGCCTCAATACGGTCCGCGCGCTTGTTTTATCCGTCCCAATCCTGTATAATGAAACCATCGGAGGGCCCTCAAGCCCGGCGAGGCGTGCGAATCGTCTGTGCGCGCCTCCGCTCATATAGATTCAAATCAGGAAGGATGATGGCTATGGCGACGACCGCAAAAACCCCGAAACGCTACGACATCCTGACGATCGATCCCTGGCTCGCCCGTTACGAGGGCGACATCGACCTGCGCATGGCGAGGTTTAAAGCGGTAAAGAAATCGCTATTACCCGCCGGGGTCAGCCTCGATGAATTCGCGAACGGCGACCTGTTTTACGGCTTTCACCGTACGGAGCGCGGCTGGGTCTACCGCGAATGGGCCCCGAACGCGACCGCGATGCATCTCGTCGGCGATTTTAATAAGTGGGATCGAAAGTCCCATGCCATGACGCGCCTGGATAACGGAAACTGGGAGATCGCCCTGCGGGGAAAGAACGCCCTCAAGCACCTCTCCCACGTCAAAGTGCAGGTCACCCATCCCGGCGGCGTGCAAGATCATATCCCGCTT
Organism: Bacillota bacterium; assembly: GCA_023404715.1. GTDB lineage: Bacteria > Bacillota > Clostridia > Christensenellales > Aristaeellaceae > Beduinella. The sequence goes on along the minus strand of JAEYAR010000205.1, from coordinate 18,652 downwards.
TATATCCACCGCGTCGTGCAGGACCCGGATTCCCGCTGCTTCGACGGCCAGATCTGGGCGCCGGAGCGGGAATTTGAGTGGACCGACCAGCGCTTTTCGCCTAAGCGCAACGTGCCCCCCGTCATCTATGAGGCGCATATCGGCATGGCGCAGGAAAAAGAGGGCATCGGCACCTATCACGAGTTCACGCAAAACATCCTGCCGCGCATCAAGCGCGACGGCTACAACACCGTGCAGCTCATGGCGATCATGGAGCATCCCTATTACGCCTCGTTCGGCTATCAGGTGACGAATTTCTTCGCCGCCTCCTCCTGGTACGGCACGCCCGACGATCTCAAGCAGCTCGTCGATACCGCGCACGCCATGGGCATCAGCGTGCTGCTCGACCTCGTGCACTCGCATGCGGCGAAAAACGTGGCTGAGGGCCTCAATTGCTTCGACGGCACGGATACGCAGTTCTTTCTCCCCGGTGGCGCGGGCAACCATCCCGCCTGGGATTCCAAGCTCTTCGATTACGGCAAGCACGAGGTGCTGCACTTCCTGCTCTCCAACCTCAAGTTCTGGCTGACGGAGTACCATTTCGACGGCTTCCGGTTCGACGGCGTGACGAGCATGCTCTATCACGATCACGGCCTGGGCCAGGCGTTCGATGGGTACGACAAATACTTCTCGATGAACACGAACGTGGACGCCGTCACGTATCTGCAATTGGCGACCGAGCTTTGCCATAGGGTGAGGAAAAACTGCGTCCTCATCGCGGAGGACATGAGCGGCATGCCCGGCATGTGCCTGCCCGTCAAGGCGGGCGGAATCGGGTTTGATTACCGCCTCTCGATGGGCGTGCCGGACTATTGGATCAAGACGCTCAAAGAGCGCCGCGATGAGGAATGGGATATGGGTAAGCTTTGGCACGAGCTGACCACCCGCCGTCCGCAGGAAAAGAACATCGGCTACTGCGAATCGCACGACCAGGCGCTGGTGGGCGATAAGACGATCATGTTCTGGCTCGCGGACAAGGAAATGTACTGGGGCATGAACCGCGCCTACCCCAATCCGGTCGTCGAGCGCGCCTTGGCGCTGCATAAGATGATCCGCCTCGTCACCTGCTCGCTCGCGGGCGAGGGGTACCTTAACTTCATGGGTAACGAATTCGGCCACCCGGAATGGATCGACTTTCCCCGCGAGGGCAACGACTGGAGCTTCGCGCATGCGCGAAGGATGTGGAGCCTGTCTGAGGACGGCTTCCTACGCTACGCCTATCTGGGCGATTTCGACCGCGCGATGCTCGATCTGATCAAGACTCGCGGCGTGCTCTCGGCCGCTACGCCGCGCAACCTCTGGCAGGAGCAGGAGCGCAAGCTGCTCGCCTATGAAAAGGCCGGGCTCATCTTCCTGTTCAACTTCCATCCCGTACAGTCGCTCAAGGACTTCTACTTACCCGTGCCCAGCGAGGGCAGGTACCGCGTGATCCTCGATAGCGACAGCGCGTGCTTCGGCGGCTACGAGCGCATCTCGCACGAATACGTCTACATCGCCCGCGCGCAGGGCAAGCGCGGCATCGGTTTTGAGATCTACATCCCCGCGCGCAGCGCTTTGGTGCTCGAGCGGGTAGAAGAAGCGTAAACCCATATGACAACGGCGCCTCCCCTATTTCAAAGCCGGGGAGGCGCCGTTTCGTTTTAGGAAACGCGTTGCAAAATCTTCCAATCTGCAACGCACAATTATCCAACGGTTAAAACAGGAACTACAATACAATTAATAAATTCTATAAATACAAAATCATCAAACGAAAACCTCTTTTGAATTACCTCCCCATTCTTAATCTCGATAATCAAAGGCTCTTCTTCTCCTTCTTCCGCCTTAATTGAGGACAAAACAATGTATCCATCTTGCCCAGGTATATTGGTAATCGTATACTCAGTTGCTGGCATTTGAACCACAACTAAATATCGCATATTTTTTAGCTCATACTCTTTATGCGTCTGAAACCCTATCTCCAGATCCAGATTCCCCAATATGCAATCTTTATCTAATGTAATTGAAGTATCTGATGGAATATAGAATGAATATTCTGCTGGTCCATCTATTGTATACGTACGAACAAACGAGTCAACACCGTCTCCGGAAACTGTTATATTAACCCATTCATCTGTGTTGACCGATACCGTATAGAAGCCAGCAGGAAAATCTTTGCCAGAAAAATAGACGCCTTCTTCCTCAATTTTAACATACTGTATTTTTTTACTTAAAACATCTTTAACAAATGAACCTGCTCGAAATTCTTCTGGAATCTCCATAAGCCAATCTTGATCCAGAACACCTCCGCAAGCAATGCCGGAAAAAGATAATAAGCATAGAAAAATGCACAGAGCACATAACTTTTTTCCCAATTTAATCCCTCCATGGTGTTTATAAACTTCATGTCTTCAATTTTGCAGCATAGTACGTAATAAAGTGGTGCACGAAGGTCATCTGTCAAGCCAAAATAGTTGTAATAGTTCAGTTCGGTCACAAAAAGCAAAAGGGAATGAAATAAAAATCAATCGCGAACCGGATGAAGTCGAAGCATCGGCCGGATGAGTGTGGAGGCTGCCGCATGCAGGAGTGTGCAAACTGCACTGCTACGGTACGCGATATGAGTATGAAGCCGTGTTGGAAACGAAGCTCATCGCACACAGAGTGCTGGAATGTAGAACGTGCCCACTGACCTACCGTACAGGAGAAGCGCAGCCAGAAAGGGATTACGAACATGGGCGTTTTGCCAAACGCGCACGGCGTGGCGGTACACGATTTCTGAAAGCCCTACCAGAAGTATTACAATGTCGACCTTGCCATGTGCTGCGCGCATCTGGAGCGGGAACTGGCCTACGCCTATGAAACCGGCAAGTAGGCATGGGCGAAGCCGCTTCAGGAGCTGCTGCAAACCCTGTGCCACCGCCGCAAGGTGATTCAGTCGCAGGGTGGCGAAGCCTGCCCTGAATCGGAATTGGCCGGATATCTTCAGCGATACGACGCGCTGGTTGAAGAAGGCCTCGCGGCCACCCCCATCCCCGAACGCATCCCCGGCAAACGCGGTCGCACGGGCAAGGGCAAATTCCGCTGTCTCATATGTCCTTTTTGTGTGGCAACTTAAAGGATAGCACAAAATCTTCCGATCGGGTTATTTTTCTCGAAATTTTCACTGTGTCAAGCACAATAGTAGAGATATAGAAAACAAAATGTTGCTAGAATCCACTTTTCGGGCTGGCCTGGCCCGCATGGGATGCGCGTTTCCTTTATAAGCTGTTTATTTGTTTCATCAATACAGACAACGGGGCGCAGTGGGTCATACGGGCGTTGGTAGACTTCCAGCACGTCCTCCATCTTTGCCACATAATCAGCGTCTGCCTGTGGGATGCACCATTCCTTTACAAGCCATGGCTTGATATCGTTTTTTTCATAACGTCACAGATGGTGCTGTTTGTAATATAATCTACCACTTCCAATAAAATGTTCGTGGAAAACCGGTACATGGTTTTGTATCAGGTTAAGGATAACAATATATACGTTGACTACATCGTGGATTGTAGACAGGATTATGAATGGTTGATAAAATAACCGTCTAAGCAAAAGCGCCCGCAGCAGGCATTACCTGCGTGCGGACGCTTTTTCTTATCGGCTTCTGAGCATCTCGGCCACAAAGGCCATCGCCTGCTCCGGCGTCGTCATGTCGCTCATCGCGTTGCGGACGATAAAGCCGACGCTGTTTTCGATCTCCATCAGGTCGCAGCGCTCTCCCAGTTCCCCGAAGAGATGGCGGCGCGCGCCGCAATCGAAGCTTGTGCGAACCGTGTGGAGCCAGGGATAGATGTCCAGGATCTGCTCGTCCTCGTAGGCAAACGTACAGGGGGATGTGCCGCTGATCAGCGCCGTCAGGCGGCTGATCTCCTCGCTATAGAGCCATGAGAGCATGTCCGCGGCAGCGTCATGCTTCTTGGATGCCTTCGGCACGCCAAGCACCCCGCCGCCGAGCAGCGGCCGTCCGCCCGGGACGATCGCATGACCGACGCGGCCGGATACGCGCGAGAGCGGGTTGGCGCACAGCCTCTCCGCGTGGTTCGCGTAGGTCATCATGAACGCGCACTCGCCCTTGAGAAACGCGTCTACCAACGCGCCCCACCAGTTTTGCGGCAGCACGCAGGCCGATTCGCTCAGCCGCCTGTGGCACCGCAGCGCTCGGGCAAACGTCGGACCCGAAAGATCCCCCAACTTCCCCTCTTGCGACACGGCCGCAAAATGCGCGATGTATTCCCCCGCCATGTTCGATAGCGCCGTGCCGTAGGGCGTTCTTGCTTCATGGTTATGCCGCTTGTCAAAGAATTCCGACGCTTCCGTCCACTCCTCAAACGTCCCCGGCACGGCGAGCGGCCGCTTATACCGCTCATAAAAAGCGCGTTGCAGCGCCGTATCCTCGATCAGGTCCCGCCTGTAAAAGAGCACGAGCGCGCTTGGATCCAGCGGCAGCGTATAGTGCTCCCCCCGGGCCGCCGTGAATTCCTGCCATAGGCTGGGCAACAGGCGGGCTTTGATCTCCCCTATGTCGACCGATAGCGCGCTCAGCGGCATAAAGATGCGCTCGCCCATGCTGCCCAGCTGCGCCATATCCATGCGGATCAGGTCAAATGCGCCCGTATCGCCCATCTGAGGGATCGCCTCGCGCAGCTCACGCGTCGTCAGGGAAAGGATCTTCAGGCCGATTCCCAACGTACGGCGCAGGTTCGGCGCCAATTGGTTGAGCGCCATGGTATGCGGGCTGTCGATGGAAAGCAGGTTGAGCGTGACCGCCTTTGCCACCGCGGGATAATGCATCTCACGCGCGAAGCCGTCGGGCGCAAGCCGCTCCCCCTCCAGGCATTCCCCGTGCGCCAGCAGCCTTTGGGCGATGGTCCTGCCGAGCAAGCGGTAATTGAGCGAATAGCGCTCATAGCCGAACGAACGCACCGCGCGCAGCGGAGCCAGGGCGTATACGCGCGGCCTCCTGTCCGGCGCGCAGCACTGCAGCGCCGATAGCAGCGCCTGCGCCATCTCCTCGTTCGTGGTCACCAGGGCGTCCGGCGCCCCGCCGTGGTTGAACTCAAACGCGCGTTTGGCGTATTGGCTGGGCACCGTCTGCAGGGTGCGCAGGCGCATATACCGCTCCGCCCGGGACGCTTCCGCCTCGAACGCTTGGGCGAACCGCGCTTCGTTCGGATAATCGAGCATGTTCGTCATCAGGCCCACGCAACGGGCGCCGTCGTCGTACACGCGCCTTGCGATCTCGCGCGCCGCGGCCTCCATATCAAAGCCGATGTAATCCGCCCGGTCCTGCTCCGTGCGTTCGGCGAAGACGACGCGCGTGCCGTCCTGCACAAGCCGCGCATAACGCGCCTGCGCCTTGGCAAGGCTCGTGACCACCACGGCAAACTCCGCACGCGAAGAGATGACGTCCGAGATGATTCCCTTTTCGCGTTCCGGGTCGTTGTAGGTCACGTGTAGCGTCACCGTATAGTCCGCCTCGCGGGCGACGGCGCAGATGCCGTCGTACAGGTCCGCGTAAGCCTGCGAACCGATGCCCGGCAAGAGAACAGCGATCGCCTTGGCATGCCCGCTGCGCAGGGCGGAAGCCGCCTCATTCAGACGATAACCCATCTCCTTGGCCGCCTGCTCCACCAGGCGGATCTTTTTATACGATACGTTCCCCCGCCGGTTGAGGACATTGGAGACCGTGGAAGGCGACACGCCCGCCGCCTTCGCGATATCTTTAATCGTCGCCACATGCATCCCGCCTTTACGCGCCCTTCGTCCGCCGAAGGGCGGACCCTGTCGCTTTCAAGCATAACACAAAGCGCGCGTTTTCTCAAGCATAGGAGAAAGCCCCGCCCGGCATAGCGCATGGGCAGGGCGTAGACCCCACAATCATCCTTTGATCGAACCGATCATGATGCCCTGGGCAAAGAATTTTTGCATGAACGGATAGAGGACGAGCGCGGGCACGCTGGCCGTCACGATGACGGCGTATTTCAGCGTTTCGGACAACAGGGCTACCTCCGCCTGCGAATCGCCGCTGGTGCCGCTCGCCATATCCGCGAGCGAATTTTGCAGGAGGATCTGCCGCAGGAATACCTGCAGGGGGTAGCGGCTGCGATCGTTCAGGTAGAGCAGGGCGTTAAAATAGCTGTTCCAATGGCCGACGAAGTAATAGATGAGCAGCACGCCGAAGATCGATTGAGAGATCGGGATGACCACGCGCAGCAGCGTGCCGATGTTCGTGCAGCCGTCCACATAGGCGGCCTCAATGATCTCGTTCGGCACCGAATGCTGAAAATAATTGCGCATGATGAGCAGGTTCGTCACCGAAATCGCTCCGGGCAACACCATGACCCAGAATGTATTGAGTAGCCCTAAATTTTTGATCGTCAGGAACGTTGGGATCATGCCGCCCGAAAAGAACATGGTAAACGAAATCAGCATCGTGATCAGGTTTCGGCCCGCCATATCCGGCCGGGAAAGCGGGTAGGCCGCGATCGTGGTCATCGCCATGTTGATCAGCGTGCCCACCATCGTATAGGCGATCGTGTTGCGATAGCCCGTCATGATGTCGCCGGAGCGAAAGACCTCCTGATACGCTTTGATAGAAACCGCCTTGGGCAAAAGCACAACCTGCCCGCCGATGACCTGCATAGGATCGGAGAGCGATGCGCTGACGACGTACACCAACGGATAAGCGACGGTCAACAGCAGCAAAAGACCGATCGCGTACACGGTGAACATAAAGACGCGGTCCTCCCGCGAAAGGGAAATCTTCGTGCCTTTCATATGCGCCCTCCTTACCACAGGCCGACCTGCGATACCCGCTTGCTGATCGAATTGACCGCAAAGAGCAGCGCGAGATTGACGACGGAGTTGAACAGGTCAATCGCCGCCGCATAGCTGAACTTTGAGCCCAGGATGCCCTGCCTGTATACCATGGTCGAGATGACCTCCGATACGTCCAGATTTAAATCCGTTTGCAGCAGAAACACCTTTTCAAAGCCCACGCTCATCACCTTGCCGCAGTTGAGGATCAGCATGATCGCGATCGTCGGGATGATGGAAGGGAGCGTAACATGCAGCAGCTGCTTAAACCGGCTCGCGCCGTCGATGCCCGCCGCTTCGTACAGCGCCGGGTCGATCGCCGACAACGCGGACAGAAAGATGATCGAATTCCACCCCATGTTCTTCCATACGTCGGAGATGACGTACAGCGGCCTGAACCACTCGGCCTTGGCCATGAAGTAGATCGGCTGCCCGCCGAGCGCCTTCACGATCACGTTGACCACGCCGGTCGAAGGCGAACAAAAGGAGACCACCATGCCGCATACGACCACGGTGGAAAGAAAGTGCGGCGCATACGTCACCATCTTGAGCGTGTTTTTACAAAAGGTCTGCTTGATCTCGTTGAGCAGCAGCGCCAGCAGGATGGGCAGTGGAAAGTTAAACAGCAGGTTGAGCGCGGATAGATATATGGTATTGAAGATGATCTGCCCGCAGTTATAGCTGGCAAAAAACCGTACGAAGTGCTTGAGTCCCACCCAATCGCTGCCCATGATGCCTTTGCGCGGCACGTAATTGCGAAAGGCAATCTGCACGCCGTACATCGGGACGAACTTAAATACGATGAAATAGACCATCACCGGAATGAGCAGGAGGTACAGATCCCAATACTTTCCTGCCGAACGTTTCAACTCCCGCCCCAGGCCCCGTTTCTGCATGCAAACGCCCCCTTACATCCTACGGCTCCCCGCTTGTCCGGAGGGGTGCGCCCTTGCGCACCCCTCCGGCTGATCGTTGGGCAGCTCAGCGCTTGACCGCCGCGTCCGCGCGTTGCGCCGCCGCCTTCGTCGCCTCATAGTACTCGGACATGCCCATCTTTTCCACGGTATTCACGTAATCGCTCCAGGTTTGGTCGTTCAGTTCGGTCTCGCCGGTCACGAACTTCGCGCACATCCCCTTGACGTAATTGTCAATATCGGAGCCTACGGTCGTCACGACCTCGTTTTCGTCGTACGTATAGGTGAAGATCGGCCAGATCGTGCCGGGCAGATGCTCCTTGAGCACCTCGGAGGCCGCCATCGGCTTCTCCGTCAGCTCCATGCCGGCAAACCCGGGCCAGGACATGATGGTCGGGTTGTTCCCGCCGCCAAAGCAGGTCACGTCGGCGATGGATTCGTCGTAGCTCTTGCCCTGCGCCATCTCGGCTAAGACGTCGTCCGTATAAGCATAGGAACCGTCCGCCTTCTTTACGCAGGTTTCGCCTTCCACGCCGTAGTGATAGAGCAATATGCCGGGCTCGGAATAGAAGTAATCCACCCATTGCAGGAGCAGCTCCGGGTTTTTGCACGCGGTCGTGATCACGAAAGCGCCTACCGAGTGCAGATGCGAACGGGTCGCGGGCCAGAGCTGATCGCCGTGCGGGCCTTTCACTACGGTCTCGATCGGCGCGAACTTGTCCGCCACGTCCGCCGATAACCGCGCGAGGTTGGTCATCACGTACATGCCGAGGCGGTCCTGCGCGGCCAGGCCTACGACGTCCGCCACCTTATAGGTGATGGATTCCTGCGCGATCAACCCCTCCTCGTACAGCTTGTTCATAAACGCCATCAGCTCGCGCCATGCGTCCGACGTGCGCGTGTAGCGCAGCTCGCCCGTCGCGGGGTCGGCATCCCAAAAAGACTGATGATAGCCGCCACGGTTGAGCACGCCGAACATGCCGCCAAGTGTCTGATAGAGGTTGTCCATGCTCGTCATCAGCGGTACCTCGTCGCTTGGGTCTCCGTTCCCGTTTGCGTCCTGCTCTTTAAACGCCTTGAGCATGGCGTAAAACGCGTCGATGTCCGCCGGCTGCTCGAGCCCCAGGTTGCTCAGCCATTCCTGATTGTAGAACCATTTGAGGCTGATGCGCGTGCTGGGCGCGTCCGCGATGGCCGGCAGCGAATAAATCGCGCCGTCCGGCGTAGTGATCGAGGCGAGAACATCCGGGTTGGTTTGCGCGTAAGCCCAGAAATTGGGCGCGTACGTCTCCAGATAGGGGGACAGATCGAGGAAGTCGCCCGCATCGCCGTAGGTCTGCAGGTCGCTTCCGCTGATGCCGCACTTGAGGAACGCGTCCGGCAGATCGCCGCCCGCCAGCGTCAACGAGACCTTTTCGTTTACGACGTCCTGCGGCGTGTTGATCCATTCGATATCGATCCCCGTCATTTTCTCGTATTGCTCGAACATGTAAATCTGCTCGTAGTCGGGCTGGATGGTCTGCTGCTTGACAAAGATGGTGAACCTTTCGCCTTCCGCCTTCGGGTAGGCGGCCTCTTCCGCCGCAACGCCCATCGCGCCCGTCAAAAACAGCGCGGACAATAGGGCGGCCAGAATCCTCTTTTTCATTTCGCTTCCTCCTCGTTTTGCTTCTCGTCGGTCCTTTTTGCTTCGCTCTCCTCTATTCGCAGGCCTTGCAGCCTTCAAAGCGCAGCCCTCGGGCAACGAGGTATTCGTGCAGCAGCAGCGGCCAATCGGTTTGGATGATGTCAAATCCATGGCCGGCGAGCCAGCCCCAATGGTCGTCCGGGTTCCCCAGGATCGCCCCATTGTCGTCGTGCCAGGCGCTGCGGTTCCAGTCCTCCTTGAGCCGAAGCGCGTTGCACCACAGCAGCACGCCCTTTTCATGCCATTCCCTCTGCGCAGCCGGATCGAGCAGATCGCTCTCTTCGTCGAAAAAAATCATCTCAAACGCCACCGTATTGATGTCGCGCGCCAGCACCGCCTCTACGTCCTGCGCCTTAAACGCCTTGGACATGTACAGGATGGGCGCCTCATAGCGTTCCAGGAATTCCAGGTATTCGGGCTGCGGATCGCTCTTGACGATGCATTGCTCGATCATGCCGTGCCTCTCGATGCAGGGGAGGACGCTATCCCAGATCTTCCAGGAGCGGTCCACGTTGATCAGGCAACGTCCTTTTAAATACGCGAGCGCTTCGTCCAGCGTGTTTACCCGCAGGTTCGTCGCCTCCCCCGTCTGGTTCTTGTAGGTATAAGAAAGAATCTGCTCGGACGTCATCGTCTTAATATTCCGGTCTGCACCCAAAAGGCGCTTTTCGTTGCCGTCGTGAAAGATGAACAATCCGCCGTCCATAGAACGCACCACGTCGAGCTCGATGATGTCCGCCCGGTGGCGCAGCGCGCACTCAAATCCCGTGGTCGTATTTTCGATGATATGGCCGCCGCACGTCCCCCGGTGGGCCGCTACCAGCAAACCGTGCGCACGGACCTGGTCGCGCAGCATGCGGTTTGCTCCCTCTACACCTCGCCTCATTGCATTCCCTCTTTCTGCCCGTCAGGGCGCCTTTCTGTTGACGCCCTTATTCTATCACAATTTTTAGAACGTTTCAATGCTTTTGCAAAAATTTTCGTTCGATTTCCCCGCATGTTCGCATATTTCTTTCAAAAATCTCGAATATTTTCGGTATCTTCGACTTGTTTGACTTTATTTTCAAAGAATCTGCGCTCGATTTATTGACACGTTTCAATCCAAGCGCTATACTGTGTTTATCCCAAAGCCGCAAGGAGGGCCGGTATGAACCCGAAAATCGCATGGATCGACATGGATGGAACGCTACTCGGAGCCGACCAGGTCGCCATCTCCCCGCGCAACATGGCCGCCCTGCACGCGCTTCACGAATGCGGGGTCTGCGTCGTCCCCTGTACGGGACGCGTCGTGGACATGTTGCCGCCCCAGGTGCTCGCGCTGCCCTGGATTCGCTACGTCGTATCCAGCCACGGCGCGCGCGTCTACGACCGTTTAAAGCAAAAGTCCCTATACGAAAACGTCCTGCCGCCTACCGATTCGGCGCATGTGCTGCGCGCATTCGAAGGGCGGGGTCTTTACGCCGAGGTTGCCGCCGCGCATACGATCTACATCGAGCAGGAGACGCTCGCGCAGCTCACCTGCCCCCCTGTCCCCAGTCATCACGTGTGGTATATGTGCCGGCAAAAGGCCTTTACCGCCGTAGCATCCCTATCCGAGTATTTTTTGCAAAACGGGTTAGGCATCGAAAAGGTAAACCTGTATGGGATTCCCGATGCGCAGCAGAAGGAGGTATACGACGCCGTCACCGCCACAGGGCTCATACGCCATACGCGCGGCGCGGCCGCGCGCGATCTGGAGTTCTCCGGCGCCTCTTTGGATAAGCCCGCGGCCCTGAACGCGCTGCTTTCCCATCTGGGCGCATCCTACGACGACGTCTTCGCCATCGGCGATAGCTCTACCGACATAGACGCCATCCGTCTGGCATGCGTCGGCGTCGCCATGGGCAACGCGCCTGAGGCTATACAAAACGCCGCCGATTACGTGACGGCAACCAACACACAGGACGGCTTTGCCCTCGCCGTAGAACGCTTTTTTGACCGAGCATAAGGGAAGCCGTCCGGCAAAGGGGGAATCACCATGCGCTCGTTATCCCGGTTTACGCCTGCCAAACGGCGCCTCGTCTGCATCGACTCAGATGGATGCGCCTTTGACACGATGGAGATTAAACATAAGGAATGCTTCTGCCCGGCCTACATCGGCCATTTTTCGCTTCAACCGATCTCCAAATACGCCCGCGAGGCCTGGGAATACACAAACCTGTATTCCACCTCGCGCGGCATGCACCGCTTTATCACCTTGCTGCTCAGCCTCGATCTGCTGTCCTGCCGGCGAGATGTGTGCGAGAGGGGCTTCACCGTCCCCGATCGCGAAGCGCTGCGCCGCTGGATCGACGAGGCGCCCCGTCTGAGCAACGACCTGCTGCTTACAGCCGCAAAGGCGCGCCCCGAAGCGCCGGTTCTCCTTCGCGCTTACGAATGGTCGCTCGACGTCAATGAGCGCATCAGCCGCCTCGTTCACGGCATCCCGCCCTTCCCGCATGTCGCGTCGTGCCTGCAGGCGCTGCACGCGCATGCGGATATCGTCGTCGTCTCCGCGACGCAGGAGGCGGCCCTCGCGCGCGAGTGGGCGGAGCATGGGCTCGACGCCTTCGTCGATTGTCTGTGTGGTCAGGAAACCGGCGGCAAGCAGGCGGTTATCGCGCGCCTCGCGTCCGCCTATACGCCGGATCACATCCTCATGATCGGCGACGCCCCGGGCGACCGGCAGGCCGCAGAGGCCAACAACGCGCATTTTTATCCCATCCGGCCGGGAGAGGAGAGCGAATCCTGGCAGGAATTCGCCGGTCTGATCGACGCCTTCCTGCGCGGCGCTTATGCGAGGGCTGTCGAGCAGGCCTGTATCTGCCGCTTTGAAACGCGTCTGCCAAGCACGCCGCCCTGGCAAGCGGCCGCGCGTATCCCCGTTTAACCAATCGCCAGACAAAAACGCCGAACGCCGGATCAAATTTGGCGTTTGGCGTTTTGTCGTCTTATTTTAATCAGAAAGCCGCTCTCCCTCTCCCAGCACGTCGATCGTCTGCGCGAGCAGCCCGCGTCCGGACGTCTCGGCCACGTGCGCGGCGAGGTAGGGGTCGTCCGTGATCAATCCGTCCACGCCATAGGCGAGCAGGCGGCGCATCGTGGCCTCGTCGTTCACCGTCCAGCAGAAGATCTCCTTGCCGCTCCGGTGCACCTGCCGCACGAGCGAGAGGGTTGCGGCGTCCGCCCGGATGGAGAGTTGGTCCGCCGCATCCATCCGGCGCACGTCTCCGTAAAACGACGAGACGATGTAACAGGTGCGGACCTCCGGCGCCAGCTGCCGCACCGTCTCGAGCAGGCCGTAGTTCGTCGCGGCCAGCACGCACTGCTCCTCCATCCCGAGGTCGCGCACGGCTTGGAGCACCGCCTCCGGCTCGCCCGTCTTGATCTCGATCATCATCTCCATCTTGCCGCGCGCCCGCGTCAGCATCTCGCCAAGCGTCGGGATGCGCTCGCCCGCGAATTCTGCGGAAAACATTCTGCCTACGTCGTAGCCGCGCGCTTGCGCTAGCGTCAGGCTATGAATGGCGTGGTTTACGCCCGCGACGCGCCGAAGGTTCGCGTCATGCAACACGACGAGCTCCCCGTCGTGGGTCAGGCGCACGTCGATCTCCGCCATCACCGCGCGGCTGCGGATCGCCTCGTCCAGCGCGGCGAGCGTGTTCTCCGGCCCGATGGCGCCGCCCGCGCGATGCGCGACGATCTGTACGGGGCGCCCCGGATCCAAAGCCGGAAGCCCCGGCACCGCAGCGAGCAAAAACAACGCCGCCGCGATCGCGTAGTAGCCCCGGGCGCATTCCCGCTCGCGACCCGTGCGCGGTACAAGGGCGGGCGTAGGCCGCCCCCTGCATGCGTCCCGTAAGGCGCAGAGAAGGCTCAGCACGAAGATCGAGCAGAGCGCGCCGCTCAGCGCACGTCCGGCCACGGACAGGCGCGTATAGCTCGCCCAGAAAAGGGAGAGCGCCCGCTGCGGCGGAGCGATCCCCTTGGCCAGCAGCCCGAGGCATAGCGAACCCAAGATCGCCCCGAGCCGCAGCGCGGCGAGCAGCGCGATCACGCCCGCGAGCACGGCCGATGCGCCGGGGAGCTGCCTGCCTTTCAGCATTCGGGCGCTACGCCGCCCGGCCGCCCTCAGCGCGCAGCCTTGCAGCACGATCTCGTGCAGCGAAAGCGCCCATCGAAAAGCGATCGCATATGCCGCCGTCGCCGACGCCAAAATGAGGGCCCCGAGGAGCGGCGCCTCCTTGCCGAGCCCGGAGAGCAGCGCCGCGCCTCGCCCCAGCGCGACCAGACCCGGCGCGAGCAAGAGCAACACCGGCAAGAGCAGCACGTTGCGAAACCGATATGCTTGCGCAGCGCTGCGAAAAGCCTTGAACGCCAAGGGAGCGGCCCTACAGCGCCTTCCCCTACGTACATCCTCCAGGCATAGGATGAGCGCGCTGATCTCCCACAGGCTGCAAAACGTGAAAATAAGCGCCGACACAGCGCATACGGCCGCAGTCCAAAGCCCTGATAGAGGCAAGGCGGCGCCCCGCGCGGTTACAAAACCGACGCCCCCCTGCGCCGCGGCCCAGGTGAGCGCCCTGTTCGCCAGAAAAGAGAGCGCCTGCAAAAACAATCGATAAACGCCTTCCAACAAGAGCAGCACCGGCAACCCGCCCGCGATCAGCCGCCCCGCACGTCGCAGCAGCGCCGCCGTCTCCCGTACGCATTCCGTCAGCATGCAGGTTTCTCCTCCTCGCATTCCCTTCGCTCTATTATAGCAAAAACGGCGCCCGTAAAGCAGCAATGCCGCTATGAATTTTTCGCGGGGCGTACCGCTTGTATCAGGGGAACAGATGTGCTACAATGGCGTCATTACAGACCTGGAGGAAAACCGCCATGATCGTCAGCGCCAGCCGCCGCAGCGACATCCCCGCCTTTTACGCGGCGTGGTTTATAGGCCGCATCCGCGAGGGTTATTGCCTCGTTCAAAATCCCTTTAACGCGCGCAGCTACAGCCGTGTGCCGCTCTCGCCCAGCGATGCGGAGCTTATCCTCTTCTGGACGAAGAATCCGCTTCCCTTGATGCCCTATCTGGACGAGTTGGACGCGCGCGGTTACGCCTATTGCTTCTCCTTCACGGTTACGCCCTATGGTAGCGACGTGGAGCCGAACCTGCCGCCGGAGGCCGCGCGCCTCGACGCCTTCGCCGCCCTCGCTGCGCGACTAGGCCCTGCGCGTGTCGATTGGCGCTATGATCCCATTCTGCTTGATTCATCGCATCCAGCCGCCTGGCACGAGGATCGATTCGGCAGGCTGTGCGACGCGCTCGCCCCGCTTACCACGCGGTGCATCTTCAGCTTTGCCGACCCTTACCGCCATCTCGGCGGTCGGGTCAAACCGATGGCGGATCGAGATATGCGCGATATGGCCGCGCGGCTCGCCCGCGTCGCTTCCCCGCACGCGCTCGCCCTCTACACCTGCTGCGAGCAGCTGAATCTTTCCGCATTCGGGGTGCGCCCGGCGGCATGCGTGGACCCGCAGCGCATCGCCGGCATCCTCGGCTGCCCGCTCAAGCTTACGCAGGATAAAGGGCAGCGCCCGGGCTGCGGATGCGCGCAGAGCATCGACATCGGTGCTTACAGCACCTGCCCCGGCGGGTGCGCCTATTGCTACGCGACGAAAAGCGCAGCCCTGGCGCGCTCGCGCTTTGCCGCGCACGATCCCGCGCTGCCCTCCCTGGCCGGTCCCGTGCCGCCGGGCGCCGCGATCACCTCGCGGGCGATGCCGCCCGTGCGCCTCTCCCAGGCGCGCTGCGAGCTTCATCTTTAGGGGCGCTCGATCACGCAGGTCATCGCAGAGGGCGCGCCCGCAGCTTAGCGAAGCCGCCTGAGCCGATTGAACGGCTCGCTTTATCAATGGGCAACCTTTATACAATGAGGCATAGAAATCTTCGCCCGGCTCTTTGCGTCCAAAAGGAGATGTGTTATAATAAAGAAAAGCCCCAACCTATATTTTTCATAAGAGCTTAGGAATTACGCCCGATAAGCTTCCTCGTGGAAAGAAGGAATCGCCAAGTGAACCTCAACACTGTCTTTATTCATGACGCTGAGCGAATCATCCAAAGCGCCCATACGGGACGGTTCTTCGTTCTCTACGCAGATATCGACGATTTCCAATCCATCAACTCCTTTTTTGGCGCGGATGCGGGGGACGCGCTGTTGAAATCGGTCGAACATTTTCTTAACGGCGATCCAACCGTGCGTCTTTGTATGCGCCTCTTTGCCGACCATTTCGTCTGCCTGCTCCAAACGCTGGACGGCCAAAGCATCGAGGATCTGATGAAGGCGCGCGACGTCCAGCTTGCCGATTTTCTCGAGGCGCAGCAGGTGCAGTTTCTGACCAGCCGTCTTAAGATCGCCTGCGGCGTATGCCCCGTTAAAAATGGTCACGTTGCGCGGGCGATCGACGGCGCCAATACGGCGCGCAAAGCCTCCAAAAAACAGCTGACCGTCGTGTCCGTGCTCTACAATCAGGACATGGAGGCGCACGAAATCGCCTGGCATGAGACGGAATTGGAGGTCTACAGCGCGCTCAAGGCGCAACGCTTTGATTTTTACCTTCAACCCAAGGTAGATCTGACCACCGGCGCCATCGTCGGCGCGGAGGCGCTGGCGCGCCGCCTGGGTGAAAACGGCGAGATCATCTATCCCGACGCGTTTCTATCGGTCATGGAAAAGAACGGTATGGTCGTCGAGCTCGACCGCCTGATCTGCCGCCAGGTCTGCGCGTTTTTAGCGCGCCGGATCGCAGCGCACTTGCCCGTGACGCGCGTCTCCGTCAACCTATCGCGTCTGCACATCCAGAATGCCGATACGGCTGAGCAGCTGCACGCCATCGCCACGTCATACCATATACCGCCCGAGCTGCTTGAGTTCGAGCTTACCGAAACCATACTGTTAGAGGAGTTCACCGGCGCCAAAGTTCTCATCGATCAGCTAAGAGCTTATGGCTATCGCGTGTCGATCGACGATTTTGGCTCCGGTTATGCGGGCATCAACATTTGGCAAGAGCTGAGCTTCGACTGTTTGAAGCTCGACCGCAAATTTCTCTCCGACGACGATAGCGCGCTCAAAAAGCGCAACGCCGCCATCGTTCCCAACATCATCGACATCGCCCAGCGCCTTCACGTCGAGGTTCTCTGCGAGGGGGTGGAGACGGAGGATCAGTGCCGTTATCTGCTTCAGTTAGGCTGCACGATGGTCCAGGGGTTTTATTTTGCCAAGCCCATGCCAGCGGAGCAGTTTTTCAAAATCTATGAAGCGCAAAAGGGCAAATACGAGCTCGCGGATTCGCTCGCGCCTGCGCCGGAGCAGGCAAGCCCCTTTACGCAGGAAGAAAGCGGTTTGCCCGGCAAGCGCAGGCGTGCCTTGACGCGTGCGCGCGCTTACCTGATCGTCGTTTTGCTCTGCGCGCTCTTCGTAGGCCTGTGCATTACGACCGTTCTGTCGTATAACAGGCATCTGACGCACGATAAATTCGTGCGGATGATCACAGAAACGCTCAGCGCCTACACGACCGGCCAGCGCGAGAATACGTTGACACAGATCGACGGCGTCGTCAACACGCTGCAAACGCTCGCTGTCTTTATCGCGCAAAAGGACGACCCCGAATTTCTGAACGCCTATCTTACCGCGCTCAACGAGGGGACGCCGGAAATCTCATATTACTTCCTATCCTACGCCGATTACCTGCGCGCCGTCGACGAGGGGATGGTTCGCAGCCAGGATCAGGAGATCGTAGGCCGCCTGCTGGAGGGGCAAACCGTCGTCTCGGATATCGTCTATTCGGCGCGCATGGGCAATATCTATTGTATCTCCGTGGGCGTTCCCGTCTTTCGCAACGGCGCGTTCGCGGGGGTCGTGCGCGGCATCATCGATGCGCAGATGCTCGTCTCCACGGAGCTTTACGATCCGGCGCAGGGGCGGCTCGCCGCCGCGTTCCTCACGGACGATAGAGGCGAAATCCTCCCCGTCCGCGCCGCAGAGCAGGGCAAGCTTGGCAATCTGCTGACCCTGCTGAAGGACGGGGATGTAGACCCAGCCGTGCTCAATCAGGTGCGTTCAGGTCTGGCCTTCGCCGCCTCCGACGTCAGGACCTTCCGGCTCGGGGAATTCGGCGGCGCGCCCTATTACCTCTCCCTCACGGGCCTTCGGTATAACGGCTGGCATCTCGTGGTGATCCTCCAGGCAGATGCGGCGGTCATGCAGTATCAGAGCATCGTTCACAGCTCCCATCATAGCATACTCACCCTTTTAGCTGTCGTCCTCGTCGCGTTTTCCGTCCTGTTCGGGTTGATTCGAACGCTTCAGCGCAGGTCGTCGGCGGACGAACAGCGCTATTTGCTGCTCGAGCACTTCTCGGATACCGTGCTCTTCAACTACGATCCCAGACGGGATACCATCCACTTTACATCCAACGCCGCCCGGCTCTTTCGCATCCATAACCTGCGCCAGCGCGGATTTTTGCATCATCTGAATCTGGGGTATATTTACGCCGGCGACATTGAAATCGTACGCAGCATCCTGGATGGGCAAGGACCTGCCGAAGAGATTAGAATTCGCGTCTTGCGCCCTGACCGGCAGGAATTCTTCTGGTGCCTCGTCCAAAGCCAATACCTCTATGAAAAAGGAAAGCTCATCGCCATCATCGGAAAGATCACCGATATCGACGAGCATATGCGGCATGAGGATTATCTTCTGCGCATGTCGGAAACAGACGGGCTTACCGGCCTGCAAAACAAGACCTCCTCTGAAAAGCGCATCGCCGCGGAGCTCCATCACGTGCAAAAGGGGCTCCTATTCCTCATCGATCTGGACGCCTTTAAGACGATCAACGATCAATACGGGCATGCCGCCGGCGACTTGGCGCTCCATGCCGTGGGCGATGCGCTGCAGCGCGTCTTTCGCAGAAACGACGTGCTGGGGCGCATCGGCGGAGACGAGCTGGTCGCCTTCATCGGCGGCACCGACGATCGCGTGATCGCTCGCCGAAAGGCCGAGCTTATGCAAAAACACCTGGAATCCGGCGCTGAGCCCGGCACGCCCCCCTTTACCGTAAGCATCGGCATCGCCCGCTATCCCGCGGATGGCGCAAGCTTCGAGGCGCTGTTCCAGGC